>JBELME010000207.1:0-7628 GCA_042096095.1 Enterovibrio sp.
ATGAGAAACTCAATTGGATCAGTGTGTTGGTATAATTATTTGATCAACAACGCCCTGGAAATGGCGAAAGAGATGCTGTTACTTGTTCCTGCGGATTTCAAAGAAACCCTACTTGAGCAGAGTTTGGGTGTGGAAACCGTGGGCCTCGCATTGCTTTCCGCGCACTTGATCATTTTCTGGCTATCGCAAGACAGCAATGTGACACCTCCCGTTTGTTTAACGGCTTTTGCTGCGGCGACGATCGCACGAACGCCGGCGATGCGGACAGGCATGACAGCGTGGAAAATTGCGAAAGGGTTGTATTTAGTGCCGATACTCATTGCCTACACCCAGCTGATTAGTTGGAATATCAGCGACGTGTTGCTGGTGGGTGTTTTCGCCATTATCGGAACTTACGCGATGATAGGTGCATTGGAAGGCTACCTTGAGGGGCCGCTCAATATTCTTCTGAGGTTGGTGCTTCTTGGCACGTGTGTGCTTCTGCTGTGGCCGAGCTTACCGATTGGATTACGTTTGTTAGCATGTGCAATCTTTGCCGGTATTTTTGTGTATAGCCGTGCGGTAGATAATAAAATGGTTGGATCAGCACATGTCATGAGCGACGAGCAATAGCATCAAGCCTTCCTAGTGAAATGGGGTTATTTACTTTCGTTGGCGCTGATTTATGCACCGCCAATGGGAAAATGCCCCTTTGTCCCATTTCCTGACGCTTTGGATCTCAAACTCTCAACCACGCTGTAAAGGTATGCGGTGACGAAAGGGTGGGTGGATGAATGCAGTCATTTCGGTTTCATCAAGGCTATTGGTTTATCTCGTTATCATTACGGCATTTCCATTTTCCGTTTGTCTAGCAGCCCCCGCACCTGTGGGTACCAAGGTATATTTTATTGCGCCAAAAGATGGGGATATTGTGTCTCGTCAGTTTGACGTGAAAATCGGTGTTATGAAGGAAAGTCTTGCGCCCACGCGTGAGACAAAGCTTAATGGACATTGTCATGTGCTTATCAACCTTGATGATTTGGTTGATCTATCGATGCCGTTACCGGTGAACGCTCATGTTGTGCATCTTGATGGCGGCGCATCCGATGTCACGCTAACGTTGCCTAGCGGAAAGCATACGCTTCAAATTCTATTGGGAGATGATCAGCATGTTCCCCATTCCCCGCCCATATTCTCTCAACCGATTACGATCACTGTACGGTGAGCATTGCGCTGAGAGTGCTCGCTAAACTAAAAAAAGCCGCGCAATGGCGGCTTTAGAAAACAAAGCGTATTGATATGAGCGAATATTAGCTGTACGGGTGAATAATCCGAGCAACTAATGAACCTGCTGCACGCATTGATTCAACATTCTGGCTTAGCAAAATGCCCGGTTCTGGCGCTCGATATTGGTGAATTTCCTCGCCAAAACTGTCGTATTGAGTGGCGAGTAATTGGCCTTCTTCCACGAATTGCATCAGTTCGGCTTGTGGTAAAATAAACCCACCTTGTTCCGCGCGGATGCTAGTCACTTTCTCACCTTCAACTGCCGGGACGAATGCCATTGTGTCGCCCTCAATAATGCCGTGGTATTTGAAAATATTCATCACGCCACGTGTGGTGCGTTGTACCAGTTCGATATCCGTGTAGCGCCCCATGCCGACTTCGACGGTAATGCTTGGAATGCCGTTTTCATTCCACACGGTTTCCAGAATCCCCGGATCGCCTGGGTCATTCAAGATGGCATCTGGGTTCATTAAGCGCGCCATTTGCACGGCGTCATCAATGCGGAAATCGGCAAACGTGTACAGAGGGTAAACCGTGCCTGATGTTTGGGTATGCAGGTCAATCGCAAGCTCTGCATTTGGCTGGAGCAAATGATGCCAAAGCGGATAGATGTATCGTTGTACATCGTTACCTGTCGCATCTCCCGGGAAGAAACGGTTCAAGTTGCCGTTTGATACATCAGGATCTGACGAGAAAAAATCACGGGTATGGTGTTTCATACCGGTCAGGTTGACCGTCGGCACTATCGTTACACAACCGGCGATGTCCTTGTCTTTCAACTCACGCGCGATATGTTGAGCGGAGAGGACGCCGTTGTATTCGTCGCCGTGAACACCCGCTGTAATCACGATGTTCTTACCCAGTTTGCTGCCTTTGAATACCCAGACTGGAAGATGCATGTGTTGGGATAGCGCGTCGGTAGCGATGCGGAACCAAAACTTGTGCTGACCAGCTTCGAGTGAAGTGACATCAAGCGCACTGATAACGTCTAGGCCATCAATTTTGTTGTTTTCAATGTATGTCGTCATAGCATGTTCTTGCTGTAAAAAAGGCGAGATGGTGATCTCGCCTTTGTAAATGTATGCGTTATATCGCGTGGGGTTTTGCGGTTATGCAAAGCCCATCATGTGTCCACCCACAACGGTGATACTTGCCATGATGAACAACAACAGCATAAAGCGCCACACGAACTTCACCCAGTTACCCCAATCAATACGACACACATCCAGTGTGGCCATTAAAGAAGCAGAAGTAGGAACGATGATGTTAGTAAAGCCGTCGCCCAGTTGGAAGGCCAAAACGGAAACTTGGCGTGTCACTCCTGCGATATCTGACAAAGGTGCCAATAATGGCATGGTCAATGCGGCTTGACCTGAACCCGATGTCACGAAGAAGTTGAACACGGACTGGAACACATACATCAACCATGCAGCCATCGCAGAAGGCAATTCGCTGATAGAACTTCCCGCATTGTGCAAGATGGTATTGAGTACGCTTGGTTCTTCCGAACCACCGCCCAATAGCAGCAACACGCCTTTGGCAAAACCCACTAACAAAGCAGGTGCGAGCATGATACCTGCACCTTCTTTGAAGGCATCAGCCACATCATTGAATGTCATGTTGTTCAGGTTGAACAATATCGCAATGATGACAACCACAAAGCCCATGGTGAAGAACTGAGAGGCGATTTCTGGGATGTACCAAGCATGCATTACCACGCCCCATACAACCCAAACGGTAGTCGCGATCACCATGAGAATGACTAAGGTATTACCGAAGCCCCAGCGGCTTTCTTGAACATCTACGTCCTTGTTTTTGAGGTAAGCATCTGATTCAAAACTGTAAGATGCCGAAGGATTCGCTTTAATGCGAGAGGCATATATCATGGTGAAGCCGATACCTACCAGGGTAAACACAGCCCACATCACCATGCGCATTGTCATGCCAGATAGCACTGGAACGCCTGCGATACCTTGTGCAATGGCAACAGAGAAAGGGTTCATCCAAGAGGTCGCAAAGCCAACCTGTGTCGCGACATAGGTCACCATCACGGTTGTGATGCCGTCATAGCCCAATCGAACCATCAAAGGCGCGATGATAATGGCAAACGCAACGGCTTCTTCACCCATGCCAAACACGGCACCGCCCAAAGAAAATAGCAAAAACAAGGCGGGAATAAAGAGTGCTTCGCTGCCTTTGGTCTTGTGGATCAGCTTTAAAATGCCGTTATCAATGGTGCCCGTGCGCATCACGATGCCGAACGCACCACTGATAATGAGCATGAACATAATGACGCCAATCGCGCTGCCCCATTTGGAGCCTGATACCAGACCTTCGAACGGGAAGTTCATCAAGTCAATGCCACCACCGGAAGCAAAGAACTGTACTTTGCTGTAAACCAATTCACCGGTTTCATCGGTGACATAACGGAATGATTCAGGGTTAATGACGGTGCGAGACTTCTCAACGCCGTCAGTCATGAAAGAGACTTGTTGGCTATCGAATTGGCCGACAGGAATCAAATAGGTCATGGCGGCGGCCAAAAGACCAACGATAAATATCAGGAGCAAGGTGTCTGGCATTTGCCATTTCTTTGCACCCGAGGATGCATCCTGAGTGGAAACATGTGTTTGAGACATGCCATCATTTCTCAATATCTAAAGGGGCATAAAATGTCGTTAAATGCGAATATAAAATCAATTTATTTTAATATGAGGGAGTGGCTATTCAATTGTTACTTAATTTGGCGCAATATATGGCGTGAAGTTCTGATTGAAAAATGCTCAGATGCAGAAGGGATGTGCTAGGTTTCGCCATGTAATTGTGAAGCCACTTTTGCTCGAAAGTTTTTTCCTAGGTGTGTATTTGTCTAACTAGGGCTTGTTGAACTTCAGCGACAGTGTTGGCGCTTTCATGACGAGATAAACGGCGAGGGCGCAGCAGGCAAAGCCAATGAGCGTGGACCCAGAAAAAGTTTCGTCAAAAAACAACCAACCTTGGATGGCGGCAAGTGGGGGAACGAGGTAAATAAACGACGTCACCTTTGATGCGGCGCCTTGCCCCACCATGTAGAGATACAGCAAAACAGCCACCACGGACAACACAAGCACCGACCAGACCATAGTGAGGGTAAAGGTGAGGGTCCACGTCACGTCAAACCCCTGAATAAACCAAGCCATCGGCAAGAAAACGATAGTTGCAGCAACATATTGCCACATGGCAGAAGCCACCAAGTTTACTCCCTGACAAAAGCGTTTTTGATAGAGCGTACCGAACGTAATGCCCAGTAGCGCAGAGCCGACAAACATATAGGCGTAAAGCGGTTGCGCATCGACGCCCCAGCTCATTTTGCCTTGCACCACAAAGGCAATGCCAACGATACCAGCGGCAAGCCCTAACCATTGCGCAATGTTGAGCCTCTCTGAGGAGGTGTTCACCACAATGATGGCTGTAAGAATAGGCTGCAGACCCACTAATAACGATGAAAGGCCAGCGGGCATGCCTAAGCCAATCGCGGCAAACACGCCACCTAGGTAAAACCCGTGGATCAACAAACCCGATACCAGTGCATGAACGAGCTGCATCCCTTTGGGCATCACAGGTTTCATCACCGAGAGTATCGCGATGAATACCACAACGTTTAACGCCATGCGGATCAGCAGAAACGTCGCCGCGTTGGAATCGATGAGGCCGAATTTTGCACCCACAAAGCCCGTACTCCAGAGTAAAACGAAAAAGAAGGGAATGGCTTTTTTGAGCATGGAATGCAGTCCTTGCATGCAGAAAACGAAACGGCGAAGGATGATTAAAACCTAAGCAGTGTGCTAGAACAAGCGTGCTTTATTCGTCGTCTGTTTTAAAAACGACGAGGTTACGCTTTTCGATTACGCAAGGAACGCTTATACGAGACGGATTGAGAGCTAGGAGTTGAACTCATTCCCGCAATGTGTGCATTGACGATGAGCAGGTCCTGAAATCATAGAGCCAGAGAGGCCATTGAAGAGTGATTTGATAAAACTTGTGCCGACGGAGTCTGACGCTTTGTAATTTTCGACATTGGGAAAGTCATGAGGGGTGACAGATTTACAATCGGTGCAATAGAGACGGTAATTATAGGTTTCCACGAGAATGCCTTTTCAGTGACGGCTAAAATCTAGCTCTATGGTTTTAAGATAAAAAAGAGGTTTGTGGAAACGATAAAAAATCACACCGTGAGCAAAATCTCACTCCCCAAATAGTCGCGAAAGGAAGTGTGCTATATGCGTCATTTTGCGTATTTTTTGGCAGGGTGAAAAACAAGCGAAGGGCGAAGCGTCAAGATAAAAAAGAGATGGAAAAAGCCCTTAAAGCAGGGCGCTTGCAACAACAGTTTGGCTATCAAGCGTTTTTTTTAGCCGCTTGTTTTTGTTTAACTCGATTCTGTAAGCCATAAGAAGGGCCGAAAGGTCGCCCACTTTTACCGTGCACTCACCATCATTGGAGAGTGAGTCGAGCGCATCTCGGTTGATGCGATCAAGGGTATTTCGCATTGTCGCTGTATCGGTAATTACCGTCATGCTTTATCTACTGAAATGAAAAACCACCAACATTTAACCAAAACAAAGGCGAAATGTTTAGCGGTTTACTGAGCTTGCGAGCGAGATTGTTGATAGTTTAATCAATCACCGTGGAGTCTGATTAATTTTGCACCGATAAGATCATCTCTTCAGTATCAAATCCTTTTTCTTGAGCCTGTCTTAAAAAGCGCGCGAGCAATGCATCTGAAACCGTTGGCGTGCGCGACAGCAACCACAAATAGTTCGTGTTGTAGCCGGACACAAAAGCGTACTCGTAATCTTCACCGAGTTCAAAAACAACATAAGAAGAGAAAAACGGACCAAAGAATGACACCTCGAGATGACCGACAGCGTCGCTGTCTACGAAATACGCTCGACCAACAGCTTCTGTCCACGCCTGGTCCTCTGTTTTAAACCCTCGGTTGACCACTTTGATGCCGCCGTCTTCCTGCAGGGAGTATTCCGCTGTCACCTTGTTCATACCACGTTCGAAAGAGTGATCGAGGCGAGCGATTTCATACCAATTACCAAGGTACCGTTCTTTATCAAATCCAGTCACAGGGGTGATACCTTCTGGCACGGAATGACACCCCGTTAGGACGAATAGCGCAAAAGCCAAGACGATATTTTTCATCATACTCATTCTTCTTATTTTGTGTATTTTAATCTTCATACGCTTAAAAAAACCTTAGCGATCAATTGCCTTGGATACATTGCTTGAAAAAAACTGTTTTAACGCGCTTGCAAGCCCCTCCGCCAAGGCCTTGTGGCCTTGCGCATCCAAGTGTAGTCCATCAATGGGGCAGGCTTCACATACTGAGGCAGCTTCATAAAATGCACAGCCTTCTTCTTTTGCGACTGAACGATAAAAATCGGCAAGCTGAAGCGACTTTTCTCGGCCATCAATAAAGCCCGTTGCCCAATTGTTCTGGTCATGCATTGGTGGTGGGGAGACGACAAGAATGTTTGGATTAGGGTGGCCTGCATTGTCAGCTTCACGCACTTGACCAATTAATTTGCGGATGCCTTCGGCAATCCAAGCGGGTTCTGATGGGAATTGTGATTTTAAATCATTCGTGCCGAGCATGATCACGACCCAATCAAGGGGGCGGTGGCTCAATAACAGCATGGGAAGCGCCGCACTGCCATCTCGATGCGGCTTCATTGGGTCATTCCAAACAGATGTGCGCCCGTTTAATCCTTCTTCTATCAAATGCCAGCGCGCATCGGAGGGGGCTGATTCATTCAAGGCAGCAGCCAAGCGAGATGTCCAACGAACACCTTCTGGCCAGCGATGGCCGTTAGAAGGGTCATATCCCCATGTGTTTGAATCACCGAAACACAAAATCCTTGGCATGGTTTTCTTTCTCCTTCTTCAACCAGAGTTAGAGTGTAACTCTAAGAAAGCGAGAGGTGGTATTCGAACATCCACTATTGGGTAAGGTTTTCAGTGAGCTTTTGACGCGTTTACTCTCCGCGGTGTCGCGGCTGGAATACTGCATATTCAGAATTACACTCATCTTAAAAGCAGGAAAATGAAAGTGTAAACTGACAGGAATGCTGTTGATAATACATAGAAAATAACGCACACGCCGTTAGTTAAAGACAAATCGGTGGTGAAAAAACGTGCGTTAACCTCGGGCATTGACCAACATCAATCTATTGTACTTGCCATTCTTGTCTACTTACGCCGCGATGCTTTACGTCACCGTGTTCATTGGTCATCGATCGTTTAGATGCCAAGAAAAGTACTTTCTAAAGAGCATGGTGAGATGCAGTCACTCACGCGCCACCATCCCAATGCAC
>JBELME010000208.1:0-7670 GCA_042096095.1 Enterovibrio sp.
GTAACATTTACACTGTAAACCGAAAGTCCACATAATAAACCACCAACATGGTGCACTCTTGCGCTACGCTATGATAGTTAACTCGCTATGAAATAAAGAAAAACAATGAAACTAAATGCATCGCCTATCCTCTACCACATTTACGTTAGAAGTTTCTTTGATAGCAATGAAGATGGCGTTGGCGATCTTGATGGAATCAGAGAAAAGCTGGACTACTTCGCTTGGTTAAACGTCGATGGCATTTTGCTGTCTCCCATTTTTGAATCCCCGTTGAGTGATTTTGGGTATGACATTACCAACCTCAGTGCAATCAACCCTGAATACGGCGATATGTCGACGTTCAAGGCGCTGGTGGAAGAAGCCCGAGCGCGAGGCATTGCCGTTTTTCTGGATTTCGTGGCGAATCACACCTCGAGCAAACACCCTTGGTTTTTAAACAGTGCCAGCAGCAAAACCAGCGAAAAAGCAGATTGGTACATTTGGTCGCCCGCACGGGCAGACGGCACACCGCCAAACAACTGGCTCACCATTTTCGGGGAATCAGCATGGCGCTGGCACCCTACCCGCGGTGAATATTATCTCCACAACACCTTGAGTAATCAGCCCGACTTAAACTACCGCAACCCCAATGTGGTTCGTCAGTTGATGAAAGACGTGCGCTTTTGGCTCGACACCGGCATTACAGGGCTTCGCCTTGATTCCGTGAATCTGTTTTTACATGACGATAAACTGCGCAATAACCCACCCCGCCACTTAGGTTGGCAAGATGAAGCCAGAAGCGATCCTTACCGTTATCAAAGCCAGCGCTACAACATCAGCCGTCCTGAGAATATTCACTTGCTCAAACAATTACGGGTGATTGCGGATGGGTATGATGAGAAGAAATGGCTACTTGGATCGTTAAGTGACCCTTCCCCGTACGCGGTGATTGATCGCTATACCAGCGAAGGGGATGCCCTTGATGCCGCCAATATTTTTGAATCACTGAGCCTTTGCCAAAATGTACAACAAGTGGGCGAGCAATTTACCGCGTTCTTTAATGCCGTTCATCCAGGGATAGGTTGCTGGGGATTGGGAAATCACGACATTGCACGCACTGTGTCTCGCTGGCAGCATGCGAACAATCAACCTGCGGCGGCGAAAATGCTGCTGACTCTGCTTTGTTCACTGCAAGGCGTGATCAGCATTTATCAAGGTGAGGAACTCGGTTTGCCCGAGGCGCATGTTTCCCCGTCAGATCGTAGAGATTTATTTGGTCAACAGGTCATTGCGAACTATGTGGGGCGAGATGGATGCCGCACACCGCTCCCTTGGAGAGAAAATGCCCCCTTCTTTGGGTTCAGCTCACACTCACCATGGCTGCCCATTGATGACGAGCACAAGGCGTTTTCCATAGATGCGCAGCAACAAGACCCCCACTCAACCCTCAACTTCACCCGTGAAATGCTTGCTTGGCGACAGCAACAACCTGCATTGTGCGAAGGCAGTTGCCGAATACTGGCGTTCAATGAAGCACTCATGGTGTTTGAACGCCACCACGCCTCGCAAACCTTGGTGATTGCCATCAACGGCTCAAACCAAGAGGCCACGATCCGCCTTAATTTACCGAGTCCCGCGAAAACACTGCCACTTCCTCACATGCAGGTTGCTCCACCAACACAAAATGACGCATTGCACCTTGCACCTTGGCAGGTTTGGGTAGGCGAGCTTCATAGCAACTAGTTGTTTATTCAAGCATAGGGTTCTTGAAAATAACGCATTCTAAGGGGTACTAATTTAGATAAAGCTCATTATTGAACACGCAAAAACAGGAACATACAGCCATACTGTTATCACCAAGCACTCTAGTAAATTAACAAGCTTGGACACTGGAAGTTATGTCATTCAAAAGGAGCAAATGATGACAGACCCTGTCGTGTTTGATAACAAACCTACAAAAGTCGACCTCGAAAAAGGCAAAGAGTATTACTACTGCCGCTGCGGTAAATCAGCCTCTCAGCCCTACTGCGATGGCTCCCATGCTGGCACTGGCATTACGCCGCTTTCCTACAAAGCAGAGAAAGATGGTGAAGCGTATTTTTGTGCCTGTAAGCACTCTGCCAACATGCCGTTTTGCGATGGCACCCATACGCGCTATACCGCCGAAGACGTCGGTAAACCGGCGCCAGAAGTGATCGTTACCGACGCCGCAGCGCAACCGACCGCCAAAGCAACGAAGGAAGAGCCAAACGTAGAGCTTATTCACCAGCTTGCGAAAGATGGCCTCACCAAGTTTGGGCACCATGGCCCAATGACGTCGATGGGTGTGCCTCGCTATCAATTGCCAGAATGGGATCAGATCCAAATCATGGTGGCGCAAATGGCCGCGAAGCCATTGCTGGATGATGCCCCGGTTGGCACAGAATTGGTGATTGGCCCGAACGCGAAAAAGCCGCTGACCTTAAAAACACCGCTGTTTGTGTCTGACATGAGCTTTGGTGCGCTGTCTGAAGAAGCCAAAGTCGCGTTGGCGAAAGGCGCTGAATTAGCAGGCACGGGCATTTGTTCTGGTGAAGGTGGCATGCTGCCCGAAGAACAAGCTGCGAATAGCCGCTATTTCTATGAGCTTGCCAGTGCGGAATTTGGCTACAACAAGGACTTGATGAAAAAAGTCCAAGCCTTCCACTTTAAAGGTGGCCAAGGCGCAAAAACCGGCACAGGCGGTCACCTTCCTGGCATCAAAAACAAAGGAAAAATCTCTCAAGTGCGCGGCATTACCGAAGGCACAGATGCGATTTCGCCCTCGACGTTTACAGACATGAAAACCGCGGCGGATTTTGCGCGTTTCGCGGATGATGTCAGAAAAGAAAGTGGCGGTATTCCGATTGGTTTCAAACTCAGCGCCAACCACGTTGAGCGCGACATGGCGTTCGCATTAGAAGCGGGTGCTGACTACATCATCCTTGATGGTCGTGGCGGCGGCACAGGCGCAGCGCCTGTGATGTTCCGCGATCATATCAGTGTCCCAACCATCCCTGCGTTAGCGCGTGCCCGTCACTTCCTTGATTCGCAAGGTGTTGACGGCGTTACGCTTATCATCACGGGCGGTTTGCGCGTACCGAGTGACTTTGTAAAGGCGCTGGCATTGGGTGCAGACGGCATTGCGCTGTCCAACAGTGCAATGCAAGCCATTGGTTGTGTCGGCGCGCGTATGTGTAACTCCAACATGTGTCCATCAGGCATTGCCACGCAAGACCCAGAGCTTCGTAAACGCATGAATGTTGATGTGGGCGCTGAACGCTTGCAGAACTTCTTCAATGCCTCCACACATTTGATGCAGGTTATGGCGCGTGCGTGTGGACATGATCATCTCAGTAAGTTCGTGGTTGATGATCTGGCGACGTTCCACAAAGACATGGCTGAACTCACAGGGATCGCATATTCCGGCGTGGCACCACGATCGCGGTAATGAGCTAACAGTGGTTAAAAAAGAGGCAGGGATCATCCCTGCCTCTTTTATTTTTGGATCTTCGCGTTAGTAATCTCGCCCAAGTATCCTGCCGTTTAGCCAGCCACATTGGGCGAACCTTTATTCGCCACCCTCCAACAGCGATGGCTTGGTTTCACCCACCACGGAACGTGGGTAGGCTATACCGTCTTTGTCGAACAAGTGGCAGTAATCCGAAGGAAACTCGATACAACGTTTATCACCCGCTTTGATGGTGGTTTGCCCTTCCACACGGATAACAACAGGTTCGTTGCTCTGTGGCGTGCTGAAGTACATCAGGCATTCGTTACCCAACTGCTCCACCACGCTCAACTCAACGCCGCCTTCTTGAATCGCATCCTTTTGGCCAAACTGAATGTGTTCTGGGCGAATACCAATCACTGCAGGGTCACCCACTTTGGCATTGCGCGTATCCGCCGCCACTGTGATTTCTTGCCCACGGTGAATTTGCACACGCGTCATCGTTTCGCCGGTTTCCACGATATCCGCCGTCAAAAAGTTCATTTTTGGCGAGCCGATAAAACCAGCGACAAAGGTATTTGCAGGATGATTGTAAAGCTCTAGGGGCGATCCCACTTGTTCTACACGTCCCGCATCAAGCACCACGATCTTGGTCGCGAGTGTCATGGCTTCGACTTGATCGTGCGTCACGTAGATCATCGTCGCCCCCAAACGCTCGTGAAGACGCGCGATTTCCATGCGCATTTGCACACGCAAAGAAGCATCCAAGTTCGACAATGGCTCATCAAACAAGAAGACTTTTGGCTCACGCACAATCGCACGGCCAATGGCCACACGTTGACGCTGACCGCCCGACAACTCTTTCGGTTTACGCTCAAGCAAAGGTTCAAGTTGCAGCGCTTTCGCCACGCCCATCACTTTGTCTTTCACCGCATTGGCGTCTGTTTTTGCCAATTGCAGACCAAACGCCATGTTCTCGTAAACCGTCATGTGCGGGTACAGCGCGTAGGACTGGAATACCATGCCAATGCCGCGCTCAGGCGGTGGCAAGTCATTACAGACTTGACCATCAATGCTCAACACACCTTCAGTGATGTCTTCCAAGCCTGCAATCAAACGAAGAAGCGTTGATTTACCACAACCAGATGGCCCAACAAACACCACGAAATCACCTTTGTTGATGTGCAAATCAACATCTTTGGTGACGTGGACTTTGCCGAACTTCTTATTCACTTTGTTTAAAACTACCTCAGCCATAGTGCATCCTTATCCGGTTGAATCTGCTGCAAATGCCGCCTGATAAGGCGGAACGCTAACCTTCTCGTTGCTAAGGTCGAAGGTGAAACCATGCCCGTCCAAGGCGCGCCAAGTACCTTTCGGGAGCGATACCGTCATCGGCACATCAGACAAATTGAGCGCCACCAGCACACGCGCATTGTTTGGCGATTGCGTATCGGTGCGGACAAATTGCAGCCCTTGATCATTGGCCTTCACATCACTGATGTCGCCGTGCACCAATGCAGGGTGCTGCTTGCGCCAACGCAGGAATGTGCGGTAGTGAGCCAACATGCTATCACTCAATGTTTCTTGCGCGTCCACCGAGAGAAGCACATGGCGCTCATCAACAGGCAACCAAGGCTGTGCATGGCTAAAGCCTGCGTTTTCAGAGCCAGCGACCCAAGGGATCGGCGTGCGGCACCCATCACGGCCTTTATATTCAGGCCAGAAAGGGATGCCGTACGGATCTTGGATCTTCTCAAACGGGATCTCTGCTTCCGGCAAACCAAGCTCTTCCCCTTGATACAAACACACACTGCCGCGCAATGAGGTCAGCAAGGCGAGCAGTACTTTGCCGTAAGCATGCTGATCCGCTTCGTTTTCCCCCCAACGGGTGATAGCACGCACCACGTCGTGGTTAGACAGCGCCCAACACGGCCAACCATCGCCAATCGCTGCTTCAATGTTCTCAATCACCGACGCCAAGTAAGCCGGTGTGCGGTGCACATTCAGCAAGTCGAAGGTGTACGCCATGTGCAGCTTGTCGTTGCCGCTGGTGTACTCTGCCATTAACGCCAGCGGGTTATCATCACCGATCTCACCGACGGTCGTGATGTCGTCATATTGGTCGAGCAACTGACGCAGTTTTTTCAGGAACGATAAATTCTCGGGCTGTGAAATGTCGAATTGATGACGCTGCATGGAGTAAGGATTGATCCCCGGTACGCCCAGTGATTTCGTGTCATCTTCTGACAGCGGCGGGTTGTCTCGCAATTGGCGATCGTGGGTGTAGAAGTTCACGGTATCGAGTCGGTACCCATCCACGCCGAGATCAAGCCAGAACTTTACCGTTTCCAACAAGTGCTCAACCACTTCAGGGTTGTGGAAGTTCAGATCTGGCTGACTGACCAAGAAGTTATGAAGGTAGTACTGTTGACGGCGGCTTTCCCACTGCCATGCACAACCCCCAAAGATAGATAACCAGTTGTTTGGCGGTGTGCCATCAGGCTTGGGGTCAGCCCAGACATACCAATCTGCCTTCGGGTTATCTTTGCTTTGGCGGCTTTCTTGAAACCATGCGTGTTCATCCGAGGTATGACTCAACACTTGGTCGATCATTACTTTCAAGCCAAGCTCGTGCGCCACCTTGATCAGCGTTCTGAAATCGTCCAAAGATCCAAACAGCGGATCCACGTCGCAGTAGTCAGAGACGTCATAGCCAAAATCTTTCATTGGCGAACGGAAAAAGGGCGATAGCCAGATCGCATCCGCCCCCAGCGCTGCCACATACGGAAGTTGTTGGGTGATCCCCGGCAAATCCCCGATGCCATCTTGGTTAGCATCGCTAAAGCTGCGTGGGTAAATCTGATAAATGACTGCCCCGCGCCACCAAGGCAATTGTTGATCTTTCATGTTTTATTTATCCCTTAACTGCGCCTGCGGTGAGGCCAGATACAATGCGTCGTTGGAACACCAACACCATGACGATGAGTGGAACGGTCACGATAACGGAAGCAGCCATGATGGTGCCCCACGGCAATTCGTACTGACCCGCACCAGATATAAGCGCGATAGCGACAGGCACGGTGCGCTGTTCGTTGGTAAGTGTGAAAGTGAGCGCGAACAAAAATTCGTTCCACGCCGCGATAAACGCCAACAGGCCCGTAGTCACCAGTGCTGGCCACAACAGCGGCATCAAGACTTTGACGATGATTTGCCACGGCGTCGCACCATCAACAATGGCGGCTTCTTCAAGTTCAAGCGGCAATTGCTGCATGAAGGTTGTCAGTACCCACACAGTAAACGGCAAGGTGAAGATCATGTAAGCCAGTGCCAACCCCGGCATCGAGTTATACAACCCCATCGCACGGATAAGCTCAAACAAGCCCGACAAAACCGCCACCTGCGGGAACATCGAGACCCCAAGGATGGTCATCAATACGATGTTTCGACCACGGAAGCGAATACGGCCAAGCGCGTAAGACGCCGTCACACCCAGCAACAAGGAGATCGCCACCACGACGGTCGACACCATGACGGAGTTCAGTAAGTTTCGCCCAAACGTGCCGCCAGAGAAGACGTTGGCGTAGTTCGCCCAGTCAAACACAGACGGGAAGTATTCCACTTCAAACAAGGCAGACCCTGACTTGAACGAGGTGACAATGGCGTAGTAGAACGGGAAGACGGAGAACAACACAATGGCTGCAACCAAGAGATAAAACCCGACTTGCCAATACCATTTCTTCGACATATTAAGCGCCCTCATTCATGCTTTTGCGCCCAATGTAGAGATACGCAATGGTGCAAAATGCAACGATTAGGAAAAGAAGTGTTGAAGCTGCAGAGCCGTAACCCACGTCTTGGAAGTCCACCAAATTTTGCCGCGCATAAATCGACATCGACATGGTTTGTTCGTTGGACGGCGTGAGCACATAAATCAAATCAAACACCCGCAACGCATCCAAGGCACGGAAGACCACGGCAACCATCACGGCAGGCATGATGAGTGGTAGCGTGACTTTGAAGAACACTTTGAGCGGATGAATGCCATCAATTTTGGCGGCTTCGTAGCAGTCAGACGGCAGCATTTGCAGCGCGGCGAGGATAAGCAGCGCCATGAATGGCGTGGTTTTCCACACATCCACCGCAATCACCACGTTCAGAGAGAGATCACTGTCGGCCGTCCAAGCAAGCGGCGCGGCGATCAAGCCGAAGGTCATGAGGA
>JBELME010000209.1:0-7670 GCA_042096095.1 Enterovibrio sp.
AGATAGCGTGACAGCATCATGTACACCCCATGTAATACCAATCGCATCAATGCCGGCATTGTTTGCGAGCAGCATGTCATGAGATGTATCCCCCACCATAACCGCTTCTTCTTTATTTAAACCAAGCTCTTCGAGCAACGCGTTAATCATTAAAGGATCGGGTTTCGACGATGTTTCATCCGCCGTACGTGTCGCAGCAAAAAAGTGTTGGCTTTCAGTTTCACCCATCGCCCTATCAAGACCAATGCGTGACTTCCCTGTTGCCACCCCTAAAACCTTGCCTTGCGCGTTTTTCAACCTGTCAAGAGTGGTGGCAACATCTGGATAAAACCCATGCGGCGTCGGGTTATCATCTCGAAATTGCTGACCATAATGCGCCTTCCACGTCTCAAACAGAGAGAAAGGAGCATCTGGGTAAAGGAACACAAACCCTTTTTCTAAGCTCAAGCCAATCATTTGCTTTAGTTGCTCAGTCGATAGCGTAGGCAAACCACCCGTCAAACGGGCAGCTTCCTCTAAACACGACACAATACGTGCGATGGAGTCCATCACAGTGCCATCCCAATCAAAGATGACCAGCTTATATTGCTTTAACAGGTGCGCAATCCTTCTAACGTTCGCTCAAGTTTCTTTTCCATCGGCGCAGAGATATCCATTTGCGCTTCAGTGCTCGGGTGCGTGAACTTTATGTTTGCTGCATGAAGGAATAATCGGCTCAGGCCGAATTTCTTCGTGTAAGCATCAAAGCGTGGGTCACCGTATCGATCATCCCAAGCAATAGGATGACCCGAGTATTGCGCATGGACACGAATCTGGTGGGTGCGCCCAGTAATCGGACTCGCTTGCACCAAGGTCGCATCTTTAAATTGCTCCAACACCCTAAAACGCGTTTCCGATGCTTTACCGTTCGGGTTAACGCGCACAATGCTGTTCACTTCATTTTTAAGTAAAGGAGCGGTCACTTTGCGCATGCTAGGTTTCCAGTTACCCATGACCAAGGCGAAGTAATATTTCTGTACTGTCTTCTCGCGAAATTGCGCTTGAAGATGACGAAGCGCCGAGCGTTTTTTGGCAATCAGCAAAATGCCGGATGTATCGCGATCGATTCGGTGAACCAACTCAAGAAAACGCGCATCTGGGCGCAGAGCACGCATGGCTTCAATCGCGCCAAAATGCAGCCCGCTGCCGCCATGAACTGCTGTTCCAGACGGTTTATTGAGGATAAGCATGTGATCGTCTTCATAAATCACACAATTTTCTAACTCAGCTACCCTATCAAGCTTGGTGTTAGGCGCTTCAACCTGCGCCGTCTCTGGGATCTTGATAGGAGGAAGACGGATAACATCCCCCTCTTGAAGCTTGTATTCGGGTTTTATGCGTTTTTTATTAACTCGCACCTCTCCTTTGCGAAGAACGCGATAAATCATACTTTTAGGAACGTTTTTAAGCCTATTTCGGAGAAAATTATCAATCCGCTGGCCAGCAATGTCATCGGAGATGTCGATGAATTGCACTTTAGGTTTTTCTGTATTCATAGGGCCTAGATTCTACATTGCATCAAAGTAATTTGCCGCAAAAAAGTGTCCCTGCTATAGTTGCACGGTAATGTAGAAAAGTTTGCAGCTTTTTTACACACTACGGCGAAATTGCCGTCAAACAGAGTAAATATAATCCGCTTTAACCAAGACACATTGACCATTCACGGCACTATTTCTTAGTAGTTTCGATTCCGATGAGAGTTCAACGCGTTTTAATCATGCAGCATTTGGCGTAAGACATGAGGATTAAGGCACCCGTTAGTTTGTTGGCACGACGGGAAAAATAACCAGTGTCAAAGAGACTGTCGCCATTTGTGGTGGAAAACCGACTGAGTAAACCGAAGAGACTTCTTTATCTTCGTGTCAGTGGGTAAATAAGTAGTGCCTTAGAGCGTCCCTGATTCCCCAGCCGTGAGGTTGCATTAATGTCAGACTTGGGACCTGGCAGCATTGCGTTCTTTGTCTCGTATCCGACAACTAATAACAACGACAAATAATCGAGAAAAATTTGATATGAAAAGAATGTTGATCAACGCAACTCAAAAAGAAGAGTTGCGCGTCGCATTGGTTGACGGTCAGCGCTTGTACGATCTAGATATCGAAAGCCCTGGCCATGAATCGAAAAAAGCAAACATCTATAAAGGCAAAATCACCCGTATTGAACCAAGTCTAGAAGCAGCTTTCGTTGACTACGGTCCATTACGTCACGGTTTCCTTCCTCTTAAAGAAATTGCCCGCGAATACTTCCCAGACAATTACAGCTACCAAGGCCGTCCAAACATCAAAGAGGTGTTGAAAGTAGGCCAAGAAGTGATTGTTCAGGTAGACAAAGAAGAACGTGGTAACAAAGGCGCAGCCCTCACCACTTTCATCTCTCTTGCGGGTAGTTACCTTGTCCTTATGCCTAATAACCCACGTGCTGGCGGTATTTCTCGTCGCATCGAAGGCGAAGAGCGTAGCCAACTTAAAGAAGCAATGTCTGGCCTTAAACTGCCACAAGGCATGGGTCTTATTGTTCGCACCGCAGGCGTTGGCAAATCAGCCGAAGAACTTGAATGGGATTTGAACTATCTGCTGAACAACTGGGAACGTATCCTAGGTGCTGCAGATTCTCAAAATGCCCCTTTCCTTATCTATCAAGAAAGTGACGTGATTGCCCGTGCATTCCGTGACTACCTACGCCGTGATATCGGTGAAGTATTGATTGATAGCGAAACAGTATTCAATCAGGCTCGTGAGCGTATTCAGGCGACCCGTCCTGACTTCCTGCAGCGCGTTAAGCGCTATGAAGGTGAAGTACCTCTATTCAGCCATTACCAAATCGAAAGCCAGATTGAATCTGCATTCCAACGTGAAGTGCGTCTGCCATCTGGTGGTTCGATTGTGATCGACCCTACCGAAGCATTGACGTCTATCGATATCAACTCAGCCCGTGCCACAAAAGGCTCAGATATCGAAGAAACAGCACTTCAAACTAACCTAGAAGCGGCTGACGAGATTGCACGCCAATTACGTCTACGCGACCTAGGTGGCTTGGTGGTTATCGACTTTATCGATATGACCCCTGTTCGCCACCAGCGCGAAGTTGAAAACCGCCTACGTGAAGCTGTTCGCATGGACCGTGCTCGCGTTCAAATTGGCCGTATTTCACGCTTCGGTCTTCTAGAAATGTCTCGTCAACGTCTTAGCCCGTCTTTGGCAGAAGCGAGCCACCACATTTGTCCTCGTTGTACAGGGACAGGTGTGATTCGTGATAACGAATCCCTGTCGCTGTCCATTCTTCGTTTGATCGAAGAAGAAGCATTGAAAGAGAACACATCACAAGTCATGGCTATCGTGCCAGTGCCTGTTGCCTCTTACCTGCTTAACGAAAAACGCCGCTCTGTTCAGCACGTAGAGAAATACCACAACGTACGTGTTGTGATCGTGCCAAACTCAGACATGGAAACACCACACTTTGAAGTGTTGCGTGTCCGTGGCGGTGATGATAACAGTACGCTTTCTTACCACTTGCCTAAGCAATTGGAAGCCATTCGTGAAGCAGAAGCGAAAGATGATGCACCTGCTGAACGTATCGTGAAGAAACGTGAAGAACCTGCACTTCAAGGGTTCTCTGCGCCAGCTTCACCAGCACCTTCTGCAAAGCCAGCACCAACCAAAGAAGCCGAAGCACAACCGGGCTTGTTCTCGCGTTTTGTTAGCTTCATTTCTGGTCTGTTTGCGTCTGAGCCAGAGCAAGAGAAGAAAGAAGAACCAAAACAAGAAAACCGTAATCGTCGTGATCAAAAACGTTCGCAAGACCGCAATCGTCGTGGTTCACGCAACAATCAACGCGATGAAAACGGCAAGCATGAGCGTAACGAGAAGCGTCCACAACGTCGTAAAGACCGTTCAGAAACGTCAGATCGTAACGAACAGCGTAATGAACGTAACGAGCGCAACAGCAACGCAGAACGTCAAGAAAGACCAGCTAAGAAGCAGAACCGCAAGCCTGTTGATAAAGCAGAGAAAGCGGATCAGCGTCAACAACAGAAAGTCGCGAAACCTTTAAAAGAAGACGCGCCAGTTGTTGAGAAGCAAGAAAAAGCGGAGAAGACGGAAAAAGTTAAACAACGCCGTCAACGTCGTGAGCTAAACAATAAGATTCGCGTAGGCGATACGTCTGTTGAGCAAGAAAACGTCGCTGCAAACCCTCTTCAAGAGATGGGTAAAGCCGTTGCTGCTGAAGCAAAACAAGCTGACGTGAACGAAACTGTTGTTGCACAAGATGGCGAGCAAACTGAACAACGTGAAGAGAAACGCCGTAACCGTCGTTCACCTCGTCACCTACGTGCAAGTGGCCAGCGTCGTCGTCGCAACTACCGCGAAGAAAACGACAACGAATCTACAGAGCAAGGTCTTGACCAGCTAGACATGATGGAAACGGCCGTTTCTGTTGTTGAAAAGCGCAACAAGGTTGTTCTGAAATCGGGTGTGGCTTCACCAGAAATGGCAATGGGTAAAGTATGGCCGTCAAAAGCGGCACAGAAAGCACCTGTTGTTGCAGAAGAAGTGATTGCGGACGTAGCACCAGCAGCAACGGTTGTTGAAGCCCCTGTTGAAGCGAAACCAGCCCTAGGCGGTGTTGCCTTCCCTGAAATGGCAATGGGTAAAGTCTTCCCTCGTCCAACTGTACCAACGATTTTGGAAGAAAAAGCCAAATCTGAGGGCGCAGATGCATTGAACGAAGAGCTTCCACTGACTGTAAATGCAGTATCGGAAGAGCCTGCTGTGCAGCAAGCACCTGAAGCAGTGATTGAAGAAACCTCGGTTGAAGAAGTTGCGGCTGAAGAAGCGGCAGTTGAAGAAGCTGTGGTTGAATCGGCGCCAGTTGCTCCTGTTCAGAACGAAGAGAAAGCAGATATTAAAGAAGTGATTGAAGCGAGTGAAATCTCCACGGTTGATGCAGAAAAACCTGCAGAAACTTCAGTGATTCGCTGTCGCCGTGCAACGTCTCCAATGACAAAGGCACCAGCACCAGAAGTGTCTTCTGCGTCAATCCAAGTCGCGATTGCAGAATTCCGAGCTGAACGTCTTCAAACCAAACAAGCAGGTAGCGACACAGCAACGAGCCGCGCAGCAGCACCAGCGACCAAGCCTAACTTCTAAGTTCAGGCTGGCATAGAAAGAGCCATGCATGTCATGGCTCTTTTTTTTATTTATACCCAAACAAACTCTCGGTGAACGCGAACCTTGAGGTTGCTTGGGTATAAATATTTAATGTATTCGTTACGTTACCCCCGAACACGACTACCCTAATGCTATAGGATATACACGCATTGAAGGCTGTCGTTTCAGCATATCGACGACTGATATCTTTATTATTAAGATTCACAATTACGTCACGAACATTGAACAAAATCACACTATTAGGTAGTATCCGCAAGCATTTAACAGTTGAGACAGCTGTTTATAGAAAGAACGTTTAATTGCTAGCTAAGTGATTACAAGGACGATCGTTTTGCTACCGCTAGCGATGTTGTGTGATTCCCTTTAACCCATCTAAAGACAAGTAATTTACATAATGTTTGAATTTCCCAAATTCCCCCAGCACTCAGTGAAAAACGACGTACTGTCAGGGTTGACGGTTGCGCTTGCACTTGTGCCTGAAGCCGTCGCATTCGCCTTTGTAGCAGGTGTAGACCCAATGGTTGGTCTCTACGCTGCGTTCATTATGGGCTTATTAACCTCTATTCTTGGCGGTCGTCCAGGCATGATTTCGGGCGCAACAGGCGCAATGGCCGTTGTCATGGTTAGCTTGGTGGCTCAGCACGGCATCGAATACCTTTTTGCCGCCGTTATGCTTGCGGGTCTATTCCAAGTGTCTGCCGGTATCTTCAAGCTCGGAAAATTCATCCGCATGGTGCCTCACCCTGTGATGATTGGTTTCGTTAATGGCTTGGCTATCGTTATTTTCCTTGCACAGCTAGGCCAATTCAAAGCGCCAGATGCGGCAGGAAACCTAGACTGGCTTCAAGGCAGCCAAATGATGTTGATGCTTGGCTTGGTGGCGATCACCATGGCAATCATTCACTTCCTGCCAAAACTGACCACATCTGTACCGTCTTCACTGGTCGCTATCGTGTCTGTCACGGCGGCTGTGGTGCTACTGGATCTTGATACCCGCACCGTGGTGGACTTCCTTCGCTCAATGAGCGGCGACGAGAACGCAACACTGGCAGGTTCACTCCCAACGTTTGCTGTTCCATCGGTGCCATTTAACCTAGAAACGCTGTACATCATTCTGCCTTACGCGTTGATTCTTGCTGCAGTTGGTTTGATTGAATCGCTGCTGACACTGACCGTTATTGATGAAATGACAGGCACACGTGGTCACGGTAACCGTGAGTGTGTGGGTCAAGGCGTTGCGAACGTAACATGTTCAGTGTTCGGTGCAATGGGCGGCTGTGCGATGATTGGTCAATCAATGATCAACGTAAACTCAGGCGGTCGTGGCCGTCTATCGGGCATTGTTGCCGCACTTGCACTGCTTTGCTTTATCTTGTTCACCTCTTCACTGATTGAAATGATCCCACTTGCCGCGCTTGTTGGTGTGATGTTCATGGTCGTCATCGGCACCTTTGAATGGGCAACCTTCAAGCTGGCACGTCGTGTACCGAAGAAAGATTTCTTTGTCATCGTATTGGTGACCGTTGTTACCGTGATGACTGACCTTGCGATTGCCGTGATTGTTGGTGTGATTGTCTCTGCGTTGATGTTTGCATGGGAACATGCGAAACACATTTTCGCGACAAGCCACATTAACGAAGAAGGTTCTAAAATCTATGAAGTTAACGGCCCACTGTTCTTCGGTTCAGTGGCTAACTTCCTTGAACTATTCGATGCACAGAATGACCCAAGCGACGTTATCGTAGATTTTGGTAAGTCACGCGTTGCTGACCATTCCGCTATCGAAGCGATTGACACCTTGGCTGACCGATACAACAAATCGGGTAAAACCCTGCACCTTCGCCATTTGTCGTCAGATTGTCAGGCGCTACTGACGAAAGCGGGCAGCTTGGTTGAAATCAACCACATTGAAGATCCAAACTACAAAGTGGCAGACGACCTATTGGGATAATCCCCACCGTCTGACACCCGATTGGGTTCTCAGTAAAAAAAGCGAGCCAATGGCTCGCTTTTTTTGTCCGTGGTTACGCACCCATTCTTTCAGGGAAGAGTAAACGCCGTTTTAGTTGGGAATAATCACGCTATCAATCACGTGAATAACGCCGTTTGATGCTTCGATATCTGTCGCAACGACATTGGCGTTATCGACTTTCACGCCGTTCGTGGTATCGATAGAGATAACACTGCCTTGCGCTGTCGTTGCCTCTGTCAGACCTACCACGTCTTTTGCCATCACTTTCCCTGGCACTACGTGATAAGTCAAAATAGCCACAAGCTGGTCTTTGTTTTCTGGCTGTAAAAGGCTTTCCACTGTCCCAGCTGGTAGCTTTGCAAATGCTTCATTGGTGGGTGCGAAAACGGTAAAAGGCCCTTTCCCTTGAAGCGTTTCGACAAGGCCAGCCGCTTTCACTGCAGCGACTAGCGTGCTGAAATCTGAATTTACTGATGCTATTTCAACGATAT
>JBELME010000210.1:0-7634 GCA_042096095.1 Enterovibrio sp.
AATCATCATTCAATTGGACTTCTAAAAAACCATCAAAGGTATTGGCGTCAGCGTTAGTTGCCCCTGTTAGCACAATACGGGTGCTAAGCGGAGGGTGGGCTGGGTTATTGAGCCAGCCTGTCGAGGGCGTCTCAGCTTGTGCCGTCATTACGGTTGATAAAGCGATGCTCAAACTCACGATGAGTAAGACCAGCTTTCGTGAGAGTGTGTTTAGAACGTGCATGGGTGTATTCCTAGAAATTAAACAAATATAAAAACGTCTAGCGTGTGCCAGTGTTTGATGTGTTTATTCTCTAAAAACGCACAACGTGAGGTGTAATCGCCGAGGCGGAGGAATGGGTTCAGGGTGCTTTGGAACAAATGTGGATGTCGACAGCAGCCAAGCAATAATGGCGAACGCAAACACCCACATGGTAAATGTCGCTGACTCCCACGATGACGAAGATAGTTGAACCAGCTTTTCAGAAAGCTCGCAACTACTCGCCATTGCAGTGGTGTCATTGTTGGATGTTATTGAGGTACTTTGCGTTGACGTCGTGGCTTCATTTATTACAACGCCATGGTTCATGCTGCAGGCATTGAAGGCGCCCGCGTTTTGCGACAAACACACAAACACCACCCACCAAACTAGGGTAAGTGCCCACTGCGCGCGCATGATCGATGTTGTGTAGCGTTTAATGTGTCGCAATCTCTGAAAACTCGGCGTTATCGAAGCTGTTGTTTATCTCTCTATTGAACACGGTTGGACGCGGATTGGGAATGTTTGTTCAGCATTTTTTTATAAAAACATCTAAATCCATTTAGTTGCATACGGTAAAAAGCAGTAAGGCCCAAGAAGATGAGCCTTACTGTTGGATTGAACATCCGTGCTGGTTCGTGTCTATGGTGTGTCAGACACCGGAGCTGGTGCGTAGTGTTGAGGACCAAGATGCGTAAGTTCAGGGATGATGGTGGCAACTGTCATGGTTGACCATGTGCCTGCAACAATACCGATGAACATGGTGATAGAGAACCCGTACAGTGGCTCTCCTCCAAGCAACCACAGTGACCCTACCGAAATCAGCGTGGTTCCTGACGTGATCAAGGTACGCGACAAAGTAGAAACAATGGCGCGGTTGTTCAATTCAGCAATCGGCAGGCTGACGTTGGATTTTAACAGTTCGCGAATGCGGTCTGAAATGATGATGGAGTCATTGAGTGAGTAACCTAATACTGCTAGCAATGCCGCCAGTACGGTAAGGTTAAACTCCATTCCCGTGAGCGAGAAGAATCCTAACAGCAGCACCACGTCATGCACCAAGGCCAGCAATGCGCCAGATGCCAGTCTCCATTCGAAGCGAATGCTCAAATAACCAAGTATTACCAACAGCGTAATCAGTACCGCCAAGCCACCTTGCTCTGCCAGTTCTTGCCCTACTTGAGGGCCAACCAGACTGACGTTGAGCATTTCAACGTTGTCAGAAAAGCCATTGAGTAGTGTTTTGATTTCTGGTTGATCGCTGAGCGTCTCAGGTGCGGCATAGCGAAGTACCCACTGACCTGGGTCTCCGGCTTCCACCACCGACACGGGTTGGTTCAATGCGGTTTCTAAGTGGGATTGAATCTCTTTGGCTGTCAGGGTTTTATCCAGTCTGACTTCGCTGATCATTCCCCCCGTGAAATCGAGCCCGTAGTTCAAGCCTTTCGTCGCGAGTGTGAAAATGGAAATCAACATCACTACACAAGAAAGCAAGGCGCCGAGATGGCGCCATTTGGTCATGTTTTTGATTGTTATCATGGTTATACCCTCACATCACGGCGCGCATCTTTACCCCAAAATAGGTTAATCACCGCGCGAGAAGCGAAAATACCCGTGAACATGCTTGTTAGAAGACCTAGCCCCAATGTGAGGGCGAAGCCCTGAATCGGGCCATTACCGATTGCGTATAAGGTTGCGGCGGAAATTAGCGTGGTGATGTTTGAGTCCAAAATGGTGGCAAACGCACTGCTAAAGCCAAGGTCAATGGATTGCGCGAAGCTTCTTCCTTCCCGCATTTTTTCTTTTATTCGCTCGAAGATAAGCACGTTGGTATCAACGGCCATACCGATGGTGAGCACGAGACCTGCAATACCCGGAAGCGTCAGAACCGCCCCTGGCAGTAACGCGATAAGACCCAGCAACATCACCATGTTGATGAGAAGCGCAAGGTTCGCCACCCAACCCAGTTTGCGATACCAGACCGCCATGAACAGCAAGGTCAAACCCATGCCAAGCGCCAGCGCCGCGAAACCGTTTTGAATGTTTTCAGCACCCAAAGACGGGCCAATGGTGCGCTCTTCAACGATGGTGACTGGCGCGGTCAGTGAGCCTGCGCGCAGCAACAGTGCTAAGTCTTGCGCTTCTTCAAGTTGGCCGACACCCGTAATGCGGAAGCGGTTACCCAGCTGAGATTGAATTGTTGCAATGCTGATGATGGTGTTGGTTTGCTCGACATTGCCTTTGCTGTCTCGGCTATATTCGCTATACGCCGTGCCCATCGGGTCGCCAATGTGCTTCGCTGAGTAATCTGACATCATTTTGCCGCCAGAGGCATCCAGTGAAATGTTCACTTCTGGTGTGCCCATTTCGCCCATTCCTGCTCGTGCATCCACAATGTGTTCGCCAGAAAGAATCGGTTTGCGGCTTACATAAACAGGGGCACCTTTGTCATCAGGGATCATCATTGAGCCCAGCGTGGGTGATGTTTTTACTTCATAGAACGCCAAACTTGCTGTTGCGCCGATAACATTTTTTGCAGCAGCAGGATCTTGAACGCCTGGCAATTCAATGCGGATGCGGTGTTCACCTTGGCGTTGAACAGCAGCTTCAGTGATGCCCAACTCCTCGATGCGGCTGCGCATGGTTTGCAAGTTTTGCTGCACAGTTAGGTTGGTGAGGGTTTGCTTTTCTGCCTCCTTTAGACTGATTGACAAGCCCAAGTCACCTTTCCCTTGCACATCCCACTGCGGGAGTTGCTCACGAAGGTACTGTCGAACGGCACGTTGTGCCTCGTCAGAAGGCGCATTCACCACAAAGCCATCAGCGTTGGATTGATGAACACGCAAGCCACGAATGCGATTTTCGCGGGCAAAGGCTTTGACGGAATCTGCTGCTTGATCGGCGTGAGAGTGGAAGACTTGCTGCATATCTACATCCAGCAAGAATTGCACACCACCGCGTAAATCTAGGCCGAGCTTGATGGGCTTAAAGCCCATTTCAAGCAACCAACTTGGGGCCGCAGGAACCATGCCTAGGGTGACAATGTCGTCTTTGTTCGAATACTCCGTCAGAATACTTTTCGTTTTGTTCTGATCGGCAGCATCTTGCAGGACAACGGTGGTGCTGTTGCCTTTTTGGTCGATGCGTTTCACATCGACGCTATGCGTATCCAATTGGTGCTTTAGTGTGACAGGGGCGATGCCATTGTCTTTATGTTTGATGAAAACAGCCGCCTCTTCACCAAACCAAGAAGGAAGGGTGCTGAGAAGCATAATGATGATGGTCGTAACAAGGACGACGTATTTCCATGCTGGGTAATGATTCAGCACGGTCTTTCGTTTTGGTTTTAACTGCATAGCAATCGTCTCACTGGCAATTGGCCAGCAACTTTGTCTTATACCTACCAATTAGATGGGTATTCATTCATGACACGTAAAGACCCGCCAATACGCTAAGTTCGCGTATGACGAAGTGTTCAAACGTGCAAAAGCGGTGAGCGAGACGCTCAAAATGATAAGAGTTAAGACGCAGTGTCAGCTTGGCTGATAAACCGATAGAGCAGATTGGATTCCTTCCATCCTGAAATACGGTGCAAAGAGGAAGGGGGGCCTCTTAACGTCCAATCGTGCCAATGACGTGATTGGACGTGCACATATTGCAATCGTGATGGAATGCTTGAAGGTTCAAAATCAAAAACGAGTTCGTAGTTTGGTTCGGTATTGTGTAATCGCTCGGGCAGGAAAGATCCATTTCGAAGAATGGATGATAAACCGGGTGCAATGGATTTTGCAGGAGCGCGATGTTCGAGATGCGCATCGTTTTGTGATGTTGTGGCATCTTGCTGCTGGTGAGTCAGGGGAGACAAAACGATAGTCGAAAGATCCGACACTGCCGTTTGTCGTTCGAAAGTGGTGGATGCGCCAGCAGAAAAACAGATGAGCAGCAAACTGAGCAAGACGCCCAATAGACTTCGTTGTTTATTCCAAAAACTGCACATACAAGGACTCACCCATAAACTCGTTTTCATATTACTTGCGAGTGCTTCTTTCAACAAGCAATGAATGCGGCTTTGTGAGGGATCTGAAAATCGGTCAAACCTTATCCGTCATCGGTGAATTTCGATATTGTGTAACTGCAACGCAGATACGCTTGAGGTTATACTACGGCCTTATTCTATTTATCCTTTACTCGTTGTTTGAGTGAAGAAGACTGACTGGGCTGAATTGATGACCTCGGATATCCAACAACAATTGCAAGCGCTGAAAGAGCAGCTTAATTATCATGGCCACCTTTACTACGTAGAAGATAAGCCAGAGCTTCCTGATGCGGAGTATGACCGTTTGATGCAGCAATTGCTGGCGATAGAGTCAGAGCACCCTGAGTTGGTTTCTGCAGATTCACCGAGTCAACGTGTTGGCGGTCAGCCTCTCAGTGCGTTTGTCCAAGTCCGTCATGAAATTCCGATGCTGTCGCTCGACAATGCATTCGATGATGACGAGCTAAAAGCGTTCGAAAAGCGCATGAAAGACCGATTGAACGACGCTGCTGATTTTACGTATAGCTGTGAGCCTAAATTGGATGGTCTCGCTGTTAGCTTGATGTACGAAAACGGCGTGCTGGTGCAAGCTGCCACCCGTGGTGACGGTGCGACGGGTGAAAATATCACGCACAATGCCCGCACGATCCGCAACGTTCCACTGCAACTTCAAGACTCAGGTTGGCCTGCACGCTTAGAAGTGCGCGGCGAAGTGTTTATGCTCAAAGATGGCTTCGATAAGCTGAATGAGAAAAACCTAAAAAAAGGTGAAAAAGCCTTCGCCAACCCCCGAAATGCCGCGGCTGGCAGCCTTCGCCAGCTAGACCCAAAGATTACTGCAACCCGTCCTCTTCGCTTCTATGCCTATTCGGTGGGTGTCATGTCGGAAGCGTTCGGCGATTCGCATATTGGCCGTTTAGAGCAACTTCGTCAGTGGGGTATTCCATTGAGCCCTGAAGTGAAGAAAGTGAATGGCTTAGACAATGTGATTGCTTACTATCAAGACATCATGGAACGCCGCAACGCGCTGCCTTACGAAATCGACGGCGTCGTGATTAAAGTCGATGCTATTGCAACGCAAGAACAGCTGGGCTTTGTTGCTCGTGCGCCACGTTGGGCGATTGCATACAAGTTCCCTGCACAAGAAGAGATCACGACGTTGTTGGATGTTGAGTTCCAGGTGGGGCGAACCGGGGCGATTACACCCGTAGCCAAACTTGACCCTGTCTTTGTTGGTGGTGTGACAGTCTCCAATGCCACGCTTCATAACGCAGATGAAATCGCCCGTTTGGGCGTCAAAATTGGCGATACCGTCATTATTCGTCGTGCAGGCGATGTGATTCCACAAATCGTGAATGTGGTTGAGAGCAGAAGACCTGATGATGCAAGAGACGTAGTGTTCCCTGCGGCTTGCCCTGTGTGTCATTCACACGTTGAACGCATTGAAGGTGAAGCCGTTGCGCGTTGTTCTGGTGGTTTGATTTGTCGTGCGCAGCGTAAAGAAGCCATCAAGCATTTCTCATCGCGTAAAGCCTTGGATGTAGACGGTCTTGGCGACAAAATCGTAGAGCAACTGATTGATAAAGAATTGGTTCAAGCCCCCGCGGATCTCTTCAAGCTGTCAGCAGGTCAAATCACCATGCTAGAGCGCATGGGGCCTAAATCAGCACAGAATTTAGTGGACTCACTGAACAAAGCAAAAGAAACCACGCTGCCGCGCTTTATTTACTCACTGGGTATCCGAGAAGTAGGCGAAGCAACAGCGGCGAACCTCGCGAACTATTTCTTTACGCTAGAAGCGATACGGGAAGCGACGGAAGAAACGCTGATAGACGTTCAAGATGTCGGTGTCATTGTCGCTAAGCACGTGACATCGTTCTTTGGTGAAGAGCGCAATAAAGAAGCCATTGATGCGCTAGTGGAAGCGGGTATTCATTGGCCTGAAATTGCAGCGCGTGATGAAAATGTCTCGTTGCCGCTTGAAGGCAAGGTGGTTGTGTTAACTGGCACGCTTTCTCAGATGTCGCGTTCTGATGCCAAAGCGGCACTTCAAGCGCGAGGGGCAAAAGTCACAGGCAGTGTTTCTGCGAAAACTGACCTCTTGATAGCAGGCGAAGCGGCAGGCTCCAAATTGACCAAAGCACAAGATCTTGGCATCGATATCTTAGATGAAGATGGAATGATGCGACTGCTTTCCTAAATCCCGACGCTTTTTTCGCCCATGAGCGCCAGTCTGTGACTGGCGTTTTTTTGTGCGCGGAAAACAATGAGTCCATGAAATCGATAATTCTTGAAGAGAAATATTGCGTCTCTTTAATGATTATATGTTCTTTTTTGGAGAAAAAATTCTTGTGATCTAGATCGTTAAGACTGGAGGTTACTCTTTTTTACTTACGCGATAAGTTATTTAAAGCATTGAAAAATAATGTTTTTATTATTTTTCTTTATGTTTTTATATAAAATGGAGATCTCGATCACGAACATGGTTGGAACTTTGCACCGAGTCATATTTTTTTAATAACAAATAAAGTTCTCGTTGATGTTTTTTCACGTGGAAGTAGGCTGAATACATCGGTTGAGGGAGAGTTCAATCGGTTTCTAAAAATCTAAAATGATGAATAATTTATCATTTTTTACGAACGAGTAATCACATCATTGCTTTCGGCGGCCAACCTTTAAAAGCAATGGTATGACGTTTAGAAATCCCTTTTAGGAGTTTATTCCATGGAAAAAATGTTCAAACGTTCACTATTGGGTGCAGCAGTAGCAGTTGCAGCGGTTTCAGGTAGCGCAAACGCAGCAATTGAGTTGGTTGGCGAAAACGTAGTTATGTACGGTCAAGCAGCGGGCTTCATTCACTTGACTGGCCCTGAAGCTCAAGGTAAAGACGGTGCTGCACAAGCTGTTATTGAATCACGTATCGGCTTCAAAGGTCGTGTTGCTTATGATGACTTGGGTCCAGATTTCATCTGGCAAATTGAAGGCGGCAACGCGGACAATGGCGCAAAATCAGGCCAACTAGGTGCTCGTGATACTTATTTGGGTTTGGACTTTGAAGGTGTTGGTTCATTCAAATACGGTCGTCAGCTTATCGCTGCATATAACTATGTTGACTGGCCACACTCAAACCCTGGTTTGGGTAATGTTTTTGACTGGCACAACAAAATCGACGCTGGTTTTGGAGACCGTGTAGACAACAACTTCCGTTTTGATTCAGCAAGCTTTGGTGGTTTTAATTTCCAAGCATCGCTTAGCGGCATGGGTGATTCTACTAAACAAATGGTTTCGAGCCTTGCAAGTTCTTACTCTCAGGACATGTTTAGCGTTCATGCTGGCTACTATAACCAAGCTGACTATGTA
>JBELME010000211.1:0-7625 GCA_042096095.1 Enterovibrio sp.
GGTCAACCATGGCGGACTCACGTTAGGGTCCTCGGTAGGGGATGCCTTCATGCGCTTTTATGACATGCAACGAGCGTGTGAAGTGCAGTTGATGCTTCAAGCCGCGGGTCAAGATGTGGTCGCGGTGCCGCAATCCATTCAAGATAACATCTTTGCACAAGCAAAAGTCGTGCATTCTGGGACGACGGGAGGGCAAAAAGCTTGGCCTTCTTTGCTGCGCAAAGCGTGGCGACTCGACCCAAGCTTTATGGAATAACAATCTATACCCAAACAACCTGAGGGTGCGCAGGTCTAGAAATTGACGAATTCAAGGAGAGAATAAATGAAAGTCACCTCAGTAGAAGTGTTTGATATCCATTGTCCAGAGCGCCCACCGTGGAATCCGGTGTTTGTGCGCATTCATACTGACGAAGGGATCAGTGGCGTCGGTGAAGCGGGTTTGGCTTACGATCTTGGCCACAGTGCAGCTGCACACATGATCAAAGAAATGGCAGAGGCCTTCTTAATTGGCCATGACCCTTTCCAAACGGAACAGCTTTGGGCGCGTATGTTACGCGAAAGCTTCTGGGGCTTGGGCGGCGGCCCTGTCGTTTATGCCGCGATGAGTGCCATTGATACAGCGTTGTGGGACATTAAAGGCAAAGCGTTGAACCTGCCTGTTTACCAACTTTTGGGCGGTAAGGTGAATGACAAGCTCCGTACTTACGCCTCTCAGCTTCAATTTGATTGGGATAAAGACTTCAAAGCGCTTTCAAAGCCAGAAGAATACGCGGAAGCGGCATTAAAAGCTGTTGCTGAAGGCTATGACGCGGTGAAAGTTGATCCGATCATGTACGACAAAGATGGAAACACCTACTACGAACGCACGAAGATTATCTCGCGCGCCGAAATGAAACTTTATCGAGCGCGAATGAAAGCCATTCGTGACGCCGTGGGCGATGAAGTCGACATCATCTTCGAATGCCACAGCTTACCAGGCGCAACCACGGCGATTCAGTTAGGTGCGATTGCAGAAGAATTTGACTGCATGTACTACGAAGAGCCTGTGAATTACCTCAACCACTCATTGCATGCGAAAGTGGCAGACAAGGTCAATGTACCGATTGCGGGGGGCGAGCGCCTTTACAACCGCTGGCAGGTGCGTCCATACCTTGAAGACCAAAGTGTCGATGTGTTGCAGCCAGATATTGGTCTCTGTGGTGGTTTCACAGAAACCAAAAAAGTGTGTGATTACGCCGATATCTTTGATGTTCGCATTCAAGCTCACGTATGTGGTGGCCCTGTGGCAACGGCGGCGTCATTGCACCTTGAAACGGCCATTCCTAACTTCTTGATCCACGAGCACCACACCTATGCGATTAAATCGTGGAACCGTGAATTGTGCCTTCAGGATCCGCAGCCGAAAAATGGCTTCTTTGAAGTTTCTGAAGCGCCGGGCATTGGTATTGAACTGAACGATGAGATTGTCATGCGTTCTCCAAGGTTGACGATCAAATAGATTTGATAGCACCAATCACGAAGTGCTGAATATAGAAAGCCCCTGCCAACTTGGCGGGGGCTTTTGCTTGATGTGGCGAAACTGTCGAACTTACGCTGTCTGAATTAGAACCGATAAAACTGTCGAGCATTGGCAAAGCAGAGTTTCTCCATCACTTCTTTTTTGAATGGCAAGGAAGCATATTCCTGCCACACATCTTTATATGCCATGCGCAGTTCGCTGAGTGGGAAATTACTCGCGAGCATGACTTTGTCTTCGCCAAACCATTTCATCAATTCTGTGACGCGGTTAGCCACGGCTTCAACTGAATACGTGCGGTTTGTCATCTCCCAGCCAGAGGCTTTGACATACACGTTAGGTTGAATGGCGAGACTTTGGAGGTTCTTAGCCCATTGCTGACTGTCGTTTTCTGGCGGGAAACCAGCATGGTTGTATGCAATACGCAGTTTGGGGGTTTCATTGCAAAGAGACAGAAAGGCATCCATCGCGTTGGAATCAGTGCCGTCAAACTGTGCCTCAAATATTAGCGCGGCATCGGCGATCAAGCGAAGGTTGCTGATAATTTGAGGGTTTTGGAGTAATTGTGCCGCATCTTCATCGAGTATGTGGCGAACACCCGCCACTGATTTGTGACGCCGCAATTTCGCTAGGTGTTGGGTGAACGTGTCTGACGCTAACGTCAGGTCGACACAGCCGATGCTTCGAAAAGGTGCGCGTACCGTCTCTTCCAACCACGCAATTTCACGCCAAGGTGCTTCATTGTCAAAGCCCGCTTCCACGTGAAGGAACCCTTCGATCTTGTGATCGTGATTCAAGATCAAATCGGATTCACACCAATCACGACAGAGAGAAGCCTTGTCGGTCCAATGAGGCGGGTTTCCCGCCCTAAGCCAACCGTATTTTCCGCGCTGTAAATCAATAAGATGGAGATGAGCGTCAATTATTCTCATTATTATTGTGCCGTATAGCCGCCGTCTGCGGCATGTAAACTGCCCGTAATAAAGCTGGCTTTATCACTGGCCAAGAATACAACCAAGTGGGCAATCTCTTCTGGTTGAGCGATGCGCCCTAATGGTTGAAGTTTGCCTTCTTCTTTATGTATTTCTGCTTTATCTGCACCAGACCGTGCGCAGTAAGCATTTATTGCATTGTGGTAAAGTGGCGTTTCCGTTGTGCCAGCGCATACTGCATTGGCGCGAATATTATATTTGGCGTAATCAATGGCAGTTGTTTTCGCCATTGATGCGATTGCGTGCTTACTTAAGTTGTAGGCAAAAGAGTTAGGTTTCGCCACGGTACACTGATCTGACCCAAGCAAAACAATGCTCCCATTTTCAGCCACTTTCATTGCAGGAAGACAAGCGCGGATGGCGTGATATGCGCCTTTCACATTGATGTCTAACACGCGATCCAAGTCGGCTTCTTCGGTGTTTTCAATGGTCGAACTGTAGTGAACGCCCGCATTGCAAACGAGCGCATCGACCTGGCCCTCGTTGTCTAACAGGGTATTCACCGCGCGTCGAACGGCCGTCGCATTTGTTACGTCACAAGCCAGCCAATGTCCTTTTGGGCTTTCTTGGCGATCGGCGTTATACACGACATACCCTTCTTCAATAAAACGTTCGACAATGGCGAGTCCAATGCCTGCAGAACCGCCGGTCACGAGTGCGACTTTTTTCATTTTTATTTTTCCTCAATACTGCTGCGCTACGTATGCGCAAGATATTTGGATCATCCTTGGTAAAAGAAATATGTCAATAAAGGGGAGAGATGGGAGAAAAGCGAAGTTGTTGATGCACTTGCTGGCTTTGTCAGTTGACTTACCTCTGCGAGGGCGCAAAATGGGAAGTTTGGTAATCATTGTCACGGACGCGTCATGGGCAAGACCTTCAAACTGCATTCCCCATTTAAACCCTCAGGTGACCAGCCGACGGCCATTAATCAACTTCTTGATGGCTTGGACTCAGGTCTCGCACACCAAACGCTATTAGGTGTAACGGGTTCAGGTAAGACATATACCATCGCGAACGTGATTGCGACGGCTGACAGGCCGACCATGATCATGGCACCCAATAAAACCTTGGCGGCACAGCTGTACGGTGAAATGCGAGAGTTTTTCCCAGAGAACGCCGTCGAGTATTTCGTGTCCTACTACGATTACTACCAGCCCGAAGCGTATGTCGCTTCCACTGATACCTTCATCGAAAAAGATGCGTCAATCAATGAGTATGTCGAGCAGATGCGTCTGTCGGCAACCAAAGCGCTCTTGGAAAGACGCGATGTCATTATTGTTGCCTCGGTGTCTGCGATTTATGGTTTGGGTGATCCTGATTCTTACTTAAAGATGATGTTGCACTTGCGCCGTGGTGATGTAATTGACCAACGCAGCATATTGCGCCGCTTGGCAGAGATACAGTACACGCGTAATGACCAGGCCTTCACGCGCGGCACGTTTCGTGTACGTGGTGAAGTGATTGATGTCTTTCCTGCAGAATCTGACCGTGATGCTGTGCGTATCGAGCTGTTTGATGACGAAGTTGAAAATATCAGCATATTCGATCCGCTCACGGGCTCAATCTCTGAACGAAACTTGCCACGCTGTACAATTTATCCAAAAACCCACTATGTAACACCGAGAGAACGCATTCTCGAAGCGATTGAACACATCAAAGAAGAGTTGGTTGATCGCAAGAAAGTCTTGCTCGAGAACAACAAACTCATCGAAGAGCAGCGCATTTCACAGCGTACGCAGTTTGATATCGAAATGATGACGGAGCTGGGGTATTGCTCTGGTATCGAAAACTACTCGCGCTATTTGAGTGGTCGCGCGAATGGCGAGCCGCCGCCTACCTTGTTCGACTATTTACCCTCTGATGGCTTGCTGATCATCGACGAATCACACGTGACCGTGCCGCAAATTGGCGCGATGTACAAAGGCGACCGATCACGCAAAGAAACGCTGGTGGAGTATGGGTTCCGTCTTCCATCCGCTCTCGACAACCGCCCAATGAAGTTCGACGAATTCGAAGCGCTTGCGCCTCAGAGCATTTATGTGTCTGCAACGCCTGGGAAATACGAAATTGAAAAATCAGATGGCGAGATTGCTGATCAGGTCGTGCGCCCGACAGGCTTGCTCGACCCATTGATTGAAGTACGTCCTGTAGCAACACAGGTGGACGATCTGCTGTCAGAGATCGGAATTCGAGAGAAAATTAACGAACGCGTGTTGGTCACAACGCTGACCAAGCGCATGGCGGAGGATCTGACCGAGTACCTTGAAGAACATGGTGTGCGTGTACGTTATCTGCACTCGGACATTGATACTGTTGAACGAGTCGAAATCATTCGTGATTTACGCCTGGGTGAGTTTGATGTCTTGGTGGGTATCAACTTGCTCCGGGAGGGCTTGGACATGCCAGAAGTCTCTTTGGTGGCGATTTTGGATGCTGATAAAGAAGGCTTTTTGCGTTCTGAGCGTTCATTGATTCAGACAATTGGTCGTGCGGCGAGGAACTTAAACGGTAAAGCCATACTCTATGGTGACAATGTTACCGGTTCAATGCGCAAAGCCATTGACGAAACCGAGCGTCGTCGCGCTAAGCAGGAAGCGTATAATGAAGAGCATGGCATTACGCCACAACGCTTGAACAAGAAGATCATGGATGTGATGGAAATGGGCGGCAAGCGTAAGTCGCACAAGCCAAAAGTCAGCACAAACTTGAAAGCCGTTGCAGAGGCGGATGCGGAATACAGCACCAAGTCGCCACAACAAATCGACGCACAGATAAAGTTGCTAGAAGGCAAGATGTACGAAGCAGCTCAGAATTTGGAGTTTGAAGCGGCGGCATCACTGCGTGATGAAATAGCGGCGTTGCGGAATTTGTTTATTCAAAACAGCTAAAAAAAAAGCCAACCGTAAAGCATTCGGTTGGCTATCTTGTTTCAGTGAACGAAGTGCTCACAAACAACGTCAGTTGGCTAGGTGACCCCGAAGGGTCGGTGTATATAAAGCACATACCGTGCCAGCTTTGAAAATTCAATATTCAGTCAATATATTGAGGATTTTGTTCATTTCTTTGCAAAACCTTTTGCAATTTGCAATGCAAAACGCACCCAAAACAAGGTTGCAAAAGAAAATCAGCGTTATACTTGGGCAGTATTTTGAATAGTAGAAACAGTTTTAGGGATCTAAGCCGAGGATCGAATGCAAGAATCTGGCGCTAAAAAGCGAATCTTGATGGTGGAAGATACCGCCTCTGTCGCTGCACTGTATAAGTCCTATCTAAATCCACTCGACGTTGATGTCGAGATAGCAAGCACAGGCCAACAAGCCATAGAGCATTTTGCTGCAGGGCATCAGTTCGCCCTGATATTGCTCGACCTTCGGCTGCCTGATATTTCTGGTTTTGAAGTGTTAGCGGAAATCCGTCAACACCAGCCAGACATTCCTGTCGTGATCATGACTGCGCATGGCTCGATTGATGCTGCGGTTGAAGCACTGCGCTATGGCGCAAGCGACTTTTTGATCAAACCTTGTGAAGCCGATCTGCTGCGTGTCACGGTCAACAAAGCGCTTAAACCTAAGAGCATTGTCGACAGCAATAAACCGGAAGGTGCTTACTACGGCTTTATTGGTCGAAGTGTGCCAATGCAGGCTGTTTATCGCGTAATTGACTCTGCTGCACCGAGTAAAGCTACCGTCTTTATCACCGGTGAGAGTGGCACAGGGAAAGAAGTGTGTGCCGAAGCGGTTCATGCGGCGAGTGCGAGAGCGAAACATCCATTTGTTGCGATTAACTGTGCTGCCATTCCTAAAGATCTCATCGAAAGTGAGTTGTTTGGTCATGTGAAAGGGGCGTTTACGGGCGCAGCTGCAGAGCGTGAAGGTGCGGCTGAAATGGCCGACGGCGGTACGTTATTCCTCGATGAAATCTGCGAAATGGATTTGGATCTTCAATCCAAGTTATTGCGCTTTATTCAGACGGGCACGTTCCAGAAGGTGGGTTCATCCAAGGTTAAACACGTTGATGTACGCTTTATTTGCGCAACGAATCGCGACCCTTGGAAAGAGGTAGTAGAAGGCAATTTTCGTGAAGACCTTTACTATCGCCTCCACGTCATTCCACTTTCGTTGCCACCATTGCGTGAACGCGGCGCTGACGTTGTTGAGATTGCGCAATCTCTGTTGGTGATGTTCGCCATGGAAGAGGGGAAAGATTTCCGCGAATTTAATGAAGAGGTGACACAACGCCTGCTGACCTATGATTGGCCGGGCAATGTGCGCCAACTTCAGAACGTGATTCGGAACATTGTTGTGCTTCACAATGCTCGAGAAGTCACAGAAGAAATGCTTCCTCCACCGCTTTCTAACGTTTCTGGTGTCAAAATTGCATCTCCTTTCGTGAGAAGTAACGCCGAATCGAAGATTGCACCCACTCACGACAACAATGTTGCGCTTAATTCGGCCTTGCTATCAAAGCAAGGGTCGGTTACCAAGGCTGACATTGAGCCACTTTGGCTTACTGAGAAACGTGCAATCCAGATTGCGATAGATGCCTGTGATGGCAACATCCCACAAGCCGCCGGTTTGTTGGAAGTGAGCCCATCAACCATTTACCGCAAACTGCAGAGTTGGCAAGAATCACAAGAAAAAAGGAACTAGGTATGGCGACGACAGTGAATCATGAAACATTGCGGCGATTGGCTGTTGAAGTTGGCGAAGAAACGGTTTCAAGTCTTCTCGTTGTCTTCAGCGATGAGCTTAGCCGTTATTATGATCAACTCGCAGAAACGCCAAGTACGAACCAAGTTCGTGAAATCAGCCATGCGATTAAAAGCAGTGCTGCCAGCTTTGGTGCTGATGAATTGGCAGAGCTAGCCCGTGAATGTGAATCACGCGTGAAGCTTGGGCAGGAATCGTGGGTCCACGAGCAGCTTCCTCGACTAACGTCAATGCTTCAGGGAACGGCTTCTGAATACAAAGCGTTAGCCGATCAGGAAAACTTGTTCAATTAATCATGATGTCTTTAATGGCCTGCGACAGTCTGTCGCGGTCATGACGCCACTGGTGGTTTGCAGACGCTAAATCTGCATCCACCTGTTGGTAAATCTCGTCTAATGTCTCATC
>JBELME010000212.1:0-7517 GCA_042096095.1 Enterovibrio sp.
ATGCACGAGAACAAGATCGGTGAAAGTTTAAAGATCGACGTCGACACCAGCGGTGCAGCGTCTCTGAGCACCTTCATCATTGTTGATGGCGCATACAAAGGTTTTGATGTGGGTGACGTTAACATCCAGCTGTCAGACAAACCGACGATTTCTCAGGGCAACGTGTCTACGGATTGGATTTACTTTGCTGACCAATCAAAGAACAAAGATGGCGACGATCACCTCAATGAAGGCGGCAACCGTTTCTACTGGGAAGATTTAAAGAATCTTGGCGATCACGATTTCGATGACACCGCTTACAACCTCGACGTGTTTGAAAATACCGAGCCGACGGAATTTGCCCATGAGCACACCGGCCTGTATGACATTTCAGAAGATGCGTCACTGACGCTTAACTTCTCTCAATTCACCCACTCTTCAGGTTTTACCTCTTCAGTGGGTTATTACATTCTTGATGAGAATGGCAACATTATTAAAGCCGAAGTGGTTGCACCTAACGTTAAAGATGTTGAATCCCTGCTTGTTGATATCGATACCGAAGGTGGCGAGCAACTTGGTACCTTCATCATCGTGGATGGCAATCACAAGGGGTTTGAAGCGGGCAGCGTTGAGATCAACTTGAACGGCCACAAGCCTTCAATCACGCAAACGGTTGATGAACAAACGGTCACGACCGATTGGATTTACTTTTCAGAAGCAAACCGTAATGCCGATGGAAAAGATCACAAAGCCAACGTGGGCAATCGCGAATCTTGGGAAGACAAATACAACCTTGGCGACAACGACGTTAACGACACCGCTTACACCTTGACCATCATTAAGGGCTCTGACGATGACAACGATGAATTCATCGTGGATGACGCCCTACGATCAAGCACGTCTGAAAACAGCAACTATGACGACACCATCCATGGTGGCGGTGGTGACGACACTATCTATGGTGGTGTGGGTGACGATCTGATCAACGGCGGCGCGGGTAACGACACCATTTTTGGTGACAACGGCAACCATGACATTCAAACGTTCGACGCCCCTGAGGCTGAACGCCTTCTGACGACAGATGGCACTTACGACGTTGAAGGCCTTCCAAGCATTACGCTCGACTTTAGCGATTTCTCGCATGGCACAGGGTTCCAAAACAGCATCGGTTACATGCTGAAAGATGCGGACGGCAACATCATCAGCTCACACGTTGCGATTGCTAACGTGAGACAAATGCATGAAAACGACATGGGCGAAAGCTTGGTTATCGACGTTGAAACAGAAGGCGCAGCAACACTGAGCACCTTCATCATTGTTGATGGTGCGTACAAAGGGTTTGATATTGGTGAAGTGTCTATTGAACACTCTCCACCAGCGGTGCCGACGGTATCACAAGGTTCAATCCACACCGACTGGGTGTACTTCTCAGAGCAATCCATCAACAAAGATGGTGACGACCACATGCTAGAAGGCGGTAACCGCTTCTACTGGGAAGACCTCAAGCACCTTGGCGATCATGACTTCGATGATACGGTATACAACCTAGACGTTTACGAAAACAAAGCCCCTGATGTTTTCGTTGAAAACGCAAAAGGTCTATACGACATCAGCGATGAATCGACCGTGACGCTGAACTTCTCAGAGTTCACGCACAGCTCGGCCTTCACCTCTAGCATTGGTTATTACATCTTGGATGACCAAGGCAACGTCATATCATCTAGCATCGTGGCTCCAAACGTCAAAGACGTTGATTCTCTTGTTGTGGAAGTGGACACGCAAGGTGGCGAAGAGTTAGGTACGTTCATCGTTGTCGACGGAAGCTGGAAAGGCTTTGAAGCGGGCGATGTCTCGTTCAACTTTGACGGTCACAAGCCAACCGTGACGCAAACCATCAACGGTGAAACCGTCACAACAGATTGGATCTATTTCTCAGAAGCCGATTTGAATGCAGATGGCAAAGACCACACCGCCAATGTCGGCAACCGTGAAGCGTGGGAAGACAAGTACCACCTTGGCGACAAAGACATGAATGACACGGCGTACACCCTCGATATCGTGAAAGGGTCATCAGACCTCGGTGTAGATGGCGGCATTGGTTCTGTTACTTACAATGACACCATCCAAGGTGGCGAAGGAAACGATACCATTCAAGGTGGCCTCGGTGACGACATCATCTCTGGCAATGACGGCAACGATGTGATCTTTGGCGACACGGGCAAAGAAAACCCAGACCTAACCACGGTTGTCACCACAGAGCGCACACTGCATAACGATGACGGTCACTTTGACATTGAAGGCAAAGACAGCGTCACGCTCGATTTCAGCAACTTCAGCCATGGCACCGGCTTCCAAAACAGCATCGGTTACGTGTTGAAAGACGCTGATGGAAACATCATGAGCGCGTATGTGGCGATTGCTAACGTTAAACACATGCATGAGCACAAACTTGGCGAGAGCTTGTCGCTTTCCATCGACACCGAAGGTGCGTCGACACTCAGCACTTTCATCATTGTTGATGGCGCATACAAAGGCTTTGATGTGGGTGAAGTGGCCTTCAACATGTCTTCCATCTCAGACGCTGTTGTTTCTCAAGGTGAAAAACACACGGATTGGGTGTACTTCTCAGAGAAAGAACTGAACAAAGATGGCGATGATCACCTACTTGAGGGCGGCAACCGCTTCTATTGGGAAGACCTGAAAAATCTGGGCGACCATGACTTCAATGATACTGCCTACACGCTGAATATCACCTCAACCGTTTCAACAACCGTGAATGTAGATCCATCGCTAGCAAGCGGCGACGACGTCATTAGTGGCGGCAACGGCGATGACCAAATCAATGGTGAAGGCGGCGATGACATTATCCACGGTGACGCGGGTAATGACCGTATTATTGGTGGCGAAGGCGACGATACCCTTTACGGCGGCGACGGTGATGATTTCATCAGCGGTAACCAAGGTGATGACATCATCTACGGCGGTGACGGCGACGACATCCTTCATGGCACAGGTGGTAACGATTCATTGTTTGGCGGTGCAGGTAATGATTACCTTGAAGCTGGCTATGAAAACGACATCATCATGGATGGCGGCACGGGCAGAGATATCTATGTCGGCAGTGAAGGTAACGACACCATGGTCTTCGACATTGAAGACTTCCAAGGCGTCGACGGAAATGCGTACAACGGCAGCCGTGGCTTCGATAAATTGCTTGCCGAAGGTGATGCAAACATCGACTTCACGGGCAAATCTTACGGTAACGATGCATCACAAGCGAAGCCAATTGCACAGATAGAGGCCGTTGTTGCGGGTGAAGGCGATCAAACCGTCACCGTTAACGCATTTGCGATTGCGGCTCAGTCTGACGATTACCAAACCACCACCAACGTCGATCCGGGTGATTGGGATGGGTTTGTGGCGTATCTTGGGGAAGGCAATGACACCTTCAACCTTGAAGCCGTTACTTGGTCTTATGACGCTGACGCGCCTGTATCTGCAGAGCTTTCTGCAGATCAAATCGCCTTCATGAACCTTACTGATTCACAGGTGAGCGAATTGGATGCGTATGTCTTTACACGCTCATCAGGCGAATCCATTACGATCTGGACAGATGCTGAAAATGTGTATGCCAATGGTGATGAACTGTTATAAGCATCGCGTGAGTTACGGATCTTATAACGCACGCAGACAGCGAAGCGAATAAGACCGCGAAACGAAAACACCCCGCTAAAATACGGGGTGTTTTATTTTATGGCACAACACGAAAGGGTCAGGTCACAACGAACTTAGGTCGATAGATCGCTATATGATCAAGAACCCGCTCGATTTGGCCTGTCGTGAATTCAGTCATCCATTCATCATCGACGTAGTTCATGTAGTTGTTGATTGGTGCATCTTCTGATTCAAGCGAACACGCGTTGTGTCTGCCTGGCACCGGTTTTCCGTAGTTTGGGGATTCATGGGCTGGCGTATCGCCCACATGATCGCCATACGCCCCACAACCACCTTGAAAGGTATGGTAAAGACCGAGCCAATGCCCAACTTCATGCACGGCCGTTTTACCCAAATTAAAATCTTGGGTATCACCGCCCGGTAACGTGCCGTCGAGCATGACCACGCCGTCTTTTTCCGGATCACCTTCTCGCTCCCAAGGGAACGTCGCCCACCCCAGCAAACCTGAAGAAAGCCCTGCAGTATAGAAATTCAATACGCTGTCAGAGTTTGCACCAAGTGTGCGCTTGGCTTCTCGCTCTTCCCAACTGCCATGGTCCATGCGATACCATCGACCACTTTCTTTTTCGATAACTTGGGATTCACAGTAAGAAAACGTGATGCCAAATTGCCCATAGGCGGCATTCAATACATCAATTTGACTCACGCGTTGCGCTTCAGTGATTAAGCCCATGTCACGATCATAAATATGAATAAAACGGACGGGAATTTCGATCACTGTGGGTCGTGTTCCGCGTTGACGACGCGAAGAGACCTTTTCATCATTTCGTCGCACTTGGTAATGGTTTGGCGTTGTGGTTGCACACCCTCTACCCTGCATTACAAAGTCTTGAATGTCGGCGTACGTTTTATGATTGATTACGTAACTCATCATCTTTCCTTATCGCTACAGCTCAGTGAAGCAATACAACAAACTTCGTCACTTCATCTTTTAAACATCGGCCGTTTTATACTCCACAAGTAAAGCCTCTGAAGAGATAAAACAGGCCATCATAAAAAGAGTAATCCGTTTTAAGGCGGCAGTTTTTATCGATTTTCAGAATAAAAACAAAGATTAATCGCTAAAATTGTAAAGAGTACTGACAGGGTAAAATAGTTTCTAAGATACGTTTTAGTTAAAAGAAAGATGTGTCTTGTGAGAGAGGTTTTTCGACCACAGTTGCCTATCACGCAAAAAGCCGTCTTTCGACGGCTTCTTCTGATGCTCTGGTAAATATTGGCGTGTGGCTTAACGCTTACACTTCACGCAGTGCACGCAACATCCATGCTGTTTTCTCATGTTCACGCATACGGTCTGAAACCAAAGAGGCTGAAGATTCATCGTCCGCTTGTTGTGCGAGCTTGAGAACATGACGCGCAGTGCGCACCACTTGCTCATGGCCGCGCGTTAGAATATCAATCATGTCATCCGCACTCGGCACACCGTCAACTTCTTCAATGGCACTCAGTTCTGCAAACGCTTTGTATGTGCCAGGTGCCGCAACACCCAAGGTACGAATACGCTCAGCAATGTCATCCACCGCTAACGCCAATGCGTTGTAATGCTCTTCAAACATGGTGTGCAAATCACGGAATTGTTTACCCGTGACGTTCCAATGGAAATTGTGAGTTTGCAAATACAAGGTATAAGAATCCGCGAGTAGATGCTTCAACCCTTGTGCAATTGCCAATCTGTCTTGCTCGTTGATACCAATATTAATGGTTGTCATGGTCTTTCCCCTTGATATTTGTCTGAGGCTCAATGTCCTCTTTGTTTATGGGGTTAGATTACGGCAACGAAGGCAGGAGGGATAATGGGTGCTTATTATCAATTCAATAAGCACCACCTATCAATAAGAGGGATTTATACTATTTATCTTGATTAAGATGTCGGTATCGAGATGGGAAATTTTGCCCAACATCCGTGAACACACCGTCAACGCCCCAGTTAAAGAGCTGATTAGCGCGCCCTAAGTGGTTCACCGTATACACGTTCACCGCATAACCATGGTTTTTCATCTCAATCACCTGCGCTTTCGTCAGGCCACTATCATCAACGTTGATCGTGTCGGCTTTGCACGCTTGCAACACAGAGAGCCAATCCCCTTCTAGCAACATGTCTCGTGAGAACAAACACGCCACATTGGTTTGTGGGCTGCGACGTTTGAACTCTGCCAGCACAAGTGGGTTAAAACATGAAACGAGAAGATCACTGGTGCTGTTCAGATTCTTCAATTCAGCCAGCACGCCATCTATCAATTTCTCTGACATCTCCCACCCTGCGGTGCAAGATTTGATCTCGACATTAATGTTGAGCTTTAAGGTGTTCACCAAGGCGATCAAATCAGCAAATGTCGGTAACGGCTCGCCGATAAACGCGTCAGCAAACCAACTGCCCGCATCAATATCTTGTAGGTCTTCTCGCGTTAAATCATAAAGACTGCCGGGGCGGTCAGTGCAGCGATCCAAGGTATCGTCATGGCTTACGACGATGGTGCCATCAGCAAGAATATCGACGTCACACTCAATCCAGTTCAAGCCATATTGAGGGGCAAGAGAGAATGCAGCTAAGGTATTTTCTGGTGCGAGAGAGGACATGCCTCGGTGAGCAAATAAGGTCTTCATGGTTTAACTGTCTTATTGATTTTCTTCAATATAGCGTCGCCGACGATAAACGAACAGCGACAATAAGAAAAAGCACCGCAAGAATGCAGTGCTTTTCGTATCATGATATTTGGGGTGTGACTAGGCCAATCAATCGAGTTTCAGTGCTTGCTGTTGAAGCAGTTCGTCAAGAATTTGTGTACCTGTCGCCCCAGAATCAAGCCCCAGTTCGGTGAAGCCAACATTGTGTAAGACGATGTCTTGCACCTCTGTGCCACCCGCCGTTTGTGAAACGTGTAAGGTCAGCCCATCGTCGGTCATTTCAGGACGAATATAGTCGAGAAGCTCTGCGATACTCGAAGTGCTATCAACCGTGTCAGGAAGAAGCGCTGATACATCCAGCTTGTCGCCTGTGACACTGTCACCCAATTCAAAGTCGCCAATGGTATCCGTGTTCGAGGTGGTGCTAACGCTGGACGTCGTCCATGTGTACACATCATCCCCTTCACCGCCGACAAGGATGTCATCGCCAAGCCCCGCTTCGATAGTGTCATCACCATCTCCCGCGTAAATGCGTTCACCTGCCGGATCAGCCACCAAGGTATCATCGGCTTCTGTACCAAACTGCGTGGCCGACGAATCGAAGACAACAAGCTGGCCCGCCATCAACATGGACTCAAGAATTTCATCTTGCGTCAGTGTTGTCGCGTCCATCCCTAACAAGGTGTCGAGCGTTTTGCCTTCAACGATGATGTTTTGAATTGGGCTGCTTGTGTCATCCATCACTTGAATACGCGTATTGCCATCGACCGTTTGAATATCGAGGCGATTCGCCAACTCTGTGAAGGTGAAGATACCGTCTGCCGCGAACGCGCCAGAAATATCAATCACATCAATGCCGGTTTCAAAGTCTTTGATGGTGTCTGTCGCTGGCGCTGCGGCCGTGCCGAAATCGCCAGACTGCCAAGCGAAAGTATCTTTCTGACCATCGCCAGTGCCGTTGCGTTCCCCGCCCCACAGTTCATCATCACCTGCGCCGCCGACAAGAATGTCTTCGCCTAAGCCACCTACGAGGATGTCATCACCTGCACCGCCATACACCGTAGAATTGGCTGTGCCATCAATAACAAGATCCGCATTGCTGTTGTCAGTTTCATTCAACACCGCGTCAACCGATGTATCTACCACCTCGACATTCACCGTGATGGTGGATGAGAGCG
>JBELME010000213.1:0-7488 GCA_042096095.1 Enterovibrio sp.
TGCTCTTCCGATCTCGAGATATTCTCTCCTTTGGCGCACCGCCTTGGTATCCACAACATCAAAGTTGAGCTTGAAGAGCTTGGCTTCGAAGCCTTGTACCCAACCCGCTATCGCGTGTTGAAGGAAGTGGTGATTCAAGCACGCGGTAACCGCAAAGAGATGATCCAAAAAATCCATGCAGAAATCGAAGGCCGTCTTGAAGACGCAGGCATTCGCGCCTCTGTACTTGGCCGTGAGAAGAACCTCTACTCCATCTACAACAAGATGAAAAACAAAGAGCAGCGCTTCCACACCATCATGGATTTATACGCATTTCGCGTGATTGTTGATGATTTAGATACCTGCTACCGCGTGCTGGGACAGATGCACAATCTGTACAAACCACGTCCAGGTCGCATGAAAGATTACATCGCCGTGCCGAAAGCCAACGGCTACCAATCGCTGCATACGTCAATGATTGGTCCGCACGGTGCCCCTGTCGAAGTACAAATTCGTACCGAAGACATGGATCAAATGGCAGACAAAGGTGTGGCTGCACACTGGGCTTATAAAGACGGTGCTGAACGCGTTCAAGGCGGCACAACAGCACAAGTGCGAGCTCAACGTTGGATGCAAAGCCTGCTTGAGCTTCAGCAAAGTGCGGGCAGCTCATTCGAATTCATCGAAAACGTCAAATCTGACTTGTTCCCGGATGAACTCTTTGTCTTCACGCCAAAAGGTCGCATCGTTGAGTTGCCTGTCGGCGCAACCGCCGTCGACTTCGCGTATGCCGTGCATACGGATGTCGGTAACTCGTGCGTCGGTGCGCGTGTTAACCGCAACTCCTACCCGCTCAGCCAACCGCTGAAAAACGGTCAAGCCATTGAGATCATTACCGCACCGGGCGCACGTCCAAACGCGGCATGGTTAAACTACGTCGTGACATCACGCGCACGCACCAAAATTCGCCAGGTGCTAAAAACCAAGCGTCGTGAAGAATCTGTCATTCTTGGCCGTCGATTGCTTAACCATGCGCTAGGCGACGCCAACATTCAGGATGTCGATACCGCGAACATCGACAAAGTACTCAAAGACCTCAAGCTGGACGAGTCAGAAGACTTGTTGGCAGCGATTGGTTTGGGCGAACTGATGAGTGTGGTGATCGCGAAACGCCTACTTGGTGACGCTGACAGCCTTGAGCAACAAGGTGGCTGCCTGCCGATTCGCGGTGCTGATGGCATATTGCTGACGTACGCGAATTGTTGTCGTCCAATTCCTGGGGATCCTGTCATTGCACACGTCAGCCCGGGTAAAGGTCTGGTTATTCACCGTGAAGAATGTGCCAACATCCGTGGTTACCGTCAAGAGCCGGATAAATACATGGCGGTAGAGTGGGGCGATGATATCGACCAAGAATTTGCGACCGGCCTGCGTGTTGACATGCTCAACCACCAAGGTGCGTTGGCAGACTTAACCAACACCATTGCTGCTACTGGCTCAAACATTCAAGGTTTGACCACCGAAGAGCGCGATGGCCGTTTGTACACCATCTACGTCAAGCTCACCACCAAAGACCGCATTCACCTTGCGAACATCATGCGTCGTATTCGTGTCATGCCAAATGTGGTGAAAGTCAGCCGTCAGAAAAACTGATTGCTGTCTCGACTGTAAACATTCAAACGCCCGCTTTTTGCGGGCGTTTTTTATCCTTTGTATCGTGTGTCCATAAGGGCGAGAAAGAGAACAACCATGACTCCAGAACGTTTTGCGCGCATTCATGAAGTACTGGCAACACGTCAGCCAGATCTGACCGTGTGCATGGAAGAAGTCCATAAGCCGAATAACATTTCCGCCATTATCCGCACGGCCGACGCCGTTGGCGTACACCAAGTCCATGCGGTTTGGCCTCGTAACAGCAAAATGCGCACCTTGGGTGGCACCTCCGCAGGGGCGCGCAACTGGGTAGATGTCGTTACCCATGACAACACGCCCGATGCCTTCGCACAGTTAAAAGTACAAGGCATGCAAATACTGGTGACTAACCTGTCTGAACGTGCTGTGGATTTTCGCGAGATTGATTACACCAAACCCACGGCCATCGTATTGGGGCAAGAGAAGACAGGTATCAGCCAGCAAGCGCTTGAAATGGCAGATCAAGACATCATCATTCCCATGGTAGGTATGGTACAGTCACTCAATGTATCCGTTGCCAGTGCCCTGATTTTGTACGAAGCGCAGCGTCAGCGCCAAAACGCAGGCATGTACCAGTGCACACGCACGTTGATCCCACAGGCAGAGGTTGACCGCATCTTGTTTGAGCGTGGTCATCCTGTGTTAGCGAAAGTCGCCAAGCGAAAAGGTTTACCTTATCCCGTGCTGGATGAAGAAGGGCAAATCGCCGCAGACGATGCGTGGTGGGCACAAATGCAGGCAGCTCGATAACCCTTATTCTGGAGAGATTAGCAAACATGCGCGCGTCAATGTTGGGTGCCGTTCCCCTCACCTCACTAACCGGTGTGGGTGGCAAAATGGCAGAAAAGCTGGAGAAAATCGGTTTATTCACCGTGCAGGATTTGCTGTTCCATCTCCCCTATCGCTATGAAGATCGCACCCGCATTTGGCCAATCATGAGCCTGATGCCAGGGCAGCACGGCACGGTTGAAGGTGAAATCGTTAGCAATAACACCACCTTTGGCCGCCGTCGCATGCTGACAGTGAAACTCACTGACGGCAACGGTTCATTGACGCTTCGCTTCTTCAACTTCAACGCGGCAATGAAAAACAGCCTTGAGGTTGGCAAGCGCGTTAAAGCTTATGGCGAAATTAAACGTGGTCAAGGTGGGGTGGAAATCATTCACCCCGAATACAACGTGTTTTCAGAGCCGACAGCGTTAAGCCTCGAAGAAACCCTCACGCCGGTTTACCCAACCACAGAAGGCCTTCGCCAGCTCACACTGAGAAATTTGACCGACCAAGCCCTTGAGCTGCTCGAAAGTACCGCCGTGCAAGAGTTGCTGCCTGAAGGCCTTTATGACCGCCAAATCACACTCAAAGATGCACTCAAAGCACTGCACCGCCCGACACCCGATGTTTCTCTCGCGGATTTAGATGAGGGTAAACACCCTGCGCAGAAGCGCCTGATCCTCGAAGAGTTGCTGGCACAAAACCTCTCCATGTTGGCCGTTCGCAGCAAATTGCAGCAAGACCCAACCTTTTCGCTACCACCTTCAACGAATTTAGTGCCAAAGCTGCTTGCCTCATTGCCCTTCACGCCCACCGGTGCGCAATCCCGAGTGGTTGCAGATATTGAACGCGACATGGGGCTCAGCAAGCCCATGATGCGTTTAGTGCAAGGGGATGTCGGTTCAGGGAAAACCTTAGTCGCCGCTCTCGCAGCACTTCAGGTGATTGAGCAAGGTTACCAAGTGGCGCTCATGGCACCGACGGAGCTGCTTGCGGAACAACACGCCATCAACTTCGCCCAATGGCTAGAACCGCTAGGCATTTCTGTTGGTTGGCTTGCTGGCAAGCTGACCGGAAAAGCGAAAGAAGCAGAGCTTGAAAAGATCGCCAGCGGCGAGGCAAAAATGGTGGTGGGTACCCATGCCCTGTTCCAAAAACATGTCGAGTTTGAAAACCTCGCACTGGTCATCATTGATGAGCAGCACCGTTTTGGTGTTCACCAGCGCTTAGAGCTTCGCGAGAAAGGGATGAAGCAAGGCATTCACCCGCATCAGCTCATCATGACTGCAACGCCCATCCCACGCACACTCGCAATGACGGCCTATGCGGATCTTGATACCTCGGTGATCGATGAATTGCCACCGGGTCGAACACCGATCCAAACCGTTGCGGTGCCAGACACGCGCCGCATTGATATCGTCAACCGTGTGCACGCCGCCTGTATCGAAGAAGGGCGACAAGCCTACTGGGTATGTACCTTGATTGATGAATCTGAAGTGCTTGAAGCCCAAGCTGCGGCAGAAACCGCTGACGACCTTGCGCGCGCGCTGCCCGATTTACAGATCGGTTTGGTGCATGGCCGAATGAAAGCGGCAGAAAAGCAAGGCGTGATGAAGGCCTTCAAAGACGGTGAGCTTCATCTACTTGTCGCCACCACCGTGATTGAAGTGGGTGTTGATGTGCCCAATTCCAGCTTAATGATCATCGAAAACCCTGAGCGCCTGGGCTTGGCGCAGTTGCACCAGCTTCGTGGTCGTGTTGGTCGAGGTTCAGTCGCAAGTCACTGCGTGCTGCTCTATCACGCCCCCCTTTCCAAAACCGCGACCCAACGTTTGGGCGTGCTTCGCGAAAGCAGCGATGGCTTTGTGATTGCACAGCGAGATTTAGAAATTCGCGGCCCAGGGGAGCTTTTAGGCACCAAGCAAACTGGCATGGCGGAGTTTAAAATTGCGGATCTGGTCAGAGACCAAGGGCTGATACCCGAAGTGCAAAAGCTCGCGCTGTATTTGCATCAGAATTACCCAGAGAACAGCAAGGCAATCATCACGCGTTGGTTAGGGAACAAAGATAAGTACAGTAATGCGTAATGTCAGTCGGCGAGTTCACGAGATAAGAGAGAAAGCCTCTAGAATCTAGATATCTCGTCTCTCACGAACTGATCATTCCTCATCCCAGTGCTGCATCACCAGCGCCATCACCTCTGATTTGCTGTACCCCACTTCGCGCGCATCGGTCATCAACGCGCGCAGCGCGGGTTCGATAAAACCAAAGCGATCTTCCATTCGTGCGTGCAAGCCATCACGCTTCACAAGCATGCCAACACCGCGCTTTCTCTCTAGCCAACCTTGCTTTTCCATCAACTGATAGCAACGGGAAATGGTCATGGGGTTAATGTTAAGTTCTGCCGCTAACTTCCTGACAGAGAGAAGCTTATCGCCCGGTTTCAGAACGCCACCCACGATCTGCCGCTGAATCTGAGTCATCAGCTGGCGGAACTTTGGAGAGGGGTCTTGAGGGTCGATAATTATCTTCATTTTTCATCCCTGCTGTATCGTAGATTTATTACAGTAATAGCAGATGACTCATAAATGAGACAGAAAACAGAAAAGAAATGTGTGATGAAGCAATAAAGAAAAATGGCGCAGGAAACCTCGTTTCTCTGCGCCATTTTCAGTGCGAATGTTTATGACTTAGGCAATCAGCGTCTTCGATGATTTTTCCCAAGATGTTGCCCTTGGTTGCGAGCGTGTTTACCCGCCACAGGCAAGACGATTTGCGCGCGTAAACCACCACCTGAGCGCGGGGTTAAATGCAACAAACCTTTGTGCTGTTCCACAATACGTTTCACGATGGCAAGGCCAAGTCCTGTCCCTTCGCTACCGCGCGCGGTATCACCACGGGTAAAAGGTTGCAGTACCGTTTCAATCTGATCAGGTGCAATGCCGGGGCCGTTGTCTTCCACCGCAATCCATTGATGACGACGATCTGCCGTGCTGCCAGTGCTGATTTTCACCCAGCCACCGCCGTAGCGCACTGCGTTCACCACCAAATTGGTCACTGCACGGCGAATCGCCACTTCATTCGCTTCAAGTCGTCCAATTAGCTCACCTTTATCGACATCCAGCTCGTGCCCTGTCGCACCATCAGCCACTGAAACATCATCAGCCAGTGCATTCAGATCAATCGCAGCCATGTCTTGCAGTTGCACCGAACGCAGGTAATCCATGAACTGATTAATGATTTCATTACACTCTTCCGTGTCTTTAATCATGCTATCAGCAAGGTAACTGTCTTCGGGGGACATCATTTCTGTCGCCAGACGAATGCGCGTTAAAGGTGTACGCAAATCATGACTCACGCCTGCCATCAGCAACGCACGGTCTTCTTCCAGCTTGCGGATACCTTCACTCATTTGGTTGAAAGCCCGCGTAACAGCACGAATATCGGACGCACCGCGTTCAGGCAATGGCGTGGGGAACTGCCCCTGGCCAACATCCTTTGCGGCTTTTTCCAACATGGCGAGTGGACGGTTTTGGACTTTGATGAACACCCAGCCGCCACCGATCATCATTAACGCGATGACCATGGAATAGAAAAACAGCGGTTGGAAATCATCTTGATGCAGTTCAGAAAGCGGGATCCGCATAACATAGCCGGGGAAGGCTTTGCTTGATAGCCAAAGCACATAGCTCTTGTTGTCTAAGCTAATACGCGCTTCTGTGGGCGCATTGAGCTTTTCTGACATGTCCTCACTGATGAGATCAACCGTTGCTGCTTCTTGGAATTCCAATAGCATCTCAGGTTCAGATTCATCATGCAGCGTCACACCAAGTTTCGCTAATAGCTGACGTCGCAGCAATTCATCCATGTGGTAGATTTCGCCGTCCGCAAGGGTCACGTCGTCTTCAAGCATCACTGAAATTTCGTGAGCGAGGATCTTATTGAACTGCTTAATGCTGGGCAGCAACGCATAGTTAAGAATGGTGAGATAAGAGAAGATCTGGCTGGCAATCAGAAGGCCAGCCAGTACCACGAGCGTACGGGCAAAGTTGCTACGTGGAGAGAAACGCATGGATTACGCTTCCCCGTCAGGCACAAACACATAACCCAGACCCCAAACGGTCTGAATGTAACGTGGTTTGCTTGGATCTTCTTCAATCATGCGGCGAAGACGCGAGATTTGAACGTCAATAGAACGCTCCATCGCAGAATATTCACGACCACGTGCCATGTTCATCAGTTTGTCGCGCGACATGGGTTCACGAGAATTCGTCACCAGCGCTTTCAACACTGCAAATTCGCCCGATGTGAGTGTTAACGGCTCATCATTACGGAACATTTCGCGTGTGCCCAAGTTCAGCTTAAATTGGCCAAACTCAACAATCTTTTCTTCGCTAGAAGGCGCACCCGGCGCTTCAATGGTTTGACGACGCAGTACGGCGCGAATACGTGCAAGCAGCTCGCGAGGGTTAAACGGTTTCGGCAGATAATCATCCGCGCCCACTTCCAAGCCTACGATACGATCGATTTCATCGCCTTTTGCCGTCAACATCAGAATCGGCAGCTGGTTATTCGCTTGACGTAGACGACGACAGATCGACAACCCGTCTTCACCAGGCAACATCAAATCCAACACCATCAGATGGAAGTTTTCACGGGATAATAAGCGATCCATTTGTTCGGCATTGGCCACACTGCGAACCTGAAAACCTTGCTCGGACAAGTAACGCTCAAGCAAAGCACGAAGACGCATATCATCATCAACAACTAGGATTTTATAATTCTCTTGCATGACGTACCTTTCTTATCTGACGGTAGTGTTATAGCCAAATCATGTTGTGGACGTTATGCCACTCACATTGGATATATCATCGATTGTAACGTCTGACACCTCTATGAAACATCTGTGCGACGCAGTGAGAGGATAAAAACTGTTACTAGGTGTAACTATTGGAGGCTTTTATACTCCGCACCTGTCGCTTTACCAACACTTTTAACCTTTATACCCAAGGAACCTGCATATTCAGGATTATTGGGCATCAGTCC
>JBELME010000214.1:0-7338 GCA_042096095.1 Enterovibrio sp.
GTTGTTACCCGCACGAAGAATTTTATTCACGATGTCGCCATCGCTGGTCAGGAAGATCAAACCTTCAGAAGGTTTGTCTAAGCGACCAATCGGGAAGATACGTTTCGGGTGACGGATAGCATCAACAATGTTGCCACTCACATTACGCGCCGTGGTGCAGGTAATGCCGATAGGCTTGTTGTAAGCAATGTAAACGCGGTCAGATTTGTTCTCTGGCACGGTATCAATGCGTTGATTGTTTACAAGCACTTCATCGCCCGGCATCACTTTTGTGCCAAGCTCAGGCACGATACCGTTGATGGTCACTTTCCGCTGCTCAATGAATTTGTCTGCTTCGCGACGCGAGCAAAAACCAGAATCACTGATGAATTTATTTAGACGTATTCCGCTATTTGTGTTCACAAACGTTTCTTATCTCAAATTGTACTGATCGCGTTTAGCTGAGAACCTCGGCGTTAGCTGATTGTCGAAATGAATGACATGCCGTGATTATCAAGCTTCTTGTGGCCGCAAAGGGTGAGTATTTCACCGTTTTCTGGGCTTCTTTCTCGATGTAATCGGCGATTATACTTGAAACCGAACGCCCCACGATAGCGGCATGGGCGGTTTTTTGTTTGTTAATGAAAGGGAGTGATGGCGGCGTGTTTCGACGTATGTTTGGTGTGATTAATGTTTTTGTCATTCTCGGGCTCATTAGCCTCAATATCCTGACCCTAACCAGCGCCGTTGTGCACGATGCCATGTTCAAGCTGGTCAACGCGTTACCCATTTCGCAATTCACCGCCCACAGTCCCTCTTCTCGGCTCAACAAAGCCAACCGTGTACTGGTTGCAACCAAGAAAGCGAACAAGGCATTAAAAACGCAAACTCGCACGGTCACCAAGCGCATCGCGAAACGCACTGCTACTGCTGCAGCGAGAAACGTGGGCGCATCGCTGATGGAGGCCGTTCCCTACATTGGTGCTGCGGCCGTGGTCGGTTCGTTAAGCTATGACATTTACGATGCCTGTGAAACCCTCTCAGACATCGAAACCTTACAAACTGATCTCGGCATTGAAAGTGAAGACGTGACAGCAGAAACGGAAAAAGTCTGCGGTTACGAGGTTCCCACGGCTGATGAACTCAGCGCGAAAGCCAAAGCCTCTTTCGACGACGCACAGCGTAAATCCGCCGAACTCGGCAATAGTTTCTATGACACGTTGAAAGAAAAGTCCGATCAATACAGCGAAGATATGATGGAAACATGGCGTGGGTATACGGGCTCTGAATAAGCGTGATACTCACTCGTATTTAACGCGTTTCTACCAAGGCAACACCTGCCCATCGTAGTTTAAGAATTTGCCGCTAACTTCGTGTTTCAAAGCTGCTAAGACATCAAACAAACCTTGGGCGCTTTCTTGTGATGAAATTAAGGCATTTGGCCCGCCCATTTCAGTTTTTACCCAGCCAGGGTGCAGGGCGACGGCGATGATGCCTTGAGGGGCGAGATCGATAGAGAGGCTTTTAACCACGGCATTTAGCGCCGCTTTTGATGAGCGGTAGATGTATCCGCCGCCAGAGGTGTTGTCCGTCATGCTGCCAACTTTGGATGATAAGGCCGCGTAGACACCGGGTTTTCCAGCGAGCAATTGCCCGTGAAATGCTTCAGCGATTTTGAGCGGTGCGAGGGTGTTAATGTCTAGCACCTTGCGCCACTCGTCCATGTCTGTACTGCCAAATCGATAGCCTTTCGGGCCGTAATATCCAGCATTGTTGATGATGAGATCGAATTCCCGCGAAGTGAGCTCCGTAGAAAGGGCATCAATGGCGGCGTGGTCGGTGACGTCGAGTTCATGAATTTGCAGGGCATCGAACGTGGATGTTAAGGCGTTGAGCTCATCGGCACTATCTGGATGACGGCAACAAGCTTCGACCTGCCAGCCGGCCTTCAAGTACAGGGTAGTTAACGCCAAACCAATGCCTCGGTTTGCGCCAGTGATCAGAAGGTGTTTGTTGGGGGGTGAAGCAGACGTTGCCTTGTCCATGCGTGTGCCTTTTCTGTGGGTAGATGCGCGTTCTCTGTCTTTTTTACCACAATTGTTTCTGGGATTCTCTCAGCGTGAATGAGCATATCGCAGGGAAGTGGGATGCGCACGTTTTACACGCGTGAGGTTGGCTCAGAGAGGCTTAATCTCACGCTGCTACGCAGGAGCACGTAACAGCGCGAGACGATAGGTAGGAAAGGGTTATAGCTTGCTAACGCGCACTAACCCTGTTTCGGACTGAGTGTCAGCGAATATTGATAGCTGCGCTCGGACAACAAAAACTCTGGGTGGACACTCGGGCTCCACGAATCATCGCCTCCGATGCCCATGTGATAGCCATCAATTCTTAGATACAGATGATCATCTGCCATCAACTCATGATCGTGTTTCGCTGCCGTAAGGGATTCTTGACTGTATCGGCTGATGGAAAAATGGAACAAGCCATTCACCCGAATGTTATCGACATCCAGCGTTCTCACATCGCTGCGCAGCCCATTTTCTGACGGGAATACATACGGTGTGTGCATGTCATCAATGTGTGCAAGGTAACGGCTCACCATAGCAGCTGACTTGCGGTCGGGGTAGTTCTCAAAGGGCCCACGACCAAACCAACTGATGGAATCCGTCAATGGCAGAGCAAATTCAAGCCCGATTCGCGGCAAGGGCGGCATATCCGGTGCGACGTTCACATCAACATGCAAATCGATCGCGCCAGACACGCTGACTTCGTAGCGCCAGAAGGTGCTGATGACCATGTCGTCACCGACGAAGTACCCATGATGCGCGCGTACCTGCACCACATCACTGAGAATATCGACCGTGTTAAACAAGTTCTCATGACGAAGCTCGAACAGCCCCGCATGTTCCCATTTTCCAAGCCATGCGCTGGGATCAGGTTTACCCGCTTCACTGGTACCGATGTCATTATCAATCGGCGGGCGAATGAAGTTATCTTTCGGCGCATCTAAGATCTGTTCTTCGCCGTCGATTAACCACTGCACCATGTGGCCGCTTTGCTTATCGAAGCGAAGCTCAAATTCGTCACCGCAAATTGTCCAATGATCAGAATGCTCTTTCACCTCGGGCAAGGTGTCTGGCGACACGGTGGGTACAGGTAAGGCGCGGCTCACTGGCAAGGCAAGTTGCGACCAACCGATGACGTAGCCCGCACTTGCCCATGGTTCAGCGGCAGACAACACCACTTCAAGGTTGAGGAAATACTCACGCCCTGATTTGGCAGGGGGCAAAGCATCAAGCAGCTTGTAATCCATGGCGACGCCAGCGCGCAGGTGCAGGGTTTCTTCGCCGCCCACGATTTGTTTGCCGTTTTCTTGTAACGACCAACGGAGCACCAAGTTCTCTGGCGGATGGAATACATACTCATTTGAGAGCGTGATCATGAGCGGAGAGGTGCTGACGAGGTGATAGCCAAAGTATTGCTGGTGGAATTTCGCTTCAAAAACACTGGGGTGCGGTGTGCGATCAGGGAACACTAACCCATTGATACAAAACTGACGATCGTTCGGCGAATCGCCAAAATCACCGCCGTATGCCCAGTACTCGTTGCCTTGATCATCTTTCCGTAAAAGACCTTGATCTGCCCAATCCCAAATGAACCCGCCTTGAAGGCGAGGGTGGCGACGGAACGCGTTCCAATATTTATCAAAACTGCCGAGGCTATTGCCCATGGCGTGGGCGTATTCACAAAGGATCAGTGGGCGAGTTTCTTCAGGAAAACCAATCCATTTTGGAATCGCCCACTTTGGACAGCCCCACTGCAATTGGTCTTCTTCAACGCGTGCGTACATGGGGCAAATGATGTCGGTCGCGTTTGTGTCAGCGCCGCCACCTTCGTATTGCACAGGACGGCTTGGATCGCGCTGCTTTAACCACTGGTACATGGCGTGATGGTTTGAACCGATGCCAGATTCATTGCCCAGCGACCAGATGATCACACTCGGATGGTTTTTGTCGCGCTCAACCATGCGCGTGACGCGTTCCATGTAAGCGTTGAGCCATTCAGTGTTGACAGACAGGCCAGACATTGGCGTCATGCCGTGGGTTTCGATATTGGCTTCATCCACCACATACACGCCGTATTTATCACACAGTGCATAAAACGCAGGGTGATTTGGATAATGTGCGGTACGAATGGCGTTTAAGTTGTGTTGTTTGATGAGTTTGATGTCTTGCTCAATGTCATCAACGGTTTGGACATAGCCTTTTTCGGGGTGACATTCGTGTCGGTTCACACCGCGGATCAGCACAGGTTCATCATTGACGCGCAAGATGCCGTTAGTAATATCGACTTGGCGAAAACCGACGTTGCAGGCTTCGATGTCGAGCGTTTCGTCGTTGTCATCCAACAGTGACACCACCAAGCGGTATAGGTGCGGGTCTTCGTCACTCCAAAGGCGTGGGCAGGAAATGGCAAAGCTGTGCTCACAGCGATCTGCCCATGCGCCTTTTTCATCAATCACACGCTGACCACATTCGGCGATCACAGGGCCAGAAATGTCTGCGCCTTCGTCAAAAAGCTGGATCGCGACGCGGCTGTAACTACCGCGCACTTTGGTGTTGACCGTGAGCATGCCGGTTTGATGTGTCGGATCCATGGTGGTGTTGACGGAAAAATCCATGATCGCATTGCGCGGTTTTTTGCGTAGCGTGACATCACGGAAAATGCCGCTTAACCACCACATGTCTTGGTCTTCCAAATAACTGCCATCGCACCAGCGAAGCACGATGACCGTCAGTTGGTTTTCGCCCACGTGTGCAGCGTTGGATAAATCGAATTCCGCTGGCAATCGGCTGTCTTGGCTGTAACCCACAAACTCGCCGTTACACCACACATAAAACGCCGCGCTGACCCCTTCAAAGCAAATCAGGGTTTGAGACATCGACCACGCTTCGTGCAGTGCGAAATGGGTGCGATACACCGCGGTCGGATTGTCTACAGGCACGATCGGGGGCTTGGTTTCAAATGGGTATTGCACGTTGGTGTAAATCGGGATGTCTTCGGTGCCTTGCAGTTGCCAGTTTGACGGCACGGGCATGGTGCGCCAGGTTTCGTCATCAAACTCGGGACACACTGACAGCGCGGGTACGGATTCTGGAGACACAAACAGTGAAAATTTCCAATCGCCATTGAGGCTGATTCGGCTGTTTGAGCAGGGGATGATGTTGTCGGCATCATCCACCGCCAGATCGACATTGGGATACGAAGAGAGCGGGCAATGCGCAGGCAGACGATGAATCTGCGTCACGGCGGGGTTCTCCCAATGACGTTGTTGGATGAGTTCTGCGTATCGAGTCATTCTTGCTCCAAGCTGATTCTATCTCTCTAAAAATACATCATGTTTTGCTTAAGAATCACTCAAGCGAAAACGACAGTAACATGGCACTTTCAGGGTCCATTATTGGCAAGCTTAGCCCAATTTGAATGAGCTGCTCGCCTTGAATTGAAAGTGGTTTCGCCATCCATGAAGGTTGTTGCTTCATGGTGGAAGAGAAGGCTGCGGGTGCATCAAGTACGTCGACGCGGTAACGTTTGTCACCGTCAAGCACAGGCAAGCGTAAACGGCCTGCGAGCGCATATTGCGGCATAGCGATTTGCACCACGGCCAAAAGCACCACGCCTTCGTGCATCACGCCGTAAATTAATCGGCCCGGATCGCCTGACGGGATGTTAAAGCATTTACCGCTGTGCAGCAGATCGCGATACTGCTTGTGCAAGTCGATGTAGCGCGTAAAGGCGTCCAATTCAAAATCGGGCAAGCCGACAGGGTCGAGTTCCGCACCCATGTGACCGAACAAGGCGGTGAGGCCTCGCAAGGACATGTCGTGTACACGACGAGTGGTGTGGCTGCGATACGGGCCAATGTGACTGCCCATGACTTCGGGCGGGAAGAACATCAACATGCCGTGCTGAATGCGTTGGCGCTCCATGGCGTCGTTACAGTCGGATGTCCAAAAACGGTGGGTGCGTTTTAATACTTCGTAATCCACACGACCGCCGCCCGATGCACAGGATTCGATTTCGACTAACGGGTGACGCTCGCGCAAGGTGTCGATCATGGTGTACAGCGCAAGCGTTTGACCGTGATATGCTGGTACACCATTGTGACCTGCTTGCACCAGCTCACGGTTCATGTCCCATTTGAGGTAGGTGATGTTGTATTCCGTCAGCAAGCTATCAAGCGCCGACAAAAGGTAGTTGTAGGCATCAGGGTTTTGCAGATCCATCACGTGTTGATAACGACCCGCAGGCTGCTGATAACCTAAGCCGTCTAGCCCCAGCATCCAGTCTGGATGGGCGCGGTACACCTGTGAATCTTTGCTCACCATTTCCGGCTCAACCCACAAACCAAACTCCATGCCGAGTTGATTCACATGATCAACCAGCGGGGTGAGCCCTTGCGGGTATTTCTTCGGATCGACAATCCAATCGCCTAACGCGCGGGTTTCGCCATCGCGGTTTAAGAACCACCCATCATCCAAAATGAAGCGCTCAACGCCCATGCCTGCCACTGCGTCGGCCATTGCCATGATGCGTTTAGGGTCGTGGTCGAAATAAATGCCTTCCCATGTGTTGAAGTGAACAGGGCGAGGCTTGGCTTCAGGGAAGTTGATCACGTGATTGCGAACATAATGGTGGAAGCCTTGCTTCATGCCGTTCAATCCTCGATGGGAGAAGTTGGCATACATGGTTGGCGTTTCGAATGCGCCATGGGGCGGCAAGATCACTTCGCCTGAAGACAGCAACGGTTCGGCTTGCAAATAGCGTCGACCATCGCTTTTTACTTGGGCGCGAAGACGATGGTTGCCGCTCCAGCCAAAGTGCATCCCGATAACATTGCCATGCACATCATCGGTTTCAGGTTGAAGCGCAATGATGCCGGGAAAAGATTCGTGCGACGTTCGACCACGGCGGTTTTCTTGAATGAAACCACCGTGCGTAAGAGGAATGCGCTCCATTTGGAATTCGTGTGACCAGCGACCGTGATAGGTGATGAGTTCGCCAAGGTTTTCTGACAGCGGCAGGGTCAGCGCTAGGCGATCCAGGGTGTAATCTGTCTTGCCGAGGTTGACGACGCGTTGGCGCAATGTCATCACGTTGCTTTCTGGATCAAGCGCGAGGTAAATCATCAGTTCCAGCCCCGAGCGTGGGTCACTCAAGGTCAGGGTGGCGGCCGTGTCTGTGTGTTCAACCGCTGTTAGGTTAAAAACGGGTGCCCAATCGCGGCCTTGGCGATGGCCTTCAATGCCCGGGCTACCAAAATCTCCACGCCCGTGTTCTGGGCACAGTGCCAAT
>JBELME010000215.1:0-7362 GCA_042096095.1 Enterovibrio sp.
GATTGCAGCAGGTGGTAAAGTGCTTGTGCTGAACTTCGAAGATGGCTGCTCAACCACAGAGATCATTAACTCTATCTTGAGTGGTCATAACTGATCCTAGTTGTGATTTGGTGTTAGAGGGGGGCTCGCTCAGCGCCTCTACTTTTAGCGCTTCTGTAGAATAAGAAAAGGCACCCTAGGGTGCCTTTTTTGATCGTTTAAGTTTGGTGACCGATTATTTCTTCGGTGGCACCAACCCTTTGTTGATCTCGACGAGGTCTTCTTCGTTCAAGGTACCCACTGCTTGACGCAGTTGCAGTACGCTTAGGATGTAATCGTAACGTGCATCAGACAAGCTACGGTTTGCATCGTAAAGACGACGTGTTGAATCGAGTACATCAACAATGGTACGTGTACCCACTTCAAAGCCCGCTTCTGTCGCTTCAAGTGCTGAACGTGCAGACACGACGGTTTGCTCAAACGCACGAAGAGAACCAATGCTGGCATTGATGTTGTTGTAGAAGGCACGCACATCTTTAACTGTGCTGCGGTAACGCGCTTCCAGTGCTTCAGACGCAGCAACATAGTTGAACTGTGCTTCTTTCACTTGGGCCGTGGTACTACCACCCGTATAGAGAGGCATGTTGAAATTTATGCCACCTGTCAAATCATGAGCGCTTGTGTCACGAGCTGAGTCAGTTTTGTTGCTGCTATCGGTGTAGCCATAACCTAAATCTAATGTCAGCGACGGCATGTGGCCGGCTTCGGCCAAACTAATACGCTCTTTCGATGCATCGCGCGTGATGCGCTGCGCGAGCAAGCTAAGGTTGGTTTCTTCTGCTTGCTTAACCAGAGCATCTTGCGTTTGTTCTGGGCTGCTTGCCGAGAAGGTGCGGGTGTTCAACACGCTCAGGTCAGCATGGCTTTGGCCCGTGATTTCACGCAATTCTTCATAGCTGTTGGTCACAACGTTCTTTGCTTGGATCTCTTGAGCAAGCACTGAGTCATACTGAGCCTGTGCATCATGCACGTCAGTGATCGCCGACAAACCAACTTCAAAACGTTGCTTGGTTTGTTCTAGTTGACGGCCAACGGCGGCTTTTTCTGCGCGAACAAACACCAAATCATCGATGGCGCGCAATACATCAAAATAGGCCGTTGAAACTCGAAGGATCAGAGATTGTTGTTCGGCGGCGAAGGTAGCGTCAGCTTGACGTGCTGTAATTTCAGCAATGTCTAAGTTAATCCAACTATTTTGATTAAACAGTTGTTGGCTAAAATCTACACCTGCTGTTAGCACGTTAGTATCGAATGGCCCTGTGTTCGCATTATCATCATCGTAACGAGTGAGGTTATAGCCCGCTGATAAATCGATCTGAGGCAGCAACGTACCGCGGTTAGTGTCAACAGCAGCGAAAGCAGCATCTTTTGTCGCCGCAGCTTGCAGCAACTGAGGATCGCTTTGTTTCGCTTGTTCATAAACCTGAATAAGGTCGTCTGCGCTAGCCAGGGGAGCGACGGTGCCAAGCGCAACCCCGATAAATAAGGGGAGCAATTTCTTCATAATAAGTAGTCCCTGAACTTGTCGTATTCTAATAAATTGCCAAAAGGGTATCCGACCCTAGTGTAAACCATGCAACCTTACTTGGAACTGACAATGTGATGGTTTATTGAGAAAAATTGATTGTAAAACAATCTGTCTTCTAATGGGATTCAAATAATTCTGTAATGTATAACAAAAAAGTAAAGGTTTCCGATTGCAGCTTCCCAGAAGGCATAGTTATCATTTGCCCCCTTATACGGCGACAATATGGAAAAGTCCGTGCCACAGATAATACAACCTAATCAGTTTGGACAAGAAGACGTACAGATTGATGAAAGTGACCTTGTCTATAATGGTTACTTTAAGATGGTGAAATATCGCTTCCGCCACCGTTTGTTTGCAGGCGGGTGGAGTGACACCATTGAAAGAGAGTTGTTTGAGCGCGGTCAGGCGGTTGCGATGCTCCCTTATGACCCTGTGACAGACAGTGTTGTGTTGGTTGAGCAAATCCGTATTGGTGCCATGCTCGCCAGTGATGAACCATGGCAGTTGGAAATCATTGCAGGGATCATTGATAAAGATGAATCGCCTGATGAAGTGGCGATTCGGGAGTCAGAAGAAGAGGCGGGGTTGCCCGTTCAAGATTTGATTCCTATTACCAGCTACCTTTCCACGTCGGGTGGATGCTCGGAGCGCATTCATTTATACCTTGGCAAGGTGGATGCGTCGAAAGCGAAAGGCATTCACGGTTTACCGGAAGAAGGCGAAGACATTTTGGTTCATGTCGTGCAAAGAGAAACGGCATACCAATGGGTGCAAAGTGGCAAAATTGAAAACGCAGCATCAATTATTGCGTTGCAGTGGTTGATGTTAAATGTTGAGATTTTGCGCGCGTAAGCATTTTTTGCTGCATTTTCACTGCAGTATTAGCAAGATCACGTAGGATATATGATGTTGAGACAAGGGTATCGGGTCGATTTGAACGCCCTGATGCGAATGTATGAGACCAATTATGCCAAGTTACTAAGGCTGATGCCGCGTCAGGATGATGTTGGCGAATTCTGCGTGTATGAAATACAAGGTAACGAATTCCAAGTTGATATTGTAGAATCAACGCGTTACACCACCTTGTTGGACATATGGCAGCGCGGGGATGGCCCAGAGTACCTCAGACCACGATTAGTGGTACGCATGTACCACGATGCGCGTGTCGCTGAAGTGTGTACCAGTCAGCGGATTTCCCAAATTCAGCCGCGCTATGATTACCCCAACCCGCGTATGCTTCAGCAAGACGAGAAGCATCAAATTAACGCCTTTCTTTCTGATTGGTTGGGGCACTGCCTGAGAAACGGAATTACGAAACACGACGCAATATATTAAGCACTGATCGCGTACTTCTTCGCAGTACGTCGTCAGTGTGATACACATTTAAGCTCATTTACGATCAGGATTTTCAAGACGTTGCGGATTTGCCATCTACCAAGCCAACACAGCCAAACCGTTCGGTTGTTGCAAATTACAGATACACACCTTCTCGCAGACCCACATGGCAGTTTGTTAGGGGTAAACACGGCTGCAAGTTACAAAGCTGTCGTGGAAGAGATCCAAGCGCAAGACATTCACTTTGATGCCATTATTGCCACGGGTGACTTGTCACAAGATCACTCGGCAGAATCTTATCAACGCTTTGTTGATGGTATCGCGCATTGGTCGCAACCTTGTTATTGGTTGCCCGGTAACCATGATTACCAACCTGAAATGAGCGCCGTGCTTGAGCAATCCACCTTGGTGCGGTGCGATCAGGTGTTGCTCGGTGAACATTGGCAGATGGTCATTTTAGACAGTCAGGTAAAAGGCGTGCCACATGGTCGATTGACGAACGAGCAATTGGTCTTGTTGGAGCAAGCGCTCACGTCCCATCCTGAACGGTATGCCCTTATTTTGCTTCATCATCATCCTTTGCCTGCAGGCAGTGCATGGCTTGATCAGCACCAACTTCATAACCAAGACGCGTTTTGGCTAAGTGTGGAAAAGCACAACAACGTGAAAGGTGTGGTTTGCGGACACATTCACCAAGCATTGGATACCGAGCACGCTGGGCGTCGAGTCATGGCTGCCCCTTCTACCTGTATTCAATTCCTTCCCGATTCTGATGATTTCGCGTTGGATTCGACGAATCCGGGATGGCGTGAAATTTCCTTGCATCAAGATGGCACCATTTCCAGTGAAGTCGGGCGCTTAAAAGGCATGGGATTCCATCCAGACATGAATTCGGCAGGCTACTGATCATGCCGGTTTTGTTGATCTATATTCACGGATTTAACAGCTCACCGCTTTCACTCAAAGCGCAGCAAATGCAGCAATGGTGCGAGATCCACCGTCCCGACATAAAGCTGGAAGTTCCAAGGCTGGCTTGCTACCCTGCCGCCGCTGCCGCGCAACTCAATGCATTGGTTGAGCGCTATAAAGGTGACTATCGCATTGGGTTAGTAGGTAGTTCTTTAGGTGGCTACCTTTCTGCGTGGCTAAATAGCCAATATGGATTCCCTGCTGTTGTGATCAACCCTGCGGTTAAGCCTTACGAATTGCTTGCTGATTACTTAGGTCCGCAGAAAAACCCCTATACTGGGGAGCAATACCTGCTGGAAACTCATCATATGGATGAACTGAAAGCATTGGATACTGAATCCATTACTCATCCCGAGTCAATGTGGCTGTTACAGCAGGAAGGGGACGAAGTGCTTGACTACCGTCAGGCCGTCGCCAAGTACCAGGGATGTAAGCAAACTGTTGAAGCTGGGGGCGATCATGCCTTTGTAGGCTTCGAAAGATACCCCGCTGAAATCATTCAATTCCTGGGACTGTGAGTGTTCCTCACAGATTGTCCTCGTTAGCTGTGTCATTATTTGACAAGTTAACGGGCCATCACAGACCATGTGAAAAATTTAGAAAGCCAATCATTTATGACAGAGCAAGTTTATAACGCGGGATCCATTGAAGTACTCAATGGTCTTGAGCCGGTTCGTCGTCGTCCCGGCATGTATACAGATACGACCCGTCCAAACCATCTTGGTCAGGAAGTCATCGATAACAGTGTCGACGAAGCGTTGGCAGGACATGCACGTAAAGTAGAAGTCATCCTTCATGCGGATCAATCCCTTGAAGTCATTGATGACGGCCGTGGTATGCCCGTCGATATTCACCCTGAAGAAGGGGTGTCAGGTGTCGAACTGATTCTCTGTAAATTGCACGCGGGTGGTAAGTTCTCTAACAATAACTACCAATTCAGTGGCGGTTTGCACGGTGTGGGTATTTCGGTAGTGAATGCGCTATCGAACCGCGTCGAAGTCTCTGTCAAACGCGATGGTCAAGTGTATGAAATTGCATTTGAGCATGGTGATAAAGTACAAGAGTTGACGGTGACAGGCACGTGCGGGCGTCGTGCAAAAGGCACGCGCGTGCACTTCTGGCCTGACGCTAAGTACTTTGATTCTCCAAAATTCTCCGTTTCTCGCCTGAAAAACAACCTGAAAGCCAAAGCGGTACTTTGCCCTGGCCTTGAGATTGTCTTTACCGATAAAAATACCAATGAAACCATCAAGTGGTGTTACGAAAGTGGCCTAAAAGACTACTTGGCGGAAGGCGTGAAAGGGTATGAACTCTTGCCTGCTGAGCCGTTTGTCGGTGACTTTAATGCGCCACATGAAGCCGCAGATTGGGCGATTATCTGGTTACCTGAAGGTGGTGAGCTCATCACTGAAAGCTACGTTAACCTGATCCCAACGGCCCAAGGCGGTACGCACGTTAACGGTTTGCGCCAAGGCTTGCTGGACGCCATGCGTGAATTCTGTGAATTCCGCAATTTGCTGCCGCGCGGTGTGAAGCTGACGGCTGATGATATCTGGGACCGTTGTGCCTATGTTTTGTCAGTGAAGATGCAAGATCCTCAATTCGCCGGTCAAACCAAAGAGCGTTTGTCCTCACGCCAATGCGCAGCTTTTGTCTCTGGCGTGGTGAAAGATTCCTTCAGCTTGTGGCTCAATGAGCGTCCACAACTGGCAGAACAACTGGCAGAAGTGTGTATCGCCAATGCACACAAGCGTATGCGTGCTGCCAAGAAGGTGGTGCGTAAGAAAGTGGCCTCTGGCCCTGCACTGCCAGGTAAGCTGACAGACTGTTCTATGCAAGATTTAGCGCGCACTGAACTGTTCTTGGTCGAGGGTGACTCGGCCGGCGGTTCTGCGAAACAGGCGCGCGATCGTGAATTCCAAGCCATCATGCCGCTGCGCGGTAAGATCCTTAACACGTGGGAAGTGTCTGCTGACCAAGTCTTGGCGTCGCAGGAAGTGCACGATATTTCAGTTGCGTTGGGTATCGACCCTGACAGCGAAGATCTTTCAGGTTTGCGATACGGTAAAATCTGTATCCTCGCCGATGCAGACTCGGACGGCCTTCATATCGCTACATTGCTGTGTGCGCTGTTTGTTAAACACTTCCGCGCATTGGTAAGAGCGGGTCACGTTTACGTGGCAATGCCGCCTTTGTACCGTATCGATTGTGGTAAAGAAGTGTTCTATGCACTCGATGATGCAGAGAAAGCCGGTATTTTGGAAAGCCTTAGCCAAAAACGCGCCAAAATTGACGTTCAGCGATTCAAAGGTCTGGGTGAAATGAACCCGCTTCAGCTGCGCGAAACCACCATGGACCCTAACACGCGCCGTCTGGTGCAGCTCACCATTGATGATAATGAAGAGACTGACCGCATGATGGACATGTTACTGGGTAAGAAGCGCGCTGAAGATCGTCGCCATTGGCTACAAGATAAAGGCGACATGGCTGAGTTAGCAGAAATTTAACTGGATTCTAGGGTCGGACGTTTTCAATGACTGATATTACTTATGACGGTGTCGAGCAACTTCCACTGAGGAAGTTTACCGAGGATGCATACCTCAACTACTCGATGTACGTCATCATGGACCGTGCTTTGCCATTTATTGGTGACGGTCTTAAGCCAGTACAGCGTCGCATCATTTATGCGATGTCAGAGCTGGGCTTGTCGGCAACGGCAAAATACAAGAAATCTGCCCGTACTGTGGGTGACGTGCTCGGTAAGTATCATCCACACGGTGACTCTGCGTGTTACGAAGCCATGGTATTGATGGCGCAGCCATTCTCTTACCGCTACCCATTGGTGGATGGTCAAGGTAACTGGGGTGCGCCGGATGATCCGAAATCATTCGCTGCGATGCGTTACACCGAATCGCGTCTTTCTCGCTTCTCTGAAGTGCTCTTGGGTGAAATCAGCCAAGGCACAGTAGATTGGCAGCCGAACTTTGACGGCACCATGAAAGAGCCGAAAACCATGCCGGCGCGTCTGCCACACATTCTGTTGAATGGCGTGACAGGGATTGCGGTCGGCATGGCGACAGACATTCCTCCACATAACGTGCGTGAAATTGCGAATGCCGTCATCGCGCTTATTGACACACCTAAGCTGGACCTCGAGGGTGTGCTGGAATACGTCAAAGGCCCTGATTACCCGACGGAAGCCGAAATCATCACTCCGCAAGTGGAGCTTAAAAAGCTGTACCGCAGCGGTAAAGGCTCTGTTCGCATGCGTGCTTGCTGGCACAAAGAGAACGGGGACATCGTGATCACGGCGCTACCTCATCAAGTGTCTGGTGCGAAATTGCTTGAGCAAATCGCTAACCAAATGCGCGCGAAGAAACTGCCGATGGTCGAAGATCTGCGTGATGAATCCGATCATGAAAACCCGACGCGTATCGTGATCGTGCCGCGCTCTAACCGTGTTGACTGTGATCAGCTGATGAATCACCTGT
>JBELME010000216.1:0-7395 GCA_042096095.1 Enterovibrio sp.
CTAGAAGCTAGAAGCTAGAAGCTAGAAGCTAGAAGCTAGAAGCTAGAAGCTAGAAGCTAGAAAAGCGTGGCGATATCGACGTAAGAGGCACGCGCTAATTGGCGAGAATGTAGAATTGAAAAAGGCCGCTGAGCGGCCTTTTTCGTGGAAAGTGGTGATGAACAGCCAGCTGTTTTAATCGGCGTTCAGCAAGTCGTCTTTCGCGGCAAGCAAGTACTGATACATTGACCAGTACGTCAGCGCTGTTGCTACGTAAAGCGCAGCATAGCCGATATACAACACGATATCGTCATGTCGCCAAATCAGCATGGTCAGAGCAAACATCTGTGCCGCGGTTTTGAATTTACCCACCCAAGAAACTGCAACGTTTGCGCGTTTGCCAAGTTCAGCCATCCACTCACGCAGTGCTGAAATAATCACTTCACGGGCAATCATGGTTGCCGCTGGAATCGTGACCCAAATGGAATGGAAATGCGCAGTGATCAACACCAGTGCAATCGCCACCATCACCTTGTCTGCGACAGGGTCGAGGAACGCGCCAAATCGGGTGGTTTGCTCTAGGGTACGAGCGAGATAACCATCGAGCCAGTCAGTGAAACCAGCGATAACGAAAATCAGAGCAGCGACGAAGGCCGACCACTCATAAGGCAAATAGAACGCGACAACAAAAACCGGAATTAATGCGATGCGTATGAGGGTCAGAATAATAGGAATGTTCAGTCGCATAGTTTTTATTTCTTATGAATGACCGCGTTATGGTGCTTGAAACTCACGGCTGTTGCAATGACGAATGAATCTTCTCAGCCAAAACTCGGCTAATTCCCGGCACTTTGGCTATTTCTTCAACAGAAGCGCGTTTAAGCTCCTGAATTCCGCCCAAATACTTGAGCAGTGCTTGTCGACGTTTTGGACCAACGCCTTCAATTTCTTGCAACACACTGCTCTTTCTCGCTTTTGCCCGTTTTGCTCGGTGACCTGAGATCGCGTGGTTATGACTTTCATCACGAATATGTTGGATAAGGTGCAACGCGGGTGAATCCGACGGCATGGAAAACTCTTCGCCAGACACTTTGATCAGCGTCTCAAGCCCCGGACGGCGCGTTGTGCCTTTCGCTACACCCAACATGAGCGGATGCTTTGGCCAATCCGCCATAAGCGGGCTGACGACCTCCCACGCACGATTTAGCTGGCCTTTACCACCATCTATTAAAATGATGTCTGGGATCTTCTCAGGGTCGACTTGCTTGCTGTAGCGGCGTTCGAGCACTTGTGCCATCGCCGCGTAGTCATCACCACCCGTAATGCCCGTGATGTTGTAACGTCGATATTCAGACTTCAGCGGCCCATCTTGGTTGAACACCACACACGATGCGACGGTTTGTTCGCCCATGGTATGACTGATGTCGAAACACTCCATGCGTTTTACTGATTCGAGGTTTAACGCCTCTGTCAGCATCGCGAAGCGGTTGTGGATCGTCATCTTATGATTGATTTTGCTGGTCAACGCCGTAGCAGCATTGGTTTGTGCCAGCTTGAGGAAACGCGCCCGCGCACCGCGAGGTTTGCTTTGAAGATGAATTTTCCGCCCTGCAATTTCTGACAATGCACCGGCGAGAGATTCGAGCTCCTCCCCCATTTCCTGACCAATAAGAATACTTGTTGGAATGGTTCGCCCTTCCGCTTGGTTCAAGTAGAACTGGCCAATGAAGCTGGAAACCAACTCATTGGTTTCTGTGTTCGCCGGCATTTTCGGGAAGTAACTGCGGCTTCCCAACACCTTGCCTTGGCGTAAGAACAGCACATGAATACAGGCAATGCCGTTTTCGATCGACACACCAATGGCATCCAAATCATCGTCACTGTCTTGCGAAACAAACTGCTGCTCTTGAACACGGCGAAGTGATTGGATTTGGTCACGAAACTCGGCCGCTTTCTCAAACTCCAACGCTTGACTCGCCGCTTCCATTTTTTCCACCAGCGTCGCTATCACTTGTCGATTTTTGCCCTGCAAGAACATGCGAGTAAAGTCGACCAACTCGTCATAATCTTCATCCGTAATGATGCCTTCAACGCATGGTCCAGAACAACGACCGATTTGATACATCAAGCAAGGACGTGTGCGGTTGCCATACACCGAGTCTTCACACTGGCGTACAGGAAAAATTTTCTGCAGCAAATACAAGCTCTGCCGAACGGCACCTGCATCAGGAAATGGACCGAAGTATTCGCCCTTGCGCTTTTTCGCACCACGATGAATCGACAATCGCGGATGTTTACTCGCAGAAAGGAAAATATAAGGGTAAGACTTATCATCACGTAGCAGGACGTTATAGCGCGGAAGGTGTTTCTTGATCAGATTGTGCTCAAGAATGAGCGCTTCTGTTTCGCTGTGGGTGATCGTCACTTCGACATTTGCAATGTTTCGCACCAATGCACGTGTTTTTTCACCGGGGACGTTTTTGCGGAAATAGCTAGAGAGTCGCTTTTTTAACGACTTGGCTTTACCCACATAAATGATCTCACCAGAGGCGTCCATCATCCGATAGACGCCTGGTTTATCTGAGACAGTTTTTAAGAAATCTTTGGCATCAAACACAGCGAACAGAAATGGTTAGAGAGTTTCTGTGTCTAGCATACCATGACGAATCGCCAGATGGGTTAATTCAACGTCGCCGTTAATCCCCAACTTACTGAACAATCGATAACGATAACTGTTGACGGTTTTAGGGCTAAGGCTCAACTGCTCGGAAATGTCCGTCACTTTCTGCCCTTTGGTGATCATCAACATGATTTGAAGTTCACGTTCGGACAAGTTTTTAAACGGATTTTCAGCCGCAGGCGAAAACTGACTTAGCGCCATTTGCTGTGCAATTTCTGGTGATATGTAGCGTTGGCCACTATTCACCGCACGAATTGCCTGAACCATTTCATCCGCCCCTGCACCTTTCGTGAGGTAGCCAGCCGCTCCTGCTTGCATGACCTTGGTTGGAAATGGGTTTTCAGTATGAATAGTTAGAACAATAATCTTGGCGTCTGGGTTGTAGCGTAGGAGCTTTCTCGTTGCTTCTAAACCACCGATACCAGGCATGTTCATATCCATCAAGATAATGTCCGCATGATTGCTACGACACCACTTGACTGCTTCCTCACCGCTTTCGGCTTCCCCTACCACTTTAACACCACGAACATCTTCGAGAAGACGTCGTATCCCTGTGCGAACCAGCTCGTGATCATCTACAAGGAAAACACTTATCAAGCTTGTTTCTCCACTATGATTTTGGCTCGCCTTGCGCCGGGATGGCGCTCGACTCGATTTGCATCTTACTTGAGTTTAACCCAACAATAAAAGAGCGAACACATTGATTCTGTGTAAAAGAACATGTTTTTCGTTTTAAAACGTAACAAATAAGCCAACAAGGTCAAAAAATTCAGGGTAGCTTTGTTCACTGGTGAGAAAACCTGTTTAAACCCATTTAGTTAGCGTCAATACCCATATTGCACAAATAACCAAAACTGTCTGTCTTTCAATGCACTCAATGACTTAACTGAGCCTAAGTTCATTATTTTGTATCAGAAAGTCGCGTAATTGAGAACAGGTTAAGAGAAAGTTATGGCACATTTTTGCTCTCATCAGTACGCTAAAAAGACAATGCTCCCCACCTCGAAAAAGGAAGAAACAATGACATTAACCCTTGGGATATTACTGTGTGATGACCACTACCCAGAATCTCAAGCGGTATACGGTCACTATGACGACACCTTTAAACGCCTTTTCGAAAACAGTGCGATCACTTCCTTTGTCACCTACCGTGTGTTTGAAGATGCCTTTCCCGCTTCGTCGTCAGAGTGCGATGTTTGGCTTGTTACGGGCAGTAAATGGGGCGTGTACGAAAGTGATCCTTGGATTGCTCAACTCATCGACTTTGTGCAACGCTGCGACCAAGAAGGCCAAGCGTTAATCGGTGTTTGCTTTGGTCACCAATTGATCCACTTTGCATTGGGCGGAGTGGCGGCCAAATCTGACAAGGGATGGGGGATGGGACTCTATCCCATTAACATTTTGGACCACAAAGCATTCGATGTCCCACATCAGCAAACGTCTCTCAACTTGATCGCAGTGCATCAAGACCAAGTCTTAGATGCCGCTCCCGACTTTAAGGTTCTGGCGGGTTCCGATTTTTGCCCGATTGCTATCACGCAAAAAGACAACCGCGTATTGACCATGCAATGCCACCCTGAGTTCACGGATGCGTTTCTGCTTCAATTGATTGAACGCTTGAGAGAAAAAGCCGGCGATGAAAAAGTGGATGAAGCCGCAGCAATTATTCGTGCGTGCGGCATGGGTGACAGAAACATCGTCATCGATCGCCTGTTTACGTTTTTAGATCAGCAAGTGGTGTCACGAGAAAAACGCCAAGCTTGACGATAAAAGATCCGAGATTGGGAAGACCACACCTTCAACCTCGGATCGCAACACTCTGCATTATCTCTTATCTCGTACCTCTATCCTCGCACCTCGCACCTCGCACCTCGCACCTCGCACCTCATTGCATTTTTTGCTCTGTACATTCTCAATATGCAAACCAAGGTGGCTATACGCACAGAGTACGGTTATATCTCGTTGAAAAATAGCCCTTATCATACTGGCATTTAATTTGCTCCTTTGTGTTCATTACATACAATGGGTGCGAAGCCATGACGTCATCGTTAAACCAGCCGCTAATATTTCTTGGGCCACCACGTTCAGGCGTAACGCTGATTTCTAACTTGGTTTTCCACCATACCGAACTGTGTTGGCTCGATGAGAGTTTTGAAAAACACCCTCGCTCGCAATGGCAAAACCGTTTATTTACCCAGACCAGCCAATGGCGCTCTTCCGCGGTGCTTGGTAACTCGATGTTTTCAGGACTGGCGCGTGAATTCTCGCCTATTCCTTCGGAAGCACTGTCATTTTGGGATAGCTATTCTCGAGATGAGATCGACTTCTTCCGTGGCTTTGCAAAAAAGTAAGCATGCTACGCCCATTGAAATTTCAACCATTAAAGACGTGTTGAGAAAACGCCTAATCTCTACACAACGCCCTCGCCTTGCGCTGAAATTCACAGGCCCGTCTCGCTTGCACTATTTAAGCAGCCTTTTTCCTGAGGCGAAGTTGTGAACATCGTCCGTGATCCGGCGTCTACGGTGAACTCCATGCTCTCAACAGAAGAATGGGAGTATCAAGGGAAGCATGTGCTGTGGTGGCGTGGTGCTTACTCCATTAGAGAGCTTGCACAATATGACATGCTACGAGACCACCCTATTGCAGGCACGGCATTTCAATTGAATAAATTGCTGCAAACGACCAAGCAAGAAGAGGAAGAGTTGAACATCAATATGCTCACCATTGACTATGAGCATTTCTCTGCCAACCCCTACGATACGATGGCTTCCATCCTCAAGTTTGCAGATTTACCTGCAAGCCCACATATCGACGCTGCGATACGACAAAACGAGATTCGATGCAGCAATAAGGTCATGAAGATGCCAGCAACAGACATCAACACCGTGTATACATGGTGCCCTGCTTCCTAAGTTCTCTCAGGGCACGCAGAGAGATCAAAAAAACGCCTTCCCAATGGGAAGGCGTTTTTCTTTCATTTCACCTACAGCGCATCAGATTTGATGCAAAGCACGTGGTATTTACCGTGTTCTTTCTCAGCCCCTTCGGTTTCATGTTCGAAACCTGGGAACTCGTCATCCCACGCTTCAAGGGCTTTAAGGTACTGAATTTGAGGGCTGCTTTCGTTACCAAAGTTCTCGCCACCCATGAGAATGGGAATGCCTGGTGGGTATGGAATCACTGAGTGCGCTGCAACGCGACCTTCCAATTTGTCTGAAGGCACCAATTCCACTTCGTTTGCCACAATGTGGTGGTAAGCCGTGCGTGGTTTCAGTTCTACTTCTGGCAACATTGAATAGGCTTCGTTCAGTACTTGTGCTGGATTATGGCGAACAAGATATTGGAACATACGATCGCCCAAATCACGCAGGCCCAAGCCTTTGTAGATTTCTGGCGCACTTTCTACCAATTCTGGCAACATGGTTTCCAAAGACACGTTGGCGTCATAGTGACGTTTGAACGACAACAAGGTATTGATCAGCGTATCGCGTTTACCTTTGGTGATACCCATTGAGAACAGGAACATCACTTGGAAATCCGTTGTACGGGTTGGCACGATACCGAACCGACCTAGATACGCACTCACCAACGCTGCTAGCACACCTTTTTCAAGGAACTGTCCTTTGTCATCCAAACCTGGGGTGAGCAAGCTCACTTTGATTGGGTCCAACATGCACCAGTTGTCGTCCATGTGATCGAAACCATGCCATTTATCTTCTGGATGCAGCACCCAGTTGTCTTGCACGGTCATGAGTGATTCGACAGACGCATCTTCGAATTTCACTTTCTCGCCGATGGTGTCAGTAACAACTTCCGCATTCCACGGTTTGAAGAACCAATCGCCATCGGTGGTGTAATCGTTGAACAACTTACGCACGCTTTGACGGAAGATAACCGCCTCGCGGATCACTTCATTCGTTAACGATAAACCGCTTTCCCCTCTCATCATGTTTGCTGCCACGTCATTAGACGCACAGATCGCGTAGAGCGGCGATGTGGAGGTGTGCATCATGTACGCTTGGTTGAAGCGATCGAAGTCAATCGCATCTTCGCCATTACGTACATGGATATAAGACGATTGAGAGAGCGCATTCAACAGTTTGTGGGTTGAATGGGTCGCAAACACCGTTGGGCCTTTGTGCCCGTCAGCACTGCCACGCATGGCAAAGTGACCTTTGTACACAGGGTTGAATCGGGCATAACCAAACCACGCTTCATCCATGTGAATGCGATGAGAGCTTTCAGAAAGCAAGGCTTCAGCGCGCTCTGAGTTGTAGCACAGACCATCATACGTACAGTTAGTGACAACGGCATAGCGTGGTGATTTACCTGTGTATTCTTTGGTCAGTTTGCCATCTGCAATTTTTTGTTTGATGGACGCCGCAGACATGGTGGCTTGGCTGATTGGGCCAATGATGCCGTAGCAGTTGCGGCTGGGTGCCATGTACACAGGACGTGCGCCTGTAAGGATCAAACCTTGCTCGATCGATTTGTGGCAGTTGCGGTCAATGATCGCAATGTCATCGTCTTTCAAGCACGCTTGCATGATGGTGCGGTTCGAGCCCGATGTACCCACAATGCCAGAATACGATTGGTGTGCACCGAAGATTTTTGATGCTTCTTCTTCACTGTCTTTAAACGCGCCAGTGTGGTCTAACAGTGAACCTAACGCCGCGCGCTAGCGAATCCCCTCAAAATTCCTCTTCTAAACAATGAGAAAGACGCGCACCGTA
>JBELME010000217.1:0-7389 GCA_042096095.1 Enterovibrio sp.
GCTATGCTGGTCTCCGCGGTACTCGTGATCATAGGGGCATCCGTGGCGTTTGGTCGCATCATCGCACTGGAGAAAATTCCCACCGAGTTGGCCCAGTTTGTTTTATCAAGCACCGAAAACAAGTATCTCGTCCTCATTGCGATACTCGTATTGCTCCTGATCATCGGCACCTTCTTGGAAACGCTTGCCTCTATTGTCATCCTGACGCCAGTGTTACTGCCCGTGCTCACCAAACTTGGCGCGGATTTAGTGCATTTTGGCATTGTGATGATCGTGGCGCTTGCCATTGGATTTGTCACACCGCCTCTCGGTGCGAACCTCTTTATGGCAGCACAAGTGGGAGAAATACCCTTCGAAAACATTGCTAAACGGATTCTACCTTGGGTGGCCACCTTGATTGGTGCGCTTCTTCTTATCACCTTTATTCCGCAGATCTCTCTGTTTTTGCCGGAGTACTTTCTTGGATACAAATAGATGACACTATTTCGAGGAAGTGAAAAAAATTATCGATAGATAAAAACCTTTGTTGAAACCATGCAAAAAGCCTGACGCGTTCAGGCTTTTTGCTCAATTTTTAAGTGTCCGGATGAAAGGGTTTAGTGGCAGATAAGAGTGATGTCACCAAGGTACCTTATGCCTCTTAGGTAAACAGCTTCATTGCCTTGCATTGTGTTTTCACAGTCGCAAATGGGAACTGCGAAAACTTCCCAAACCCTTCCATTTTTCCTGCTCTTAATCGCCCAATGAGCGGTGTGGCAATACCGCAAAGAAAACGTGTTAATGCTTCTACTGATACATCAACGCCTTCTTTTGCAGCAGCAGCAAACAGTGGTTGGCTGACACGCTGCAACACAACCAAATCAATCTTACTTTGAACTATCGCGTTGGGCAGCACTGCCACCTTGCCACGGCACACTGAACAGTGCCCGCATTGCGCTGGCGCATGTTCATCCGCAAAGTAACTCGCCAATCGATGACTTAAACACGTGTTGGTTTCAAACAAAGACAACATCGCATGGACACGATTGATTTCTGTTTCTTCCTTGGACAAGAACAGTTGGTGGATCTCTTGGCTAAGAAGATGTGCGCTATCACCCTGGCAAGCACCGAGTTCAAGCACACGGAACACATCCGTCATTTGCTTGCTTTCAAGTTCAATCCAGCCTTTGTCCGCAAAATAGTCGAGTGCCGTTACTGCGCGCTGTCTATCGGCTTGATAGCCCTGCCACAGCGCCTCAAAGTCAACGGTATGCCAGGTGCGTGATTTTGGTGAGGCACGGAAAACCGCATCCACAAATTGTCTTCTCTCGCCTTCAAATTGGCTCAGCACATGATCGACGGAAACAGACATTTTGAAGCGATAATCGGCGAAATAGCTAAATTGAGGTTCGATAATGCCAGCAAGCTCAAGGTAAACTAGAAGGGTTTTAAGTGGCAGCTGACGAACGTTGGATTCTCTCGAGAGCCTATTCAGCATCACTTCCCATGTGTTGCCGTTTGGCGTCCCACCAATCTCATCAATCACGGCACGAATGGCGTGCAGATCTGGCGTGTCGCCATACACAAAGTTCTCTAAAACACTGACTGATTCTCGGTTAGCGAGGACTGAACACACGGATGCTTGCCCATCGCGCCCGGCCCGTCCGATTTCTTGGCTGTAGTTTTCAATCGACTTTGGCAAGTCGTAGTGAATCACCGAGCGAATATCGGCTTTGTCCACCCCCATGCCAAATGCAATCGTTGCAACGATGCAGTTGATGTCTCCTCGCATAAAACCGTTTTGAATGCGTTGTCGATCTTCACTCGCCATACCGGCATGGTACGCCTTCGCAGCAATGCCTTGCGCACTTAAGTTTGCCGCCACGTGTTCCGCGGTTTGCTGGAGAGTGACATACACAATGGTGGGTTGGCCTTTAGGCGCTTGCTGAATAACATGACTCAGTGCGGAAGGCTTTTCTTCTTCCTTACACGGAAAGACATTCAGATCGAGGTTTTGTCGATAAAAGCCCGTCACCACCACATCTTCCTGCGCAATACCAAACTTGTTCTGCATATCGTCTATGACTTGCGGTGTCGCTGTCGCGGTTAACAACAACACTTGTGGGATGTTTAGTTGCGCTCGGTAAGCTGGCAATTTTAAGTAGTCTGGACGGAAGTTATGTCCCCATTCCGAAATACAGTGCGCCTCATCGACAACAAGCAGGGAAATGGGAACTGATGAAATGAACTGGCGAAAGCGCTCGTTTTTCAGACGTTCTACCGAAATCATCAAGATCTTCATTTCGCCCGCTTTTACTGAGCGCATTACCTCGCGCGATTCATCATAGGTGAGGGACGAATCAATAGATGCCGCTGCAATGCCTTTACCTTTCAGAAAATCCAATTGGTCTTTCATCAACGCCAACAACGGCGAGATCACCAAGGTAAGGTGAGGAAGATGCAGTGCGGGTAACTGATAACACAGCGATTTACCCGACCCCGTAGGGAAAATGGCGGCTGAAGAATGACCTGCAAGCACTTGCTCTACAACTTGCTGTTGACCTCCGCGTAAACCGTCGAAGCCAAAAACCTGTTGGAGCGTTTGTAAATATCGAGCGTTTGCGTGCATTAGCCGTCTCTTTTCTGGAATGCTGACGTAATTCGTTAGTTTACACCTCCCCTTTGCTGTCTTCGAGGAGAAAGGCAAATTACTCAGAGAAACCTACTGTTTTATCTGAAAGCCTTGTAAATCGTACTTTTTTCCAGCACCCAGATAAAAACTACAATTAAATCATGCCTTTTTTCATAAATTGCTTTTCCTTTTATTAGCAATAACAAGAATAAATACCGTCGTAAAACTGTGACAGGTTTCCCCTCAAACATTCGCTTACCCTTTCCATATAAATATAAGAATCTTCAGTTATCGGTTTTGTAACCAGCTTTACATTAGGTATCAAAGGTAGCGAACACGCGGTGTTCCAATCTCTTCATCCAGACGTTTCGCGATGGACGTGACCAATCATAAAAAGGGTTAGCCTATGTCTGCATCAAATAAAAAAACTCATGGCGACAAAAAAAGTCCTTACATAAAAACCGCACTTTTTATCCTCGGTACACTCTTCACAAGCACCGTGATTTATCTCAGCGCAAACAGCGATCAAGAAAACCAGCAAGCGTCTTCCGAAGACGCCTCATCTTCTGGTCGATTTTCTCCCCATTTAGCGCCTCACAAAAACGTGAAACCCATTCCGCCTCCTGTGCTAGCTTATTCGGAAAGCTTGGCGGGGAACGGTGTTCAAATTCCCACAGATCCGGAACGTCTTTGGTTGTCTGAATCCATTAAGAGTCACCCTGACAGCCCCTACTGGCGCCAACAAGTGCAAGATCATTTGGCCCAAGCGCGCACGCCGGGTTGGATAAAGTTTGAAAATTACCACCTGAGTAAAAACCGCGATCCGCTCCTTTTACCAACCTTTGCGCGAATGCTAGCGTCGGAACATGTACCCAACGCGTTGACAGTGCGAATTCTTGATAACGCGGTGAGCCAAACAGCCTTGTTAGATATCGGGCTGATACACGATCGCCCCGTTAACGAGGCGGACCCTCAAGGTCGCGTTCACGTGTATACCATTCCCAACGACATGTCGTTTCTTGAAGCACTCGAAACGGTGAATGCGCACCCTGTTGTTGCGTATGCAGAACCTGATTATTTAATCGAATGGGCCCTCGCCCCCAACGAAACGAATGATGGTATCAGCAATGGCACCGCATGGTGGCTAAACCAAATTCGCGCCTATGAAGCATGGGACACCATTACCGATGCCTCTGCCATTGGCCCTGTCGCGGTTTATGACCAAGGTATATTACGTAGCCATCCCGATCTCCAAGGCAACTTCTGGGTGAATCCAGACGAAATTGAAGGGAACGGCGTTGATGATGATAACAATGGCATTGTCGATGACATTAATGGACGCACCAATCGTGTATTTGGCAGTCACGGTACACCCGTAGCGGGCACAATATGTGGCCGAGGCGATAACAATATTGGTTATGTTGGTAGTGCATGGACGTGTCAATTAATGGACACGGGTGGTCCTCTCAGCTTCGCGGCGGCCGTGTCAGACGCCATGGCTTCGCTCTCTTATGCCACTGATAAAGGCTCGAAAATATCAAACCACAGTTGGGGGATTCGTGGGGATTACAGCCAAGCTTTCAAAGATCTAATCACTGAAATTCAAGACGATGACCACTTGATGGTGATTGCCTCTCACAACTTTAATTCCAACATTGATTCAAGCCCTGTTTATCCTGCGTCGTATGACAACGACAACATTCTGAGTATCGCTGCCTCTAATCGCAGCGAAGGTCGAATCAGCTATTCAAACTATGGTGCAGTCAGTGTCGATATTGCCGCGCCAACAGAATTCAATACCGTCAACTCTAGCGGTGGGTATTCAGGCTTTAGTGGGACATCTCAAGCCACGCCCGTCATGACTGGCGTTATCGCATTGGCATGGTCCATGGACCCGTCCATGACTTTCCGAGAAATCAAAAATCTCGTCATGGACACTGCCCGCCCTGTGGCCGCTTGGCAGGGATTAACGCGTTCTGGCGCGATCGTGGACATGAAAACTCTGGTGGAGTCTGTGATTGTTGATACCGACGGTGATGGCATTCTCGATGATGTTGATACCGATGACGACAATGACGGTGTGCTAGACGTTGACGATGCCTTCCCGAAAGATCCCAATGAAACCGTCGACACCGATGGCGATGGCATCGGCAACAACACAGATACCGATGATGATGGCGACGGTGTTTCGGATAGCGATGACTGGCGTCCACTTGATCCATCAGAACAGTATGATACGGACGGTGATGGTGTAGGCAATAACACTGACAATGACGACGATGACGATGGCGTTGAAGATGCTAACGATGCCTTCCCGCTCGACGCGACAGAAACCACGGATTCTGACGGCGATGGCGTTGGCGATAACACAGACACCTTCCCGAATGATCCAAACGAAACATCCGATTCTGATGGCGATGGCGTCGGTGATAACGGAGATATCGACCGTGATAACGATGGCCTTGCCGATGAATTAGAATCTCGTACACAAGCAGATATTACGGATTGGCCTGTGTTAACAGGTAATGCGACATTTGCTGACGATGTGCTTTCTGCCAATGGCGGTTCGTGGGGTTATCAAGCTAACTCTGCCCGAATCTCCACGTATGGTTTTAGCAACAATTACCGCTTTAGCTTCAAGATCGAAGCGCTCGGCACCTACAACATGATTGGTTTGGGTAATGTTGAAAGCTCTGCCAGTTACACCGACATTGATTACGCCTTCTACCTGATTAACACCAATTTATACATCTATGAAAGTGGTGGTTCAAAAGGCACATTTGGCTCAATTGCGGTTGGCGATACCTTGTCGATTGACGTATCACAAGGTTCGATCACCTATCGTCGTAACGATGAGGTAGTTCGTGAAATCACTTACAACGGTGATACGCCTGATTTTTATGTTGATTCCAGCTTCTACAGTGGCGCAATGCGTTTGGGTGAACTTCAATTTTCACCACTTTCAGGCGCTGGCTTTAACGTGGATGCCGACAATGATGGTGTAAACAACGATGTCGATTTGGACTCTGACAACGACACCATCCCTGATGTGATTGAAGCCGGCTTAGCGGATACAGATGGCAGTTTGACCGTCGACAGTATCGACCTGCAAGCCAGTGTCGACCCTGCACCAGATTCAGACGGCGATGGCATTCCTGATTACCTCGACCTAGAAAGTCAGAACGCCCTGAACGATGGCACCGCCTTTGACATGCACAGCTACGACTTTGCCGCTTTTGATGGCAACAATGACGGCATGCTCGATAGTAACGATGAACTCGGCGGGAACGATCTAAACGGCAATGGCGTCGATGATCGGGCAGAAGATGCGGATGGTGATGGCATCTCCAACCCTAACGATGAGGACGACGATAACGACGGAACGCTCGATATCTACGATGCCTTCCCGTTCGATCCGAATGAAGATACGGACTCTGACGGCGACGGCGTGGGTGATAACGGCGATGCCTTCCCAACAGATGCTACAGAGACACTAGATTCTGACGGAGATGATACGGGCAATAATACCGATATTGATAACGACAACGATGGTCTTTCCAATGACGTCGAAAAACGTGTGTCTGTCGACGTAACAAATTGGATGTACTTTAACGGCAACGCCGAATTTACTGACGGTGAGTTACACGCAAATGGAGGCAGTTGGACGCATCAAGCCAATTCAGAACGTTTTTCAACATATGGCTTTAATGAAGGGTATCAATTGAGGTTTAACGTGGCGTCACTTGGCACCTACAACATGTTGGGACTCGGCAGCGTTGAACGTTCAGCGAGCTATACCGACATCGACTATGCCTTCTACCTCTCCAACGGTACGTTATACATCTACGAGAACGGGTCATCTATAAGCGACGCTATCAACCCTAGGGTGGCAGTAGGTGACACCCTATCGATTGAGGTATCGCAAGATATCATTGTATATCGTCACAATGGCGATACCGTACGAGAAGTGTTTATCAATGGTGAGCTCCCTGATTTCTACATCGACACCAGCTTCCACAGCGGTAACTTCCGTATAAGCGATATTCAGTTGATTCCTCAATCTGGTGCGGGCTCAACGTTGGATGAAGACGGAGACGGGATTCTCAATGAGTTTGACCTAGACAGTGATAACGATACGATCCCTGATGTTCTCGAAGCGGGTATTTGGAGTGTAGGAGACTCCCTCACAGTGACTGACTTGAGCCTTCAAGGTAGCGTCGACCCCGCACCAGATAGCGATGGAGATAACATTCCAGACTATCTGGACCTCGAAAGCCAAAATCCGCTAAACGATGGAACCAGTTACGACATCAACAACACCTTCTTTGCAGCGTTCGATACAAACGGTGATGGAAGACTCGATTCGGACGATGATTTCGGTGGGGATGACAACAACGGAAACGGAATGTCAGACTTTGTTGAAGAATTTGGTGGCTCGCCTTCTTCGTCACACTGACATCAAATCTGTTCCACGCTTTAATCACTGTAATAAGGTGGCAAAAGCGTGGAACATTTGACGGTGGATTCCAACGCTCGGTTAGGAGGACTTTGTTGATCTCATTTAAACAACACTGTGACAAAATATTGTTCTTCTAACAAACCCACAACGTAAGATATTTGATACAAAAACACGCCACCTCGTTCATTTTATCGAAATAGAGACCATTCACAGGTAAAAACCTGATAAAAAACCGCTTCAATTCTCGATTAAAACCACTAAGAAACAATCATTTAAACAATTATACCACCCACTAATTCACCTAGTTATCCACAGATTC
>JBELME010000218.1:0-7355 GCA_042096095.1 Enterovibrio sp.
TTCGTCGGATTAAGACCGTAACCCCCTATGGGGAGGGAGTCCATACATCTGGGAAGGGACTAAGAGCAGAGCCTAGGGAGAGCGAAAGGCGGACCTGGGTTCTAGGTCCTAGGTTCTGGGTCCTAGGTTCTGGGTTCTGGGTTCTGGGTTCTGGGTTCTGGGTTCTGGGTTCTGGGTTCTGCAACGATTTTTCAAAAATCTAAAACGCCGTCAAGCTTTTCGCTTTCGCTCTTCCTAGGATCTAGGACCTTCTTTTCCTAGATCCCTGCTCTTAGGACCTATACCTTAACTGCAAGCATGACCTTCTCCGCCAATCCTCGTTCTTCAACCACCTCCCCCAGTGCCTCTTGTGCTTCTTTATCCCCATGCACAATGCGGACTTCTTTTGGCTTGTGCGTTATGCCTTCGATAAAGGCGAGCAAATCGTCTCTATCTGCGTGGGCCGAGTAGCCGGACATGGTGTGGATGTGGGCGTTGATGGCGATGTTTTCTCCATCAATGTTAATGCGTGTATCGCCACGCTGAATATTACGCCCCAGCGTGCCTCGGGCTTGGTAGCCGGCCAAAATTACATCGGTGCGTTTATCCGGCAGTAAGGCTTTGAGGTAGTTGAGCACTCGCCCGCCGTTACACATACCGCTTGCAGCAATCACGATCGCAGGTTCGCCCGTTTGTTTGAGGCGATTGACCAAGATAATGTGGTCACGATGGGTATTGATGGTAATGCATTGATCGAACGCAAGTGGGTGTCGCCCTGAATCCAAGATGGTTTTGGCTTCTTGGCTCCACAAGGATTTAAAAGCGCGGTATTGCTCCGTCACTTTTGTCGCCATGGGGGAATCGAGGATCACGGGGATTGTCGACCAGGTGCGCTTTTCATCATCGGTTAAGGATGTGGCAAGCAGGTTTTCGATATCGAACAAGAGTTCTTGGGTTCTGCCAACACTGAAGGCGGGAATGATGATCACGCCGCCATCGCTAAGTGAACGATTGATCAGCGTCTTTAAGCGTTCGGCACGGGAAGCGATCGACTCATGGGTTTTGTCACCATAGGTACTTTCGATCACGAGAACATCTGCGCGTTCTGGCGAGATGGGATCAGGCAGCAGCGGTGTGTTGCTCGGACCAAGATCGCCAGAAAAGACCACGCGTTCGCCATTTGGCAAATCCACTTCTATGTACGACGAACCCAAAATGTGCCCCGCCGGTTGAAAGCGAATGCTGGCGATGGTGGAAGTGATCGGGCCGGAGGCGCTGCTTTTGGAGGAGGCGATCTGGGTGGAAGCGGCAGAAGCGCGTTTGATGTCTGTCCACGTGTTGTATTTTATGGGATGTATCAACGAGCGAATCAGGTTCAACACGCGCTTACGTTGTCGTGTCTTCATGCCGAGTTGGAGACGCAATCCGTCATCCAGCATCATCGGCATCAACTGTGCTGTCGCTTCAGTGCAGTAAATCGGCGCGCGAAAGCCCGCGGCTAACAGCCAAGGAATACGGCCTATGTGATCAATATTGGTATGGGTGACGAGCAAGGCATCGATGTCTTTGACGGGAAAGTCGATATTAAGCGGTTTACTCTCGTCCCCTTGGAATAACCCGCAATCGATCAGGAGCTTCCCTTCGTCTGTGTTGAGCTGATGGCATGAGCCCGTCACGCCATCTTTGGCGCCGTGATGAATGATGTTCATTGTTCTTCCTTGATAGCGCAGTCACTCTGACACACATCAGTGATTGTCTGCGTGTCATCTCTTATTGATATTATTATAAAAATCAGCGCATTAGATTAATGCACATTGTTGCATATTCACACCTATGCCAAGGGGGATAACGCTTCACTTTTGGAGGGAGGTAACGTGGGAAAGTCACGGAAGCGAAATAAACCACACATTTGGACTGCCACTGTTTATATCCACATCCTATGAAAAGGCAGGATTCAAACCACGCGTTTTTTCTTGCTTGAATTTTTCCTTGCTTAAGAAGTGACAGCTTGCATATGGAAAAAACGTGATAGGCCAATGTCTCACTTATCAGAACAGTTTATGGCAAGAATATGATGTACTTTGTTTTTCGATAGGATTACCTAGGCAAAGGATTAAATACGTGATTATCAATGAATGAGATATGTAAAAAAATCCATGTTGTTATTGCCGATGATCATCCCCTCTTTATTAAAGGCGTAGAAAGCCTGCTTGCGACAGCGGGTCATATCGTCTTGGTGGACAAAGTGCCTGATGGCGATAGCTTACTGCGTTGTGTGGCAAGTGCTTCTCAGGTGGATGTTGTGGTGCTTGATCTCTCTATGCCCGGCCCACCCAGCGAGGAGCTGATCGACGCGCTTTTGGCGCATAACGCGTCAATGGGCTTGATTGCATTGACGATGCACGCGAATGAGCACTTGGCGCTTCGATTATTGAAACGTGGCTTATCGGGCTATGTGCTTAAAGATGCTGCCTTTGATGATTTATTGCATGCCATTGAGTGTGTTGTGTCTGGTGAGGTGTTTGTGTCATCTGGGTTGGTTCAAGAGATCAAACTCCTTGAAAACGACGCGCAGACTGTCTATCTGACCACACAGGAAGGGCGTGTGCTCAAAGAAGTGTCGCAAGGCTTAAGCAATAAAGAAGTGGCACAACGTCTGGATATCTCGGAGCGGACGGTACGTTTTCATTTAGGAAACTGTTGTGAAAAGCTCGGGGCACAAAGTCGCACGGAAGCGGTGACGGTTGCACGTGCTCGCCGATTAATCTGAGGCTATCGGTAGTGTAATGTTAACAAACGTACCCTGCCGACTCTTCGGTATTCCATACTCGATATTACCACCAAGTAATTGAACGCGTTCGTGGAGGCTAACGTGGCCAAATCCCTCGCTCATTGACGCGGCAGAATGGTGGTCCACCCCAATACCGTCATCCTCAACACGGATGATGATAGATCGTTTGTTCTGTCGAATGCTGACCCAAGCGCACTTTGCCTGGCTATGTTTGGTGATATTTCCCAACAGCTCCTGAACAAGTCGATAGATGTGTGCGGCGTTGGACAGTGACACAGTCATTTCAGCGACGTCGGCCTCAATGCATATCTGATTCCGTTTTGTTAACCGCTCAGCGTCCATATTAATCGCCTCTTTTAGGCTCCTCTTCTCCAACACCACGGGGTGAAGCCCTTCAATGATTCGACGCATAGACACGATGGCATTTTGTAGCTCGCTTTTTAATAAGGTGTGATGCTGTGGTTGCCCCGTTTTTTCGCTGAGCTGAAGGTGTAGCTTGGCACTCGACAAGTACTGCCCGAGTTCATCATGAATATCTCGGGCAGTCGATTTCTTCTGTTCTTCTAGCCTTGAGAGCATTTGTCGGGTTAGGCGTTGGTAATGCACTGAAATATCTTTTATTTTCAAAAAATATGCCCAAACAAGCGCATAGCGAAAGAACAATGATCCGATGACGAGATTGCGATTATACAGCCCCTCAAAGGGTAACCACCGAGTGTTAATAGAGAGAATATACATACACAGCCCCAAAAATATGGTGATACTGCCGACACGCTTTTGCTTGATGCTGAGCCCTGCGCAAACCAATGAAAATATAAACAGCAGTGCCGTTAACGCACTCCACACTAGCCAGGCGGCGGGTTTGATTTCCTTCGGGATAAAAGTCATCAAGAGTAAGAAGGCACACACAGTCACACCAAAGGTTACTGACCACAGCATGGCGGGGGTGGCGAGACGTTGTTGTACATTAAAAAAGATCGCGTTAACCAAAGGGGTAAATAAAATACAGAGGAGAAGCGTTAACTTGGTTGCGTCGTTTGTTATGCCTTGTAGATGACCGATATCTAACAGTAAGCTGCCGCAGAAAAGTAACCCGCTACCGAGCAATAACCAGATAAATTCGGGAAACTTGTGGAGCGTTGATTTAAACAGAAGAACGATAAGCGCTACATCAACAATGCCAAGTAAAATGATGATGCTGTCAATGATATGAATCGTGGTAACGGCTTGGGTATATTGTTTAGTGGCAGTGTGTTCATCGACTATTTCAACGTTACCTGAAATCCCAACCCCACCCGGTAGCATGGCCCCCCACGCTTGACCAAAGCCGAGTTGAATCTGAATAATGAGCTCATTATTCGTGGGCTTTAATAATGCGTTTGGGAGGGGATAAGCTCGCGGCAGATTATTAGGATTGTCTAAGATAATTTGCCAGTTTTTCGTGAACCGACCCACTTGACCGATGCGCTCACCATTGAGGTAGACCCTGTCATTATGACGTATACCTGCAATATAAAGCGTTTGTGGGCGCTCGGAATGGGTGATGCGTATTGGCGCATTGAATCTTGTTCTGTAATTACCGTACAGGCCATTTTCCGGATTGGTATCAAGTAAGCCTGGAACGTTAACGGTTTGCCACGCTTGCACCTTGGAGAGATCTTGAGGAGAGAGCAAGGTGTGACTTTGAAAAAACTGCCACTGTCCGTTGAGGGAGGTGCCTTGCGCTAATCCCTGTGCGCTGAATACCTGTCCGCTGAACACTTGTACACTGAACACTTGTACACTGAAAAGCAGAGCCAGTAACGTCGTTCCCAGCAACACTCCCCTGCGAATCAGTCCCCACATACCCTTTCCCTAGACTTTCTTTTTACTGAACGTCGAGCGCTGAGTATACGGCATCAGTAAGAAGAATGTACCTGTCGTTGTCGCCAGTGATATTAACGTGCGTTTTGGTTCATTCTTGGAGACTCAGACACATATACCGCAGATTGATTGGCGCATAGCTTCGGCTTGGATAATGAGGCGGCTTGGATAATGAGGAAGCTTGGAATGACTAAGGAGCTTGAAATGATGTGTAAATTTCCGTTTTTCGTCATATTAGTGATGGCGGCGTTTGGTGGCAGTGCTAACGAGAAGCAACAAAAAAGCGACTTTTTCGTTTTCTCACCCTCTGATATGTCTGTCGTTAACACCCATTCTCCTGCCTTTGTGTTTTCTCTTGGTGATGTGTTAACACCGCAAGAGGCGTGTAATGGCAACACACCTGTTGCGAGCCATAAGACGACACTGACCGTGCTCGAAACAGGCGATGCCACGTCTGAGGAAGAAGTGTTTGCGCTTCAAAAAGTGATGTTTAGTCGGCAAATGGACATCCCCCTAGGGTGCCAATATAAGGCGAGTTTTGAAGACTTAACCCTAGAAGAGCATGTCGGTTATGCGTGGTATTTCAGGGATGAAGAAACAGGAGAACGGTCGCCCCTGAATAGGATTATCTTTGCCCAGCAACACCTTGGGGGCAATGTTAACCCTTTTGAATGTAAAGAGAACCATGTCAGAGAGGGCAGTTTTCTCAGCAAAAATCAACGGGGTGAATGGCAACAAAACACGCTGGATGCAGCCAATGAAAGTGCAGCAGTCTTATCTGATGAAGGGCACGATGATGACATGTCAGCGATGCTAAAGGATCAGCACTTCGTCATTTACCAGAAGCTCAACGCGCCATTGATTCAAGGTGAAAACTATCAGGTGAATCTGTCACTCAAAACGTTGGAACCCGGCGCAGGGTTTCAGCTTAACGTGTTGGCATTCAATGATGATTTTTCTGGTATTGACCCGAATGCGCATACGGCAATCATTGGCCTAACAGGCACCCTTCCCGACACGCATCACTGGCTTCGTGTGCCATTAGAGGTGTGGACGGCCTTCGATCACTTTGAATCCATCGCCATCGCTGTTGTGCCAATCGATGACGAGAAACCCCCTGTCGTGTTACTTGACCGAATTTGCGTAAGTCGTACAGACCAATCGCCGTGTGACAATACCAATGACGATGGCACAACCCGTGACATCGTCGATTTTACTGCCCCAGACGCGCAAGGCCCCATCGAGACCGAATTCGAATACTTGCTGGGTTCTGTCGAGGCGCTTTATCCCGACCACGATACTTCAACCATTAACTGGTATCACGATGGCATAGGAGACACCCCTTTGGGATGTGCGTCGGTAGACAACGAGAAAGACAGTGAAGAAGAGCTAGATTTGCTCGCGGAATACGAAACGGAAGATGCTCAGTTTGATGACGATGCAACACTTATCGACGATGCCATCGCTGACGTGCTCGCGCAAACACGCGATTTGTTTGCGGCCCCGTTCTCACAAATTACCCCCATTTCAAACGACAGTAAGAAATGCTCGCCGTCCGATTGGTTAGCGAGAGACCCAGAGAAGCCGTTTTCTGGGCGAGATATTGTTTATATTCATGGCCTGCAAATGGCAGCGCTTAAGGGGAACGTCACCCTGCCTGCGACGTTCCAAGAGAAATGGCCCACCGACCCATCTGCCTTTAACCAAGGTGGGGTTTTCCATGATGAAGCGACATCGAATTATTGGAATCTGCACATCAAACACGCGCTAGGGTTCGACCCAAACACCCCAGTGGGTCGGCCCTCAAACTCCTATCTGGTCGTAACGTATTCTGCTAATCAACGATTAGACATCGGCATTCATGCTGTGCTGTCACAAATCAAAGATGCCATGGGGGGCGTTAATGATGGTGTTGTGCAATCTGAGGTCGCTTATCAAGGCAGTCGCTGCTTTGGTGACAGTGGCATTGTGGTCGTCACACACTCAACGGGCGGCCTCGTGGCGAGCGCTATGTTTGGGTTGGCAGAGAAATCACACAGTGACCCAGTGGTGAATGATTTTTACGGCGATGTTCGATTTATTACCGAGAAAATCGATGCTCAGGTTGGCATTAATGCCGCCTACAGCGGGAGTGATGTGGCTGAATTTGCACTAGGTTTACTCTCGGACATTTCCCTCTCACCGTTATTAACGGCGGCACTAGAGAATCACATCAATTTTATTAACCCTGCGGGGCTGGTGAACTTGAACATATGGTACAACTCAATATTGGTTGACTTAGTACCAAGCAATGCCAGCACGAAATGGCGACCTTGGATGGAAAGCTCGATCCCCACCTTGACCTTGGTCAGCGCCATTGCGGGAAAAACTGCCGAAAGTGGGCCGCTTAGTATGCTCCAAGGTATTACAAAAGGGTTTGATGATGCGGTGTTATTCCCCACCTCACAGGCCAATAATGTGGTGAAAAGGCCGCGGTTTGAAGTGACAAATAGAAAGTTACTCAAAGATAAATCCATGGGTAAGAAGAAACGAAACCGCATCATTGCCGATACCAAGAAGGCATCAGGTGTTGGCTATCGAAACTACGTTATGTCACCTACCTTAGGTGTAACAGGCATGCTCCAACATCAAAGTGTCAAAGCGCTCGTTGATTTGCCGAACCAAAATGTGGCGAACCACCACACTGTGATACAAACAACCGGTGACCAGATCGGAAGAGCGT
>JBELME010000219.1:0-7276 GCA_042096095.1 Enterovibrio sp.
ACCTGCAACTTTCATCCAGCTACTCATACACTCAAGCGCAAGTAATACTTTATAGATAAGGCATGGAAAGTTGTGAATACGAGAAAAAGAACGCGCGCTATTCGAACTATTGCACTCTCACTTGGCTTGTTTTCAGCTGCTGCTTTGGCAACCAATTTTAATTACACCAACCTTGAGGTTGGTTTAACCTCTAATCCGTCAGGGTTAGGAGCGAAAGCAAGATTGGCCTTTATGGACGGTGCACACTTCATTGTGAGCGGCAGTAGCCAGTTTGAGGGAGATTGGATTGCATCTGGTGGTGCGGGATTTCACGCGCCTATCAATGGTTTTGTCGACGTACACGGAGATGCTCAAGTCTACTCCGTAAAGTTCCCTCAGGATGATAAGCATGACTGGGGTGAGCTCGCTTACGGCGTCAATGTCGGCGTTCGCGCTTGGGTGCTTCCGCAAATCGAAACGAACCTTTTGGTTGGCCAAGTGGCTTTTGATTCAGATGACACACGAAGTGTGGTTGAAATTGGTGGGCGCTTTCACTCCACTGATGCACTCTCTCTTGGCGGGGTCTATCGCTTCAATGGCTTATACAAAGAGCAATTTTATCTCAATGTGAGATTCGAACTCTAAAATCAATGACAAGGTACGAGACCAACACTCTGACCTTGTTTCCTTTCTTATCCCTTTCACTTCTAGCCAGTCGCAATCACGGCAGATCTTGCTTCACTCGGCGTAATCCCAAAATACCGTTTAAATTCACGACTGAATTGAAACGGACTGCTATAACCCACGGCATAACACACCTCCGCGACTTGCGAGCCCAATGACAATATTGAACGTACTTTGTGCAATCGCAACGATTTTACATATTGCATCGGTGATATCGAGGTCACTTGTTAAAATGTTCGTGCAATGTCGATATTGGCAGAGTGCATGGCCAGAGTGAATGATGCGTCCGGGATATCGTTCAGCGGCGCGCTTTCATCATAACATCACCAGCAGTTATCATTCTCGCGGCAGGAAAAGCGTCTCGATTCGGTTCGTGTAAGACACTTGCTGTCGCCAATGGCGAACCTCTCGTTGCACGCGCCATAAACGCAGCAAAAAGTATCAGCGACGACATCTACCTCGTAACAGGATGTTGGCATGACGACATTAGCAAAGCCGCAAAACAGCACGCATGGCCTGTAAAATTGTTGTATGCCAAAGAGTGGGAGCTGGCATTGGCAGTGTCATTACCTATGCCAACAAACAACTGGAACAAACCTATTCGGAACTGATGATTTTATTGGCTGACCACCCTGATGTTTCAGGGCCAGACACAAACGCGCTGTTGGCCACCTTTCAAGTCGAAGGCGTGGACATTGCCTGTCGCAAATACGCCGATACGCCGATACCTTGGGTGTGCCTGCTGTATTTAAACAAACCACGTTTGATCGGCTAAAATCCCTTGAAGGTGATAAAGGCGCAAAGGCGTTGCTCTGTAAATATACATTCATGATAGCAAGGCTGTCGCTAACGCATGCCAGTGAGGATATTGATAGCCCGCAAGCGTTAACAGCATGGGAAAAGAAATAACAAAAAAGAAGAACAATGGCAGTTCTCCTTTTTATGTTCACTGCGCTTTTTCAATCAACTCGTGGTCACGAGTTTCCAACGCTTTTCTTGCTTCGATTGTCTGATCATCCAAAAAATCGTCAAAGGCGCAGAGAGTAAGGTCGTCGCGATGAGAATTGACACAGGGACTGCGGTGATCACGATAAAGGATTGAAGTGCACTTAATCCGCCCTCACCTGCCGCTAAAAGCACAGCCGCAACAACCCCTAACGTGATCGCCCAAAATAGGCGATGATACTTTGAAGGTGTCGTATTTTCTGATGTCACCACAGCAATGGAATACGCCATTGAATCACCTGTCGTTGCCACGAACGTCGTTGTCAGCAAAAGGAATGCTGGCACGAGGATAGTCTGAAGCGGTAACTGCTGCAGCATCGCAATCAAAACGGCAGGCAAGCCCGCATCGCCTAACGGGCCAGAGATACTCCCTGGGTTTGTCATTTCAAAGAAAATGCCCGTTCCTCCCAGTGCACTGAACCAGAAATTGGTCGCAATCGGCGCGCAGACACTGATCGCCAGAATCAGCATTCGCACGCTGCGTCCTTCAGAGATCTTGGCAATAAAGATCGCCATCATTGGCGCAAAGCCAATAAACCATCCCCAGAAGAACCACGTCCATCCACTCTGCCAACCTTCATTGGCTGCATCCAGCCCCAAAGAAGAAAAGTGGCTGATGTAGGTACCGAACCCCGCGGCAAACTCACCGAAAATAAACTGCGTCGGACCAAGGAAAAGTACCGCAACCAATAATGCAAATGCCCCGATGACATTCATTTTACTCAGCCACTGAAGCCCTTTGTCTAACCCAGAAAATGCAGAAATCGAGTAGACCGCAACAACGCCCAGGAGAATCGAAATTTGTAAGGTCAGCGTATTCTCGATCCCCGTGAGAGATTCCACGCTGTAGCCAAGTTGGCTCGCCAAGAAGCCGATAGGGCCAATGGTGCCAGCGGCAACGCCAATGATCGCACACGTATCCACCACCGCGCCGAACCAATGGTTTTCTAAGCGATCACCGAACAAGGGGTATAGCAATGCGCGAGGGCGAAGGCTCAATCCTTTATGGTGGTGAGCATGCATCAACACGATGGTTGCCAAAGTGCCAAGCACTGCCCATGCGAGGAAGCCCCAATGAAAAAAGCTTTGCCCCAATGCCGCAGAAGCTGCCGCTTCGGTGTAAGGTTCAGCACCAGAAAAAACAGGCGGCGCAGACATGAAATGATAAACAGGCTCAGCCGCAGACCAAAAAACGCCGCCCCCAGCTAGCAAGGTACACATGATCATAGAAAGCCAACGAAACGTGCTCATTTCTGGCTTTAGCTTCTTGCCTAGTGTCATTCTTCCCGCGGGCGAGAAGGCGATGATCAACGCAATGGCGAAGTTAAGCACCATTAGCCACTGCCAAGCGTAACCAAATATATTCGCTGACATCGCGTAGAGCGTATTGATCGTATTGGAAAAAGACTGCAGGTCAAACAGTGCAGCAAAGAGGAAGCAAGAGAAAAACCCGATAGTCAGTGTTGAAACAAGTTTATCGCTAGCAATTAGAGATTTAAAAGTCATTGTGCTCTCACATTATGCGTGAGGGACGGGACTTTATCAGCTTGTCTACGTGATCGCTATCACTTTTATTTGAACACTAAACATTAGGAATTCATTTTTTTGCGAAAAAAGCAGCTTAAGCCAAGCTTTGCTCGACACAATTTGCAGCATACTGTGATAAATCCCCTCCTCCAATCTCATGATTTCAAAGAGCTCTAAATGTTCGTCATTGGCTGGGTGTGAAGATTAACGCGTATCCGTAGTCTGTATCCTCCGTAGCATTGAATGTGGCAGATAAGTGTCATTCGACTTCATTGCCACCAACGATGCCTGTCATCAGCGTATAAAAAAAGCCTGACTCATCAGGCTTTTTCTTTTCGCTTCTTCAGTTTCGAATTCGCGTGTGTTTCGATAATTTGCTTATGCAGCGCGGTTGCAGCTCGCATCAATCGCGGATGGATTTGAAGCTGCTTACCCTCGAGCAATCTTTTATTAAAGTTAATCACGGATGCTGTTACACATGCAGCCACTTTAATTTGCCCTAGCTTATGCGCATACATCGCAGTTTTGATCGCTAGAAATGCACGCTGATCATTCTTCTTATAGGTTTGATTTGCGAAGCGCTCAAACCGAACAAAGTCTGCGTGATACGTTTTGTGAATACGCACAACGTGTTTATCGTAGTATTCCTTGTACTTGCTGTAACTGCCCGTTTTATTGGCGTGCATGAGTTTTTTAACCCAATCTGTCGACTTGAGTTTCTCTTTGCCAAACAAGCCGGTTAGCCAACCAAACATTTAGTCCCCCTGTACTCACCTCGAGTAAGCTCTCTAAACAGAGTATCTAATTCGCTCACGATAATACTTCTTATACATATATTTCTAGGAAGTTTGCGGCACACCGCACACAGTGTACGGTAAGGGGGATTCTACTGAAAATTCGCGAAAAGTATGCAAGTAATTTGTTAGAAATTACTGTGATGTTGTGCCAGATCGCTTTTCGCGATGCTAATGCCTTTTAATTGAGCAAATACTTTTTCACCCGCTGATAAGGCAAGCTCATCCGCCGCCCACTCAGTGACATTGGCAATCAATACCTCGTTACCGATTCTTAACATCACCTGGCAGTAGCCTGTCGACATCTCCCCCTGCTTTGTTCGGGTGACTGACTCAATCGAACAAGGCAGTACGTTTCGAATACTGGTGTCTGATGCTGGTGTTTTCACGATCGAAATGTCATTGGCAAACACACGCAACCTCAGGCGAGAACCCGGCGATGCATCAACGGCTGGAACCCACAATGTTTCGCCTTCAAGATCGAGTTTCGACATCGCATAGCGCGGATGCGTCCCTACCACCGTGGCAGTGACCAAGGCACTTTGTTCTTTGACCGAAAGCCACGGCTGCATGTGCTCTGAACTCCACACATCGTGCAAGGAACCATTGGCGATCACCCTGCCTTTGTTTAGCAGCAACATATGATCAGCCAACTGCAGAATTTCATCCAAACTATGGCTAACGTAGATCATCGGAATGGATAGCGACTCCGTCAGCCTAAGCAAATACGAAATCAATTCTTGTCGGCGAGGACCATCGAGTGATGCGGTGGGTTCATCCATGATCAAAAGTTCAGGTTCAGACAGCAATGCGCGCCCTATCGCCACACGCTGCTTTTCGCCCCCCGACAAATCACGAGGGTAGCGAGCAAGTAACTCTCCAATGCCGAGCAAATGCGTGATTTCTTCGTACATGGATGGATTTGCACGTGATTGACCATAACGCAGGTTCTTTTCAACAGACATATGCGGAAACAGACGCGCATCTTGAAACACATACCCAATACGTCGTTTTTCGGGTGGCAGTTTGATGTTTTTTTCTGCATCAAACAGTGTCGATTCCCCCACAGAAATTTTGCCTGCGTCAGGGACTGACAACCCGCTGATCGCATTGATCAGCGACGTTTTACCCGCACCAGAACGGCCAAAGATCGCCGTAATACCCGACGATGGAATGATTTCGTCTAATGACAATGAAAAGTTGTCGAGTGCTAACGAAAAATTCAAGATGATCATGACAAGCCCATCCTTTTCTTCATTCGACGACTCAGCCATTCCGATCCAAACAAAGACAGTAATGCGATAACTATCGAGAGAATACATAGCCTCGCGACACTCTCTTCTGCCCCAGGCGTTTCAAGGAAGGCGAACATGGCTAATGGTATGGTTTGGGTTTCCCCTGGAATGTTGGAGACAAAAGTAATGGTCGCACCAAATTCACCCAAGCTGCGGGCAAATGCCAGCACCAAACCTGACAAAATTCCGGGCGCGATCAATGGCAATGTGATCGAATAAAACACACGCCATGGCGACGCACCCAAGGTTCTCGCCGCATCTTCAAGGCGCTTATCAACCAACTCCAGCGACAAACGAATCGCTCTCACCAACAATGGAAACGCCACCACGGCAGACGCCAAAGCAGCACCTTTCCAACTGAATGAAAATGACACGCCAAAGGTCTCATACAACCATTGTCCAACAGCGCCACGACGCCCCATGACCACCAGCAACAGATAGCCGATGACCACAGGTGGTAACACCAACGGCAAATGAATCACGCCATCGAGAACAGATTTACCGGGAAATTGTTTACGGGCCAACAGCCAAGCGACTGCGATGCCGAGGGGCAAACTTGCAGCAACGGCAACCGTGGAAATTTTCAAGCTCAGCGCGAGGGCTTGCCATTCAAGGGGAGTTAACAACATGGTCAACCGTTACTCAATAGAGAGATCATTGCGTGGCTTCCATATCAGAGGGTACAGAAGACACAACATTAAACCCCTGCTCTTCCAAAATTTTGTGTGCGTCATCTGTCGACAAAAATTCAAAAAAATGTGCCGCTGCACCAGACGCTTCTTGGGTCATGGCTTTAGGAAAAATAATCGGCACATGGGATGCGTCTGGCACCTCAGCCACGACATGCACGGCCTTTGACGCAACCGCATCAGATCGATAAACAATGCCAATGGGTGCTTCTTTTCGTTCTACCAAGGCCAACGCCGCACGCACACTGTTTGAGTAAGCCAATTTTTCCGCTAACGCTGACCAAAGCTGAAGGTTTTCGAGCGATTCTTTTGCATAAATGCCCGCAGGTACATGCGCTGGATTTGCAATTGCCATACGCGCATTACCAATTGCATGAATGAGCGATGCGCTATCAAGTTTTATCTGGGTAAGCGCTTGACGGGCACTGACAACCACTAAGGCATTGCTGACCCAAGGAGAGAGCGTGTTAACGTCGATCACTGCTTGGTCAACGGCATAATCCATCCACTTCTCATTCGCGGAGATATAGATATCTGCGGGCGCGCCATAAGCGAGTTGTCGAGCAAGCGCGGAAGAGGACGCATAAGACAGGGTGACGGTGCGCCCCGTTTGCTCTTGATAGGATTGGGCAATCTGATCTAACGCCGTTGTCATCGAAGAGGCAGCAAAAACGAGCACCCTTTCTCCATCATTAGCAGAAGAGAAAGGCGAAAGCAGCAGTGAAAACAACAAAAAAAATGTGCTGACGATGACGCGAAACGTGCGTTGCATGGATTCCCTATGGATAGTGCGAATGAAAGGCACATCATACCAACGATCAATGCGACAAAGGTATCGAATCAAGCCTTTATTGATGTATCCGATGATAATGCGACCAGAAAATCCCTAAGCCATGCCCAAATCTTTAACGGTCGCTGAATCAACGAAGCCATTAACCAAAAGGCGTTCACCATGTTGAGCAAAGTGAGCTAGGCTTCCGTGTTCATCGTGATGGTGTAGTGGTTATTCTTTGCAGGGATCATATACAAGATCTGCTGACCCATAGAGTGGTGAGAAATAAGGTAGTTGCCTTGGGGAAATTCGGCGTCATCAGGACCCGCGATTACAATGGTGTAGTGTTCGACAAGACGATCATCAACGGTAGTGCCGTTCCCTTCTTCTTCGTTGACGGATTCAACAAGCACTTCATACTCATTTTCTGCGCCATCGATCAGTTGAACAGTTTGGCCTTCGAGCTTTGAAATGTTCTCCCACGATAATACGTTCATCGACTATCTCCTGCGTCTTACTTTTTACGTCCAC
>JBELME010000220.1:0-7180 GCA_042096095.1 Enterovibrio sp.
GCAAAGCCATTTTCTTTCACTTGAGCTTCTAGGTTGACGATATCTTCAATCTGAACAAGGAACCAACGGTCAACATTTGTCAGCTTAAAAACGCCTTCTACTGACATACCCGCACGGAAAGCATCGGCGATGTACCAAATCCGCTCTGCACCTGCGTCTTTCAACTCATGACGGATTTTGGTTAACGCATCAGGCGCATCCAAATCAACCATCTCGTCGAAGCCTGTCGCGCCAACTTCTAGGCCGCGCAGCGCTTTATGCATCGATTCTTGTTGGTTACGGCCAATGGCCATCACTTCACCAACAGACTTCATCTGTGTGGTTAGACGGTCATTCGCACCCGCAAATTTTTCAAAGTTGAAACGAGGGATCTTAGTCACAACGTAGTCGATGGTTGGTTCAAACGATGCTGGTGTCGCACCGCCAGTGATGTCATTCATCAACTCATCAAGGGTGAAACCAACCGCCAGTTTTGCTGCCACTTTTGCAATCGGGAAGCCCGTTGCTTTCGACGCCAACGCGGACGAACGAGAGACACGTGGGTTCATCTCGATGATAACCATGCGGCCATCTTTCGGGTTGATACCAAACTGTACGTTTGAACCGCCCGTTTCTACGCCAATTTCACGCAAAACCGCTAGCGATGCATTACGCATCAATTGGTATTCTTTGTCGGTCAGTGTTTGTGCTGGTGCAACCGTGATGGAGTCACCCGTGTGGATGCCCATTGCGTCAAAGTTTTCAATGGCACATACGATGATACAGTTGTCGTTTTTGTCACGAACAACTTCCATTTCGTATTCTTTCCAGCCGATAAGAGATTCATCAATCAATAGCTCGTTGGTTGGAGACAAATCCAAGCCGCGACGACAAATTTCTTCAAACTCTTCTTTGTTGTATGCAATACCGCCACCGGTACCACCCATAGTGAAAGAAGGACGAATGATACAAGGGAAACCCACCATATCCAGAACGCCGTATGCTTCTTCCATGGTTTTCGCCGTGTCTGCACGTGGGCATTCAAGGCCGATAGATTTCATTGCTTTGTCGAAGCGTGAACGGTCTTCTGCTTTATCAATCGCATCCGCCGTTGCACCAATCATTTCTACGCCAAACTCAGCCAATACGCCGTGCTTTTCAAGCTCAAGCGCACAGTTCAATGCCGTTTGACCACCCATGGTCGGTAGAACCGCATCAGGGCGCTCTTTCTCAATAATGTTGCGCACAACTTCCCACTGAATTGGCTCGATGTACGTTGCATCCGCCATTTCAGGGTCAGTCATGATGGTGGCGGGGTTAGAGTTAACCAAAATAACGCGGTAACCCTCTTCACGCAGCGCTTTACAAGCTTGCGCACCTGAATAGTCGAACTCACACGCCTGTCCAATAACAATTGGGCCTGCGCCTAGAATAAGAATACTTTTTATGTCTGTACGTTTTGGCATTCTCTGCTACTCCGGATTACGCGCTGTGTTGCTTAATGAGTTCAATGAAGTGGTCGAAAAGTGGTGCCGCATCGTGCGGACCAGGGCTCGCTTCAGGGTGCCCTTGGAAGCTAAAGGCTGGCTTGTCTGTGCGGTGGATACCTTGCAAAGAGCCATCAAATAGCGATACGTGAGTAGCACGTAAGTTTTCAGGAAGCGTGGCTTCGTCAGCAGCAAAACCGTGGTTTTGCGATGTAATCATCACAACGCTGCGATCCAAATCTTTTACTGGGTGGTTTGCACCGTGGTGACCAAACTTCATTTTTACCGTTTGAGCGCCAGATGACAGAGCAAGAATCTGGTGACCAAGACAGATACCAAAAATAGGCAAGCCTTTGTCTAGGAATACTTTTGTTGCTTCAATCGCGTAAGTACATGGCTCTGGGTCACCTGGGCCGTTCGACAGGAACACACCATCAGGGTTAAGCGCCAACACCTCTTCAGCAGACGTTTGTGCAGGCACAACAGTCAAGCGACAACCGCGGTCCACCAGCATACGCAGGATGTTGCGCTTCGCGCCAAAGTCGTACGCAACAACGTGGTACGGCAATTCGCTGCTGTCTTTTGCTTCTGGCAAGCCGCCTTCAAGCGCCCAAGAGCCTTGCTTCCACTCGTAAGCTTCTGCGGTGGTCACTTCTTTCGCCAAATCCATACCTTTCAGACCTGGGAATGCTTTCGCTTTCGCAAGTGCCAAGGCTTCATCAAGGTTGTCACCTGCAACGATACAACCGTTTTGTGCACCTTTTTCACGCAATAGGCGTGTCAGCTTACGGGTGTCGATGTCGGCGATACCAACGATGTTTTGGGATTTGAGGTAATCAAAAAGTGTTTGTTGACTGCGGAAGTTTGAAGCAATAAGGGGAAGGTCACGAATTACCAAGCCTTGCGCGTGGATTCTTGAGGATTCTTCGTCTTCGGTATTAGTACCGGTGTTGCCAATGTGGGGATAAGTAAGAGTAACAATTTGCTGAGAGTAGGAAGGGTCAGTGAGAATTTCTTGGTACCCCGTCATCGAGGTATTAAAAACAACTTCACCAACAGCGGAACCATCAGCACCAATGGACACACCGTGGAATACAGTCCCATCTTCTAGGACTAAGAGCGCAGACTTGCTCAAGACAACCTCCAAATCAATAAAAATGCAAAATAAATAGATAAATTCGCATTAAGTCATTCCATACAATTGCCAGTTCGACGTCAAGCCGAAATTTGACAAATTGCGCGCATTCTAGAGATCAGCGCGGAACGTGTCAACAGGACAGGTAAAAAAGAATATAACTTTTAGCCAACCTATATGATTTTTATCATCAAGCGTATAAAACCCCTACTAAACCTTGGTACCAGCCGCAATTTTAGGTACAAGACAGATCGCTTAGAGATAACAACAAGGGAATGACATACGAAAGCAATCAGCGCAATACGCAACCGTTTCCCATTGCGCAGTTATGGCAACATTTAAGGCAAGTATGACCAAATGGTACCATTAAGCCCCAAAACCACACGTTAACCTCGGTGTAGATTGCAATGTTTACGCAGAAGTGTGAGAGAGATTAAAGAAGGGAACACTATGCAATTGGCCATTGCCAATTGCATAGTTAGTCGATTTTACTTATAGCGCATCGAGATCTAAGACGTCTTGCATTGTGAAGAAGCCAGCGTCTTTTGCATTTAACCAAATCGCTGCACGCACTGCACCGTTTGCAAATGTCATTCGGTTAGTGGCTTTATGTGTAATTTCCACACGCTCACCGATATCAGCAAACATCGCGGTGTGCTCACCCACAATGTCGCCAGCGCGAATGGTGGCAAAACCAATTTCATCACGGCTTCGCTCACCCGTAATGCCTTCACGTGCATACACAGCAACATCACTCAGTTTGTTACCCATCGCACCAGCAATGGCTTCACCCATACCAATCGCCGTGCCAGAAGGTGCATCCACTTTATGACGATGATGCGCTTCAACGATCTCAATGTCGCAGTAGTCGCCCATCACTTTCGCCGCTTTCTCAAGCAGTTTAAAAACAAGGTTTACGCCTACGCTGTAGTTTGGTGCCATCACAATGCCAGTATCGGATGCCGCGGCATCAATCTGTGCGCGTTGTTCTTCCGTAAAGCCTGTCGTACCAATGATCAGTTTCTTTCCATGCGCTTGGCAAAGTGTAAGGTTCGCTAAGGTCACAGCAGGCGCAGTAAAATCAATGATGACATCAAAATCATCGGCTACCTTCGCGAGATCATCCACGATGGTAACGTCGCGCTTACCGATGCCCGCGAGTTCGCCCGCGTCAGTGCCAATAAGACTTGATTCAGGACGTTCACTTGCAGCTGCCAGTATTGCGCCTTCCATTCCATCCGTGGCTTGAATTAGCTGTCGGCCCATACGACCGGCAGCGCCCGCAATTGCGATGCGAACCATGTAAATCCCCTTTTCACTTTCGGTCAGCGCCGCGTCAACGCGGCGCAATAAAATCATTCGTTTGTCACTCTACCTTTTTCAAACAGTGATGTATATCCGAGCAATACCTGGAATGACGCTCTGTATCGTCGACGAAATACTTCTCGCGCGATAACGCAAAAAGGAGCCATAGGCTCCTTTTATACAATCACACATCTTCACGTTTTTGTTAGGGTTTGATGCCCCTAGTCGATATGCTTCACTTGAAGCTCACGTGGCACTTCAAAGAACATGTTTTCTTCACGTCCTTTAAGCTCTTCTACCGCCGTACCGCCATATGCTTCAATCTGTGCAATGATAAGGTTCACAAGCTCTTCAGGTGCAGACGCGCCAGCTGTAACGCCGACTTTTACCTTGCTTTCAAACCACTCTACTTTCACGTCTTCTGCGCAATCTGTCAGGTACGCAGGCGTACCTAACTTTTCACTCAATTCACGCAAACGATTAGAGTTTGAACTGTTCTTCGACCCCACCACCACCATCACATCACATTGCGTCGCAAGTTCGCGCACTGCATCTTGGCGGTTTTGGGTTGCGTAGCAAATGTCATCTTTGCGCGGGCCTTGGATCTCAGGAAACACTTCACGCAATTTGTCGATCACGTCTGCCGTTTCATCCACAGACAAAGTGGTTTGACTGACGTAATGCAAATTAGACGGGTCTTTAACATGGATGGTGTGAACATCTTCCGGTGTTTCCACCAAGTACATACCACCGGTTTCGCTAGCATATTGTCCCATGGTGCCTTCCACTTCTGGATGTCCAGCATGGCCAATCAGCACCACTTCCATATTTTTGCGACTCGCACGCGCAACTTCCATATGCACCTTTGTTACTAACGGGCACGTTGCGTCGAACACAGTGAGACTGCGAGATTTTGCTTCATTGCGAACCGCTTGCGACACGCCGTGGGCTGAAAAAATAACAATGCTGTCATCGGGCACTTCGCTGAGCTCTTCAACAAACACAGCACCGCGAGACTTTAGCCCTTCCACAACAAAGCGATTATGCACGACTTCATGACGCACATAGATGGGAGGCTGATACATTTCTAGTGCACGCTCAACAATGCTGATAGCACGATCGACACCGGCACAAAAACCACGGGGGTTAGCTAGCAAAATCTTCATCACAACGCCTTTTAACCGACACTCACTATTTCTACATCAAAGATGACATTTTGGCCGGCGAGCGGGTGGTTAAAGTCCACAGTAACAGACTCGCCCGACACTTCCGTAATGACGCCTGGAATTTCCTGACCACCGGGACCTGCAAACGCAACGATGGTTCCTTCTTCTAAAGGAATATCACCGGCAAATTGACTGCGATCCATATGTTGGATGTTGTCAGGGTTAGATTGACCAAACGCATCATCAGGACCCAATGTAAAACTGGCTTTTTCACCTTCGGTCAGGCCTAACAAACACTTTTCAAAGTTATCCGTCAAACTGCCGTCGCCCATCACAAGCTTCGCAGGTTTACCTGATGTCTGGGTGCTGTCTGCGACAGAACCGTCTTCCAGTTTAATGGTGAAGTGCATCACCACTTCACTGTTAGCGCTAATGTTTGCCATTCAACCATCCTTGAATTCAATGAGGACGTATACCGTCCAATCTTACCCAACATCATCTTCATGTTGGGTATAAACCCCAATTCTCATTGGGTTATGTATTTTTGAATACAATACGGCGCTGCCCGTAAAACGACCAGCGCCATAGTGTTATTTCTGTTGCCTCACCACAAACCGTTTACTCAGTTTCAGCGGCCTGTTTTTTTGAAGACAAAATACTTTCCAGCACAATCAAACCTGCACCAATACAAATTGCTGTATCCGCCAAGTTAAAGGCTGGCCAGTGACTCTTTCCGATAAAGAAATCGAGGAAATCGATCACGTAGCCATGAACGAGACGATCAAACAAGTTACCAATCGCACCGCCAATGACCAAGGCATAGGCGATGTTCAAAATCTTGTTGTTCGCAGGTGTTTGGCGCATCCAGTACGCCAACATGCCTGATACGGTTAGCGCAATGGCAGCGAAGAACCAACGCTGCCAACCACCCGCATCGCTCAAAAAACTGAACGCAGCCCCGTAGTTGTGAACATACAAAAGGTTAAAGAAAGGCAGCACTTCAATGCGGTTTGCCCAACCATACCCCATGGTATCCATAACAAGCAGTTTACTGCCAATATCCAACACGAACACCAGCAGTGCTAGCCACAGCCAACGCACACCCGACTGTTTTACTGTCAGATCTTTCATCCAGCCTTCCTACTCTCTTTATGCGTGATGACGATTACGCGAATTGACGCGTTTCGCCTTCACCATCAATGTTACTTACACAACGACCACAAAGGGTTGGATGTGCGTCGATTGTGCCTACATCTACAACATGGTGCCAGCAACGCTCACACTTCTCTGCATCTGATTTCGCAACAACCACAGACAAACCATCGATTTCCGTTGCCACTGCAGCTTCCGGCGCTGCGTCAGTCGCAACAACGTCTGCTTTTGAGGTCAGCAACACGAAACGTAGCTCATTGCCCATCGCTTCTAGCTTGGCAGCAAACTCAGGTTTCGCATAAAGGGTGATTTCAGCTTCGAGTGAACCACCAATTTTCTTATCGTTACGCGCTTGTTCTAGAACTTTGTTAACGGCACCACGAACACGCAGCAATTCAGACCAGAATGCATTGTTCAGTGTCTCGTCGTCATTCAGGCCAAACAAACCGTCGTACCACACTTCCGTGAATACATATTTGTTACGTGCACCCGGCATTTCGTTCCAGATTTCATCTGCAGTGAACGACATGATCGGCGCCATCCAACGCACCAACGCTTCCATGATATGGAACAGAGCCGTTTGACAGCTGCGGTGCGCAAGGCCACCCGCTTTCGCGGTGTATTGGCGGTCTTTGATGATGTCCAAATAGAATGAACCCATCTCAACAGAACAGAACTGCATCAAACGCTGAGTCACTTGGTGGAAGTTACACTCTTCGAACGCCTTCAGAATCTCTTCTTGTGCTTCAAGCGCTTTACCCACCGCCCAACGGTCTGCAATCACCATGTCTTCCGCGGCAACCATGTCAGTTTCAGGGTTGAAGCCATTCAAGTTCGCTAGCAAGAAGCGCGCGGTGTTACGAATGCGGCGATACGCATCAGCACTGCGGTTCAGAATTTGATCAGACACGGTCATTTCGCCCGTGTAATCCGTTGATGCCACCCACAAACGCAGG
>JBELME010000221.1:0-7216 GCA_042096095.1 Enterovibrio sp.
CTTCGCGGCTAAGATCATCACCCAGATTGTCGTCAGAGGTGTGGTCGTTGTCTGGCGCGCCACCCGATGCGACGCGGTGGTAAATGGAGTAAAAACCAACAGCAACACTGATAACAACAGCGATAACGGTTAGCGCATCCAAGAACGCAGAAAGTAAGGCTGCGGCAGCACAGAAAGCGAGAGAGAGAAGGGCTTTAGAGCGAATGCCAAGCAGTATCTTTGTGAACATGTACAGCAGAAGCTGTTTCATGAAGTAGATACCAGCAACCATGAAGATCAGAAGCAGTAGTACTTCAAAGTTTGCCACAAGCTCGTGTTTTACTGTGCTGGCGTCGGTCATGCCGATCGCTACGGCTTCAATGGCTAGCAAACCGCCTGGTTGAAGTGGGTAGCACTTCAGTGCCATCGCCAGAGTGAAGATAAACTCGACAACGAGTAACCAACCTGCCACAAACGGGTCAATTGCAAAGACAATTGGGTTGATAATCAAAAATGCGATGATTGCTGCTTTGTACCAGTCAGGTGCTTTACCGAGAAAGTTCTTGGTAAAGGCATTCCTTAGCGTAATAGCCATGTCTGTTTCTCTGTTCTTATGAAATAAGCTAATTTTCTTGGAAAATTGAAAAGAAGGTGTAAATAAACTGTTGTTGAGGCTGGCGGTTGTTTTGCATTGTTCGCCTTTGGTGGAAACAGGAGAGGATTTACAAACCTAACGTCGATTTCTCGACTCGCACGACCTTTGATGCCCCTTTGCACAGGTATACACGGAGCACACAATACAGCGAGTTTCTAAACAGTCAACATTCCTTTTCGTGTTAATTAAATTACTGGAATTTGTTACGAAAAAAAGCAACAAGGACGGGAGCCAGTTGACGGTTTATGTAACATTTTGCGGCGGTATTTTATGCTGCAGTGGGCATTGATACAGTGATGCGGATCAACATTGTCCGAGCAGAGTTTCATGCTTTGGTGATTTTTATTCAGTGAGTTAACGCTAATGCACGTGAATATTGAGCTATTTATGAATAACCATTGAATGAAGCGCCTAATCGCTCATTAAAGGTTATCGATGAAATTGCGAAGCGTTTGGCGGTTTTATCGGACGCCGTGTGTTTTAAACGGCGTGATTTTTATACAACTTGCTGCTGAGATGGGTTGTGTATGGCGTGTTGGGAATTTCTCTGTATGTGAACTGGCTCAGACGGTGGGCGTTAAATGACGTGAATCGATGTCAATGGAAGGTTTCTCGGTTGATGTGAGAAGTGGTATGATGAGTTATTAATCAGGATAAGAAGCAACTTGGATACAATACTAAATGGTTATTAAGGCTGATAGCCCGGCAACATTTGCTGAGAAATATATAATAGAAAGTATCTGGAATAATCACTTTCCTCAGGGCTCTATTTTGCCTGCAGAGCGAGAGCTATCAGAACTTATTGGCGTTACTCGCACAACGCTTCGTGAAGTCCTTCAGCGTCTCGCACGTGATGGCTGGTTAACCATCCAACACGGCAAACCTACCCGTGTTAATGACTACATGAACACATCGGGTTTAAACATCCTTGATACGCTTGTTACCCTTGAAGGTGAAGATGTTCATGGGGTGCTAGAAAACCTTCTTGCAGCACGCACTGACATCAGCGGCGTTTACATGCGCTATGCGATGAAAAACGATGCACAGTCTTGCGCCGCGCTGATTGAAAAAGTCATTAGCCGTTGTGAAACATTGCTTGCGAGTGACAGCTTTATTGCGTTCGTTGATGACGTGGAAGAAAAAGCAGCCATTCAGCAAGACGTGAAAAAGATTTACGATACCTTTGGTAAGTTGGACACTGAATTGTGCGAAGCGGTTTGCCGCGGTCGTGCGTTCAACCACTTTGACTATATGTTGTTCCAGGGCATGGCTCAGCGTTCTGGCAATAAAGTTTACGTATTGACCATGAACGGCATGCGTAAGATTTACTCGCGCGTGGGTGGCTATTACTTCATGGATAAACGCGCTTGTGAGCTGGCACTTCAGTTCTACCGTGACCTTCTGGATTTGACGCTTTCAAACAGCCATGGTGATGTGGCTGACCGTATTAAACAGTATGGTCGTGAAAGTGGTGCGATGTGGTTCGGTAACCGCGATACCATTGCAAAACTGATGGAACAAGAAGAAGCGTAAACGCTTCGCGTTGCGTCTTTATGCAACATAGCCCGACACGAAGAAAAACATAAAAAAACCGCCATTTGGGCGGTTTTTTGTTTTTATGGGTAAGCCGCTCTGCGGGTACTAAGTTCCTGGGATCAAATCCGGATCAAACTGCGGGCGCTTCGGACACGTCGCGATGATCTTTCCTTTCCCTTCAGGGGTTTCCTCTTCAAGTACCACTTCAAATCCCCACAAACGATGAACATGCTTGAGCACTTCCTCGTGTGAGTTGCCGAGTGGAATTCGGTTGTGCGGCACATAGCGCAGCGTGAGCGAGCGATTTCCACGTAAGTCCACGTCCCAAACCTGAATGTTTGGTTCGTGGTTGGCCAAATTATACTGAGCGGAAAGCTTCTCGCGCAGTTGCTGATAACCTTCTTCGTTGTGAATACCCGTCACTTCAATGAAGTTCTGTCTGTCATCGTCGTTGATGGCAAAGAACTTCATGTCACGCATCACTTTCGGTGACAAGAATTGGCTGATGAAGCTTTCATCTTTGAAATTATGCATGGCGAAATGCAGTGTCTCGAGCCAATCAGAGCCAGCAATGTCTGGGAACCAGTGTTTGTCTTCTTCCGTGGGGTTTTCACAAATTCGACGAAGGTCGGTAAACATGGCAAAACCCAAGGCATAAGGGTTGATACCGCTGTAATACTTGCTGTTGTATGGCGGTTGAGCAACCACGTTGGTGTGGCTATGCAAAAACTCCATGATGAAGCGGTCACTCACCAAGCCTTCGTCATACATATGATTCAAGATGGTGTAGTGCCAGAATGTTGCCCAACCTTCATTCATGACCTGTGTCTGTTTCTGCGGGTAGAAATACTGGCTGACTTTACGAACGATACGAATGGCTTCGCGTTGCCAAGGCTCAAGCAGCGGTGAATGCTTCTCAAAGAAATACAGGATGTTTTCCTGTGGCTCTGAAGGGAAGCGCTCCACTTCGATTTCACGTTTCTTTTCGCTGGTGGGGATAGTGCGCCAAAGTGCGTTGACTTGGGTTTGTAGATAATCCTCACGGGCTTTCTGGCGCGCGACTTCTTCCGCCATAGAGATTTTCTGCGGACGCTTATAGCGGTCGACACCGTAATTCATCAAGGCATGGCAGGAATCGAGCAGTTTCTCGACTTCATCAACGCCGTATTTCTCTTCGCATTCGCTGATGTAGTTTTTGGCGAAGAGGAGGTAATCAATGATGGAACTGGCATCTGTCCAGGTTTGGAACAGGTAATTACCTTTGAAGAAAGAGTTGTGGCCATAACAGGCGTGCGCCATGACGAGCGCCTGCATGGTGATGGTGTTTTCTTCCATTAAATAAGCGATACACGGGTCGGAGTTAATGACGATTTCGTACGCTAACCCCATGTGACCGTGTTTGTAATTGCGCTCTGTTTCGATGAATTTTTTGCCGAATGACCAATGGCTGTAGTTGATCGGCATGCCCACACTGGAGTAGGCATCCATCATCTGCTCGGCAGTGATAATTTCAATTTGATTCACGTACGTATCGAGCTTGTAGTGCGCCGCTACTCGCTTGATTTCAGTGTGGTATTGGTCAAGAAGATCAAATGTCCAATCTGGTCCATCACTGAGTGTCTTGTTTTTCTTCTTTGCGGAGACAGTCATCATGGTCCTCCTTGGCGTCCGAACCGAATGCGAAATGCTTGGTGCGTTTGCAACAACACGTCGACTAACTTACTTGTTTCTTAAATAGCTCCCTGAACACAGGGAAGATGTCGTCGGCAGTTCGAATGTTCTGCATGGCGAAGTTTTCGTAGTTTTCATCAAGCGTTTCATACTCTCGCCAAAGCGTTTGGTGCGCACGGCGAGTGATTTCGATATAGGAATAATATCGCGTCACGGGTAGCAATTGCTTTTCGAGCAATTCACGACAACCCGGTGAATCATCCGCCCAGTTATCGCCATCTGAAGCTTGTGCCGCATACACGTTCCATTCGCTGGCTGGATAGCGTGCTTTGACGATTTCATCCATTAATCGCAATGCACTGGAGACGATGGTGCCGCCAGTTTCTTGCGAATAGAAAAACTCATGCTCGTCCACTTCTTTGGCTTGCGTATGGTGGCGAATGAACACCACTTCAACGCTTTTGTAAGTACGCGTTAAGAAAAGGTAGAGCAAGATATAAAAGCGCTTGGCGATGTCTTTGGTGGCTTGGTCCATGGAACCTGAGACATCCATCAAACAAAACATCACTGCCTGACTGCTTGGCTGTGGGCGTTTTTCGTAGTTCTTAAATCGCAAATCAAAGGTGTCGATAAAGGGCACAGCTTTGATTTTGTCTTTGAGCGATTGAATTTCTTCTTCGATGCGTTTCTCTTCGAGCGGCTGAGCAGGTTCTGTCCCTTTCAGTAGGGCAAGTTCTGCTTCGAGCTCTTTGACTTTTCGTCGCTTACCCGCAGACATCGCAGTACGGCGAGCCAGTGAGTTTTGCAGCGAACGTACGATGGCAATGTTGGACGGTACACCCGTGGCTTTGAAACCAGAGCGGTGGGTTTTGTATTCGACCAACTTGGTCATCTGATTCTTTTGAAGGTTAGGTAGTTCTAAGTCTTCAAATAACAAATCGAGATATTCGTCTTTGGATATCTGAAACACAAATTCGTCTTGGCCTTCGCCGTCAGGACTGGCTTGTCCTTCTCCTGCGCCGCCAGTTCCACCACCGCCAGGTGGGCGCTCAATGCGATCACCAGGGATGAATTGGTCGTTACCAGGATGGACAGCATCACGCTGTCCTCCTTTGCCTTGACGAAAGGTCGGCTCTCGGATGTCGCGAGAGGGGATAGTGATGCTCTCACCACTATCCACATCGGTAATCGAGCGTTGATTCACGGCATCAGCAATAGACTCTTTGATTTGTCTCTTGTGACGACGTAAAAAACGCTGGCGATTGACCGTACTCTTGTTTTTTCCGTTGAGCCGTCGATCTATAAAATGCGCCATAAGCCCCCCGTATGCTGGTTACTTCTCTGACTACGCTGAATTATGAAGACTTACGCACGCGTAGGTACCATTCAGACAGGAGTCGCACTTGCTTGCGGGTATATCCCTTCTCCATCATACGAGCGACAAAGTCGTCGTGTTTCTTCTGCTCTTCGGTCGACGTTTTGGCATTGAAGGAAATAACGGGTAGCAGCTCTTCAGTGTTCGAGAACATTTTCTTCTCAATCACAGTACGAAGTTTCTCGTAGCTAGTCCAAACCGGGTTCTTACCTTCATTGTTCGCGCGGGCACGAAGTACGAAGTTAACAATTTCATTTCGGAAGTCTTTAGGGTTACTGATCCCTGCTGGCTTCTCGATTTTTTCTAGCTCGCTGTTCAATGCAGAACGGTCGAACAGTTGGCCTGTGTCTGGATCGCGGTATTCTTGGTCTTGGATCCAGAAATCTGCGTACGTCACGTAGCGATCAAAGATGTTCTGACCATATTCTGAGTAAGACTCTAGGTAAGCGGTCTGAATCTCTTTACCGATGAACTCAACGTACTTAGGAATCAAGTAGCCTTTGAGGTTCTCAAGGTACTTCTCTGCTATTTCTTGCGGGAACTGTTCACGTTCGATTTGTTGCTCGAGCACATAGAACAGGTGCACAGGGTTAGCCGCGACTTCTGAATGGTCAAAGTTAAATACGCGTGACAGGATCTTAAAGGCGAAGCGTGTAGACAGACCGTTCATGCCTTCATCGACGCCCGCATAGTCACGGTACTCTTGGTAAGACTTGGCTTTTGGATCCGTGTCTTTCAATGTTTCACCGTCGTACACACGCATTTTCGAGAAGATGCTTGAGTTCTCAGGCTCTTTCAGACGAGATAGAACAATGAAGCGCGCAAGAATATCGAGCGTGCTTGGCGAACATGGTGCCGATGAGAGTTCACTGCTCTCCAATAGCTTGTCGTAAATCTTCATCTCTTCCGATACGCGTAAGCAGTATGGCACTTTCACGATATAAACACGGTCGAGGAAGGCCTCGTTGTTCTTGTTGTTACGGAATGTCTGCCACTCAGATTCGTTTGAGTGAGCCAGAATCATGCCGTCAAATGGTAATGCTGACAGGCCTTCAGTACCGTTGTAGTTACCTTCTTGCGTGGCTGTCAGTAATGGGTGGAGCACTTTGATCGGCGCTTTGAACATCTCGACGAATTCCATCAAGCCTTGGTTGGCTTTACACAGCGCGCCGGAGTAGCTGTAGGCATCTGGATCATCTTGCGCAAAGTGCTCGAGTTGTCGAATGTCGACTTTACCGACCAAGGACGAAATGTCTTGGTTGTTCTCATCGCCCGGTTCGGTTTTGGCCACTGCAACTTGGTCTAAAATTGAAGGGCGTACTTTCACCACGCGGAATTTACTGATATCACCGCCGAATTCGTGCAGGCGTTTAGCTGCCCAAGGCGACATGATAGAACGAACGTAACGTTGTGAAATACCGTACTCGCTTTCAAGCAAAGCGCCGTCTTCAACAACATCGAATAAACAGAAAGGATGGTCGTTTACCGGACTGCGTTCACCGTTGGCTGTCAGAATGTAAACAGGCACTTTCTGCATCAGGCTTTTCAGTTTTTCAGCCAGTGAGGATTTACCACCACCAACAGGGCCAAGGAGATACAAGATCTGCTTACGTTCTTCCAGGCCTTGTGCTGCGTGTTTTAAGTAAGAAACGATTTGTTCTATGGCTTCTTCCATGCCATAAAAATCTTCGAAGGTTTTGTAGCGCGAGATGACGCGGTTTGAAAAGAGGCGACTTAAACGTGGTTCTAACGCCGTATCAATCATCTCGGGTTCGCCGATTGCCATTAGCAAACGTTCCGCGGCATTGGCGTAAACGCTGCGATCTTCCCGGCAAAGGTCCAGAAACTCTTGAAGGCTCAGCTCTTCGTCTTTCGCTTCTTCGTAGCGTTGACGATAGTGGTCGAAAATACTCATGGTCCTGCCCCCTAAATCGTGCTGTTAACAATGAGAAAGGATATCGGCGCAGTCGCTTTCATATCCTCACTAATTTAAGACTAGT
>JBELME010000222.1:0-7186 GCA_042096095.1 Enterovibrio sp.
TATGTAAAATTTGCGGAGATTCGTGGAAAACGCCGGAAATTTCGAAAAAAATCCACTGCTTACATGTACAGCTCTTACGATGACGAGTGTGAGGCGAATCCAACAGATAAAGACAAGATCATGGTTTTGGGCGGTGGTCCAAACCGTATCGGTCAAGGCATTGAGTTTGACTACTGTTGTGTACACGCATCACTAGCACTTCGTGAAGATGGCTATGAAACCATCATGGTTAACTGTAACCCTGAAACGGTTTCTACCGACTACGATACCTCTGATCGTCTGTACTTCGAACCTGTGACACTTGAAGACGTGCTAGCGATTGCGCGTGTAGAGAAGCCTAAAGGCGTTATCGTGCAATACGGCGGTCAAACACCATTGAAATTGGCGCGTGCGCTAGAAGCGGCAGGTGTGCCAATCATTGGTACCAGTCCTGATGCGATTGACCGTGCGGAAGACCGCGAGCGTTTCCAAGCGGCCGTTGACCGCCTTGGCCTTAAGCAGCCAGAAAACGCCACTGTGACTGCACTAGAGCAAGCGGTAGAAAAAGCACGTGATATTGGTTACCCATTGGTTGTTCGCCCATCGTATGTTCTTGGTGGCCGTGCAATGGAAATCGTTTACGACGAAAGCGACCTACGCCGTTACTTTACTGAAGCGGTAAGCGTGTCTAATGAATCGCCAGTGCTACTTGACCGCTTCCTTGATGATGCGACCGAAGTAGATGTGGATGCTATCTGCGACGGCGAGCGCGTCGTGATTGGCGGTATCATGGAGCACATCGAACAAGCGGGTGTTCACTCGGGTGACTCTGCATGTTCATTGCCGGCTTACACCTTGAGCCAAGACATTCAGGATGAAATGCGTCGCCAAGTTGAAAAGCTGGCGTTTGAGCTGGGTGTTCGCGGTTTGATGAATACGCAGTTTGCAGTAAAAGACGGCGAAGTTTATCTGATTGAGGTGAACCCGCGTGCTGCGCGTACGGTGCCATTTGTGTCTAAAGCCACCGGTGCACCGCTCGCGAAGATTGCTGCGCGTGTTATGGCTGGACAATCGCTTGAGTCACAAGGTTTCACACAAGAAATCATCCCACCGTACTATTCAGTGAAAGAAGTGGTATTGCCGTTCAACAAGTTCCCAGGTGTTGACCCATTGTTGGGCCCAGAAATGCGCTCTACCGGTGAAGTCATGGGGGTGGGTGATACATTTGCTGAAGCGTTTGCGAAAGCGGATCTTGGTTGCGGTAAGCAATACAGTGAAAAAGGCCGTGCACTTCTGTCTGTTCGTAACAACGACAAACAGCGTGTTGTTGACCTTGCTGCGAAGCTTATCAAGCTTGGTTTTGAGCTGGATGCGACACACGGTACTGCCGTTGTTCTTGGCGAAGCGGGCATTAACCCTCGTCTAGTGAACAAGGTACATGAAGGTCGCCCTCACATTCTTGACCGTATCAAGAATGGGGAATACAGCTACATTGTTAACACCACTGAAGGCCGCCAAGCGATTGAAGATTCGAAAGTCCTTCGTCGTGGCGCACTGGCTGAGAAAGTAAGTTACACCACAACGCTGAACGCGGCGTTTGCTACTTGTATGGCGCATGCCGCAGTAGACATGTCGAAAGTGAACTCAGTACAAGAACTTCACGCACGCGTTGCAGAGAAATACAGTAAAGCGTAATTTCTCAAGAAAGGTAAAAACATAATCAATGAGTCGGCAGGAAGCCGACCTAGATAACAACCTCCTTGCCCGCCTTTATGGCGGGCTTTTTTGAGCCTTTATATTGGTGAGGGCAATGCAAGGCTTGTACGTGATTTTTCGAACTAATCAGTATCTGGTATGTCATTAAATATTCATGATCTAACGCCTACAGAGTGTTTTCTCTCAGACAAAAGAAGCGTAGTATTGACCCGTCGCAATACTGCGGCACTTTTGGAGAAAACCATGAACGTTATCGACCATCCTCCGAGTTGTCAGGGAGGCCAGTAAACCCGGCGGTAACCTTAGTGTGTCTTCACATTTCGACTGCCAGGTCGGAATGCTCTCTCGTTCTTCTATTCCCAGCGCTTCCCCAACACTTTGAGTAAACATACGCAAAGAAATTTTTATGTTTCACTTTCGCATAGTGAGTACTCGCTTCGCGCGACTAATCGTTGTTTTGTTTATAAAAACAAAACCCTGCTGGATTGCGTATTTTCATGGTCGTTACCCATCACCAGATGATATCTGGGACTAGCCAATCGGGAGGTTCGCTATGGCGGTAATGAATGCCACCTTGCTGGAAAACCAGCACCATCATGTCGCTGCGCATGAAATTGAAGCAGCAAAAAATGCGTTTCTTGTTCACAGTGGGGAAGACCGAATTCGGTTGTTGTCTGTCATGCCTGTTCCGGAAGCCATTGGCGTACTCAATTGCTGCCCATTAGGGTTGGTCAGAAAACTACTTGATGATCTGGCGGAAACGGGAGACACGATAAGAGTGAGGCAAATCGCGACAGGGTTGGGTCTTATCAACTCTGAAGTCGAGCCTGATGGGGATTATTTGACGAATTCAGTCATGTCACATGTTCGGCAACGCATTGGTTGGATTATTGGTCTTGCGCTACTGGGCGTTGTCTCGGGGCTGATCATTTCGCATTACGAGGATTCGATCAGCCAGCTGATTTTACTGGCGATTTATATGCCCGTGGTTGCGGCAGCTGGGGGGAATGCAGGCTCACAAGCAGCCACATTAGTGGTTCGCGCCATGGCAATGAACGAAGTGCGCCCGTCTCACTGGCTACGTGTCATGTGGAAGGAAGTACGCGTAGCGGTGGTCATCGCGTTTGCACTGGCTGCCGTCATCATGGCGAGGGTGATGCTCTTCAGTGACAGTGCTGCACTCCCGTTAGGTTTTTCGTTAGATGACATTGCTATAGCGATTGCTATGGCACTGATCATTCAAGTGCTGTTGTCTACCACAATAGGCGGCGTCCTCCCGCTTGTGGCGACAACGTTTCGCCTCGACCCTGCTGTGCTCGTGAGTCCCGTTTTGGCTTCCGTTGTCGACATCAGCGGGATGGCGATTTATTTCATGACAGTTAACGCGTGGTTAGACTTGATGTAAGCAAGGCCTGATACAATTCGCGCTCAAATTGTGTAATGGGGCTGGCGAGGTTTGTCGGGCGCTCATCCGTTCTAGGGATGTGGTAGTTGGTGACCAATTGCACCACTAGCACATCCTGTCCTTTATCATTTCTTATCACACCAGCTAAGTTATAACTGCCGTAGAGCGAACCAGACTTGGCTTTCAGTTTCTGCTTTAAAGGCGCGTGCCTTACGCTACTGCGATACTTTAACGTGCCATCTACGCCAGAGATTGGCAGCATTGCCAATACGCCCAAGTCTTGATGGGAATAGGTGTAGTGGATGATGTCCATCAGTTGCTTTGCTGACATGCGATTGTTTCTTGAAAGCCCAGAACCATCCACAATAACCGCTTGGGTTAAATCTATGTCGGCACGTTCTTGCATGATGGCTTTGATGGCTGCTGCGCCGTTAGAGAACGACCCTGGTTGGCCGTAGTACTGGTGCCCCAGTGTTTTTAGTAGGTTATCAGCGATCAGGTTGTCTGAACGTTTGAGCATTTTTTTAAGCATTACATCGCGAGGTGCAGATAAGTGCGTGGCGATGAGTTGCTTAGGTGCATTGCTGATAGGGTTGCCAATGCGGATTTTTCCTGCAAGACGTATCCCTGCTTTTTTGAGTTCAGCTGAAAGCACATCTTGCATGTATTTCTCTGGGTTTTGTACTGCGAACTTAAGCGGCAGTGGCTTGCCTCGGTGCTGCAAGCAGCCACTCAGTCGGTAACTGTTGTTGTTTTCGTAGTGCAGTTCTAGGTCGCAATGCTTGGCTTTCATTTCGTCTTTCGTCACTGCGAGTGCGTCGGTGGTGACAGAAACAGGCTGATGCTCGGGAACAAAAACGCGCGTCGTTGTTTTTCCTTTTTCGCTGTAAATCGAACCCTGAACACAGTTTCGCTCTAGGGCAATAGAAGTTGAGGGAGCGCTATAACATACTCCTAGGATATCCCATGGCCAGCCGACTGCGCGTTCATAGCCTGTAAAAATGCTGCCATCCAGCCACACATCACCATTGATACGGGTAACTCCTGCTGTCTTAATGTCTTTCAGTAAGGATTGGATGTTTTTACGCGTTAACGTTGGGTCGCCAGAGAATGAAAAAATAACGTCTTTACCTGAGCGGTATGCGCGTGTAATGAAGGTGAAGTCTTTAGGAAGATAAAGCGCAGAGGCGAGTGCGGTGACGACTTTTTGAGTGCTGGCAGGAGGAAGTAGAATCTGATCATCCAGCGCAACCATTTGCTGTTTACTGTCGATGTTGTAAACCGAGAGGGCGAGTTGACTGCCCGCAGGAAGCATGGCTTCAAGCGTATTCACAGGCACCGCTAACGCACGAAAAGAGAAACAAAGAGAAAGAATGAGAAGGCAATAACGCACCATATTAGGCTCCAGCGTAGACGGCAGATCCAGTATGGTACAAAAAACGCCTACACGGAGGTAGGCGTTTGTTTCTGTATTCAGTGTTTAACTGAAATCAGATTAGAAATCGTAACGTAGACCGAATACTAGCTCGTCTTCTGCGTCGATCGCATCAACAACGTCGCTCTTGTCAAGCTGGTTGAAGTTGTAAGACACGTAAGTGCGGAAGTTGCTGTTGAAGTAGTGAGTCGCGTCGATTGCAATTGAGTCAGCAGTGTCTTTTGACTCGGTTTCAGCTTTGCCGTAAGTGGTGGTGAATTTGGTTTGGCCCATAGTGTAAGCCGCTGCCAATTCGTAGCCAGTTAGGTCGGTTTTTGCGCCTGATGCTTTGTTTTCGCCGTCTTTGTATAGCGCAGCAACGTAGATGTCACCCATGGTGTAAGAAACAGCCGCTTCGATTTGGCTTTCAGTCAGCGTTTTGGTGGTGTCTTGGTCTGCATAACCTAGACCCATAGCCAGACCGTTCTCCATCGCGTAAACCGCACCTAGAGAGTAACCTTTCTCTACTACGTCGTTTTCGCCAACGTAGTTAGCTTTAACCGTTAGACCACCAAATTCGCCTTTGTACGCGATGTTGTTGTTGGTGCGGTCAGCAACGTCGATTTTTGCGCTAGCAGCAGCGCCGTGGTAAGACATGATATCAGTGAAGTCAGTGATCATGCCCAGAGAACCGTCGTTTTTACCGTAAGTAACCAGACCGTACTCAGTACCGATACCAGCGAACAGGTAACGGTTTTCGTCGTCTGCTTTGTCTGATTTGAATTCACGTTCGAAGAAACCAACACCGTATGCTTCTTCTGAGATTTGAGTGGTACCCAGAACATTGATACGTACGCGGCTTGCATCATTCATGTCGCCATCTTTGATAGACGCACGTGCTTCTGCACGACCGCCGATAGCCATAGAAGATGTACCGTCATTGAAAATTTCAGCAGCAGAAACAGAGGTAGACGCTAGAGCAGCTACAGCAAGTGCGATAAACGTTTTGTTCATTATGTTGTCCTTTATAAGGTTTTGAGTTTCTTGATGGTATCTCCAACCATCTCGATGACTTGTTTGTACCCGCTGACGATTTGCAATCGCTAGTAAAACAATCAAAAAACACATTTAAAACACCGTTTTTTATGTTGTTGTTTTTACTTTAATTAAATGAAAACAGTGATTTGCATTTCTTTATTAAAGTTCCGTTACATTTGTCGCATTTATGTTTTTTTATCTTTTTGTGCGAGCTGAATCTCTTGTTAAGTGTCTGTTTGTGTGAGCTTTGATTGGTTTTTCAGGTTCGATTTGTGTGTCCATCTCTTGCTTTTGGAGTGGGGGTTCGGTGTGCTCTGAGAGGGCGAAAATGATTGGTGACCTTCAGGGATAAGTTGTTTACACTGAAAACATAGATATTCGTTTGCTGCGCTCATCATTGTATATGGGCGTGGCTTTGTTATTCCCAAAACCAAGGGTTTTGGAGACAGAGGTAATGTCATTTATGGATAAAGTACCCATGACTGTTCGTGGCGAACAGCAGCTTCGTGTAGAGTTAGACCGCCTGCTGAAACGTCGTCCAATTATTACTCAGGCGATCGGTGAAGCTCGTGAGTTGGGCGATCTTAAAGAAAATGCTGAATACCACGCAGCGCGTGAAGAGCAGGGCATTTGTGAAGCGCAGATTCGTGATATTGAATACAAGCTTTCTGTTGCTCAAGTTATCGACATTGCAAAGATGCCAAACAATGGCAAAGTGATCTTTGGTTCAACGGTTGGCTTGATTGATATCAATACCGATGAAGAGTTGTCTTACCAAATCGTTGGTGATGACGAGTCTGATATTAAGAAGAACCTGATTTCCATCAACTCACCGATTGCACGTGGGTTAATCGGTAAAGAAGCTGGCGATGAAGTGTCAATCACTACGCCTGGCGGCGTGAAAGAATTCGAAATCGATAGCGTTGAATACGTTTGATCGAAAAAAATGTTAGCGGTTGTTACTATCGCAGAGACAAAAAAGGCCGCTAAGCGGCCTTTTCTTATTTGCGCGGGATTTCAATCTTGCGCTCTTCGCTCTGGCGGTACAGCACAAGCACTTTGCCGATGACTTGCACTTTTTCTGCCTTGGTTTCACGAACAATTGCTTCAACAATCAGGTTCTTAGTGTCGCGATCTTCAGACGCAACTTTTACCTTGATCAGTTCGTGGTGATCGAGAGCGATTTCAATCTCAGCAAGCACGGCTTCTGTAAGACCATTGGCGCCCATCAAAACGACAGGTTTAAGTGAGTGTGCCAGACCTTTTAGATGCTGCTTTTGTTTTGTGCTTAGATTCATGTTGACTCGATTTGTTGTTTTATCGGGGTTGAAAACGTGACATTCTACCGCCATATCTATCCAAACTGAACAAATATCCCCCTAAGCTGTCCGTTAACATTTAACGGCCGGAAATGTGGGCTAGGTAAAACATGAGCAAAAAGAAACACTCAGCGAGTTCTGGCCGCTGGTTGAAAGAGCATTTTGATGATAAATATGTTCAAGAGGCCCAGAAAAAAGGCTTTCGTTCACGTGCAATTTTCAAGCTGGATGAAATTCAAGGTAAGGACAAACTGCTAAAACCTGGCATGACTGTGGTCGATTTGGGTGCTGCCCCTGGTGGTTGGTCTCAATACA
>JBELME010000223.1:0-7086 GCA_042096095.1 Enterovibrio sp.
GCTTGCCGCCACTCTTGTCGCCTCTACTTCTGCGATGGCGAAACCCGAACTTGCTCCTGCTGCGTTACTTGATTACGGACACTATGAAAAAGTCGAAGAACTGACTGTTTATGGTGATATCCAACAAGACATTATCCAACTCGCCGAAAACAACACGGCGGACTCCGATGCTGACTTGTTTGTGATCGACGATATCAATGAAGACATTGAAAAGAATGTGCTGATTGTGTCGCTCTCTTTGTATGTCGACTTAAACAGCGGCATTGTGAAGCGCTAAATCTCAGCGTTAACGCGGCGAACTCAAACACATGAATTTCTAGGCCGGTGAAATGTGCTCACGTTTCATCGGTTTTTTATTGCCCCTTTCTTCGCACTGAACTTCTCCCTCATCGCTCATTGGCAAAACGCTGACCTCTTCAATTTTTTGCCAACATCATTTTCTGCCAACGTCTCAATGATGTCGTTTGCTGTTTTGTTAATCTAAAATTTTCAACCGTTTCTGGTAAACTGCTCCCACGTAAAGGACAACAATAATAAAACCATGATTACTGGTACTTTGAGCAAAATGAAAAGCGCACTTGAAGACACTGTGCGCTACACCCTTCTCGTCGGCGAAAATCAGGTTGAGTTAACACCTCTTATCGGTAAATCACTCACCCTGACGCACACAGGCAATATCTATTGCGATGCTTGCGGCAACAAAACCAATAAGAGTTTTAGCCAAGGGCATTGTTTTACCTGCATGAGGAAACTTGCGCGGTGCGACATGTGCATTATGAAGCCTGAAACCTGTCACTTCGAAGAAGGCACATGCCGAGAGCCAGAATGGGGTGAGCAGTTCTGTATGACAGACCACATCGTTTATCTGTCTAACACCTCTGGGCTAAAAGTCGGCATCACCCGCGCGAGCCAAATACCGACACGCTGGATCGATCAGGGTGCGACGCAAGCACTTCCTATTATTAAGGTGAAGAATCGCCATCTGTCAGGATTGGTAGAAATCGCCCTTGCAGAGTTTGTGGCAGACAAAACCAACTGGCGCGCCCTACTCAAAGGCGACAACGAACCATTAGATTTGAAAGCGGAAGCGAGACGCTTGCTCCCCTTGATCGATGCCAAGCTGTATAGCCTTCGCATACAATATGGTTTCGATGCCATTGAGCCAATCTTCCATGACATCGTGAACATTAGTTACCCTGTCACTCAGCATCCAACCAAAATCGTCTCCCACAATTTTGATAAAGAACCCGTGGTATCTGGTGTACTTGAAGGTATCAAAGGGCAATACCTGATCTTTGATACTGGCGTCATCAACGTTCGTAAATTCACGAGCTATGAAGTGAATGTCGAATATTGAGTAAATGTCGAATAACGTTCGCTTAGGCTAAAAATAGATAAAGCCACCGAGTTCGGTGGCTTTTTTATTGGGGCTGAAGTCTTTCTAAATATCTCGATAGTAAGCTTGATGACATTCAACATGTTTCAAGTTCGCTTAATCGCTCTTTACCAATACCTTCATACTGACACCGTCATTATTTGACGGACAAGGTAACTCGCTTACCGCCCCAACCGTGCACGCTGTCTCTTGCTTCGATATACACTTCATCAATCCCACGAGGGATAACAACGCCGGACAGACTGCGCGTGAAGGGTTGCTCGTTAACATGGGGATGTGCCAATTCACGCGTGCCAAGTACGGTGCCGTCGGCGGAGACAATGCGCCATGCATTGGCGTAATGATCCCAGCCTTCATCTGCATGCTTTACCGTTGCAGAAACACGGTAGCTATCACCCGACGGCGAAAGCGTTGCATCAATAACATCCGCTTTCCCTGCCAGTAAAAATGGCGACCAACTTAGCAATAAAGCCGCTGCGCATGTTTTGAATATGGTCATTTTCTCTCCTTGAACCCACGAAACTACGAAACTGCGTAAACGCTAGATGGATAGTTGTATTTCTACATACTCACGGGTACAAGAAAGAATGATTGCATCAGCCTTTAATCGCAATGCCTGTGGCATCGCTCACTGCTTGCATGTTCTCTTTTGAACACAACGAAAGACTCCAATTCACCGTGCCGCCATTGGCGATCAGCATACATGGCGCACCCAATAAGCTGATGTCATCCGTATGCGCCTGCAGCGTCATTTGGTTCTCTTGGAGCTTTACCATAATCTCGTGCATGGTCGCCACGACCTTTCCACCAGGGATTGAAATAACCACGCTTATTTCCCTTTGTGTTGCAGAACAGCCATGGTCAAGCGACTTGTGCACACAAGGCGACCACGTTCATCACTGATTTCGATTTGCCAAACCTGCGTCGTTGCACCCAAGTGAATCGGCGTCGCGATACCCGTGACGAAACCCGAACGCATTGCACGAATATGGTTCGCATTGATATCTAGACCGACACAGTACTTATTTTCTTCCACGCACATATTGGCTGCTAGCGAACCCAGCGTTTCCGCAAGCACCACAGAAGCACCACCATGCAACATTCCCAGAGGTTGATGTGTACGTGAATCGACAGGCATGGTGCCCGTTAAGCTGTTGTCGTCAAAATGGGTGTATTGAATACCAAGGTGCTCAACCAAGGTGTTTTTAGACGTCGCGTTAAGACCGTCGAGAGACATGGCTTTTTTCCAAATAGACAAATCGAGCTCCTGACAAATTTATTTGCATCATTATCATTGGCATTATCCGCCGTTCTCAATCATACGGCTATGGTTTGTAGGTATTTGAGACGTTAAAAACAGAAAAAACTCAGTCGTAATAAAACGTAAAATGAAATCTGTTCGACCTGCTTTCTGCGGCTAATGCCGCTTGCCCCGATAAGCAGAGTGATTAGAATGTACCCAAGGCGAAACAAGGGAATGGAAAGATGAAATTCAAGGCGTTAAAAACAACGGTCGCCACCGCGTTGCTCGCATTAAACGTGGGCTGTTCCACATCTCCGACGGGGAGAAACCAGTTCATTCTCGTCTCGGGCGCTGAAATGGCGCAGCTGGGTGCGTCTTCGTTCTCCGAGCTGAAATCTAACGAGAAAATCAGCAAAGACACGAAAACAAACCAATATGTGCAGTGTGTCACCGATGCCATTTTGAAAGTCACGCCACCTCAACCGGATTTTGAAAAGTGGGAAGTGGTCGTTTTTGATAGCCCGCAAGTGAACGCCTTCGCCCTGCCGGGCGGCAAGATTGGCGTGTACACAGGGTTGCTAAAAGTCGCCAGAACGCAAGATCAATTGGCGTCTGTGATTGGGCACGAAATCGGCCATGTCATGGCTAACCACGGCAGTGAGCGTGTTTCTAGTTCGATGGCAGCGAATGGCGCACTGCAAATTACCAGCATTGCGCTAGGAGCAAGCGGCACAGCGAATTCAGACTTGATAATGCAAGGGCTTGGCCTTGGCGTGAATGTCGGGGTTCTGCTGCCGTTTAGCCGAGCGCACGAGTCTGAATCTGATTTGATCGGCGTGCAGTTAATGAATGAAGCCGGGTTCGATCCAAACCAAAGCGTTCAGCTTTGGAGAAACATGGCCACCACATCGAAAGGCTCACCACCAGAAATTCTTTCTACGCACCCTTCCCATGACACCCGTATTGATGACCTACAAGCTGCTATTGATGCATTACCCGCCACGAACCGAAAAGCCCCAAACTGTGGCCGCCCGAATGTTTAAGTTCTGACTTCGCGCCTCAGGCAAATAAAAGCAAAAAGCCGAACTTATTGAGATCGGCTTTTTCATTTCTTTGGTCACAAACGCACCAAATAGAAAGACGCGTGTTAGCCACGCTTAATCATGCGCCAACGCTTCGCCAGTCACATCCGCCACTGAGATAAACATATGTTGTACTTCGCCCCGCAAGTTAACCATTGGGTTTAGCGTGACGTTCTGGTACATGAACTTCGCTCGTCCTGTAATTGGACGCACATTGCGGCAGCGAAACAGGTAAGGACGCTGCTTCCACAGCAAAAAACTGCGGCATTTCAGCTCAAAGACAGGTCTGCATTTGGCGCGGAACCACGCTTCAGAAATTTCAGGAAATACGTCAAACAACGATTTCCCCTGTACTTTGTTGGGGTGCTTTCCTGTGTGATGAACCATAAACCCGTTCCACATGTGTACCGTGAAATCGCGGTCTACAACGATCAACCCCATGTCGATATTTTGCACCATATCGACCATCCAGTTGAACTGTTCAAATTCTGGCGAGTCAATCATGGTTAATCCTCATCGTCCATCAAGTAAGCCAATTTCGCGTCAAGCAATGGCAAGGATTCGTCCACCAGCAACAACAACAAATCACACTTAATGTTGGTGTCGTCGATGGCGTAACTCACTTCTATTGTCACTGTGCGCTTCCATGTGCCACGCATGTTATCGACCAAGCTGTCGACATCCATGTGTTGACCAAGAATGACAGGATAACTTTGTGCAAACACTAGCCCCGCTTGTTCGCCAATGCCGGCTAGGAATGCACTAATAAGCACATTGCTGACATCCACGAGCACTTCGAGATCGTTGTCGATGGAACCGTCGTCGGGGTAATCCAAAATCCCGAGCAGATCCTTCATTGAAGAATCAGAGATCAACATCAGTGCTTCGCCCGCTAGCCCTTCGCCGCTGAAGCCTTGACAGATGCCCGACATATTATCGTTTGCAGCAAGGTGGCGAATGGTCATGTCGAGCTCACTCACCTCAAACACGTTCACTTGCGGCAACGGCATATGAACGAATACATCAAAGTAGCGTGCAAGCGAATCGGCGGCACGCCCCATCGCCACATTCACCACTTCCATGTACATTTCACGACGTCCCACTTTTACAGTCGCAGGCGCAGATTTAGCGTGAACAGGGACTGCGGGTTGCGGAACGGATTGCACTCTTTCGGCGTCTTTATACGGTTCGAGCATCTCAATCAATTCAGCTTGAGAAACGGGTTTTTTAACAAAGGCTTGTGCACCTAGCGCTAACACACGCTGTTGGGCTTTTGGCTGGATATCACCTGACACCACAAAAACAGGCACATTGATGTTTTGGCCACGCATGGCTTCCAAGGTTTGGAATCCGTCCATTTCTGGCATCGTGAGATCAAGAAACATCAAATCAAAAGGTTGGGATTGCAATGCTTCGATAGCAATTTTGCCATTCTCAGCAAAGGTAACATCAGCATTCAGGTGTTCAGGAATAGAACGCGCAAGTTGCTTTCGCGCTAATGCAGAGTCATCAGTGATCAATATTCGGGTCGTCAACGTGTTTACTCCCACTATCCGATTATTGTCGATGCTGAATGCATCTTATGAAAAATCAGAAACAAACCTGCGAAATATAACACATTTATCATGCATCTGTCTTATTAGTACGCCGCTTATTCATAAGCATAGTGCGAGTTGCGCGGTTTATCGCCAAGCCAAATGCATTTACTTGAATATGCGCAAATCATATCCAAGTTTTTAGCTCGAAATCACCCGCTTAGCGCCCGCTTTTTCGGTCTCTTCTTCCAGAGACTCTTTATTCACTAATGGTAAGTTCCCAAACGCAGATAGTTGGCGATTTACACTGTCCAGTTCACTGCTAATCACATCGAATTCTTCGATCATGTCATCAGCCGCTTTCTTCATTTTGGCGTAGGTGTCGCAGTCATCTTGTGAAACGCGATTCCACGAATTGCCCTTTTTAAATTCATCGCACGCTTTCTGGCTTGCTTCTGCCTTGTGGCTCGCTTTCAGAATACATTCATTCAATTCGCTCACGGCTTTCGTTAAACGAAAGCGCTCCGCATACAGACGATCCGTGTTTTGAAGGCGTGTTCGCAGAGCTTCCAGCGCTTTTTCACTTTCCAGCAGCTTTTTCGTTTGCTCGCTATTTTGAGTTTGAGACTGACGGCTTTTCATCGCAATCTTGTGTTCGAGCTCTGCCAATTCTTTGTCTTTTTCCTGCAGTTGAACAACCAGCTTTTCAACGTTCCTCTGGGTTTTCTCGTGCTGAGATGCGCTCACAGACAACGCAAGATCTTTCGCCTCAATGCCTTTCGACAGTGTGGTGTGATCATTACTCAACGCGGCATATTGTTTTTCTAATTCAACCACCTGATCAAACCACACAGCGCTAGCAAGCAACCCACCAGCGGCAGCTCCGAGCAATAGTAGCGCTGCGTTCTTTGTTTTGACGCTCGTCATTCATATTCATCCCATAAAAAAGCTGCCGCAATGATACCTCATGCGGCAGCCTTAAATGTTAGCTTATCGAAAAAAAACGTTATTTTTCGGCGTCTTGCTTAAGATCTGTTGGCCTTAAATATTTGCCAACGTCACGTCCCCCTTAGGGACACAACAACACGTCAACACCAAGCCTTCTTCTTTTTCACCAGGATAGAGTGCGGGCATATCAGGCTGGTCGACATCGCCATCCAACAAACGCATCTTGCAACAACCACACACACCCGCACGACAACTGTATTCCAGCAGAATACCCGCCTCTTCAGCTTGAACCAAAATAGGACGCTGATTATCACCACGAATGAATTCGCCTTCGATGGTAATGTTCACCGCCGCTGCGACATCCTCGTTTGCGCCAGCAGGCGCACCAAAGAACTCTTGGTGACGATGTGGCTCAGGCACACCCAAGACATCAAGCAGGTTCATGGCAGATTCCATAAAGCCTTGCGGGCCACACACAAACACTTCTCGCTGCGCCAGTTTCGGCACAAGCGCCAAGTGGGTTTGATCCAATCTGCCCGTCATGCCAGACCATTGCTCTGAAGGTTGGCTGAGCAAGGTCATCACCGTGAGTCCTTTATGCTGCTCCGCGAGGGTATTGAGTTCGTCAGCAAAAGGAATGTCAGCTTCAGTGCTGCATTGATGCAAGAAAACAACGTCTTCGATTTCATTCGTATCCGCAAGCGCTCTTAGCATAGACATCATGGGCGTCACACCACTCCCGCCAGAAAGAAGCAGTAACGCACTGCGCTTATCAGCGTCTTCGCTGAGGTGGAATTGCCCATCAGGCTGTTGAGCAACGATACGACTGCCCGAGATGACATTGTCATGCAGCCAATTCGATACTAAGCCATCCTCTACACG
>JBELME010000224.1:0-7096 GCA_042096095.1 Enterovibrio sp.
CTGAGATTTGGTGCATCACAGAGGAAGGCTCAAGAATCTGCAGAAGTTGGCCCAAATCATTCGGATCACAGCCTAGCAACGCCAAATGGGTAGCGGCTGCAGGATTGTAATACGTCACCTGATCACCTGGCGCAATCACCATCAAGCCCTGATCCATGGTGTCCAAGACCTGATTAATGTAACTGTTCTTTTCTTCTAGCTGTTTAAACGTCGCGTTCAATTGCTTATCACGCGCCTCAAGGCTGCTGACCAAATCGTTGAAACAATCCGTCAGGCGGCCCAGTTCATCATTGTGATAAATCGGGATTGTGTGACCGTGAATACCCAATCGGATCATGTTCGACATTGAACGATGAAGCGACGCCAATGGGTACGACACAATACGGTGTAATAGCTGCGCGAACATCCAAGAAAACAGAGATAACAGCACAGTACCAAGGGCGAGGAACAAGATCAGTCGATTACGCTCATTCACAATGACGCTGCGGGAAATAAACAAATCGATGTGTCCCAACACATCCTTACCCAGAGAAATAGAGCGCGAGACTTTGGTGAATGGGGTCTTTGCGCACATGATGCCCGCGCCCATGGTGAAGCAGTCATTCGGCAAGCGCATCAAGTTAACGAATTCAGAGCCATCAACGCGGGTAACGCGTGCCGCCATTAAGTCGGGGTCAAAACTCAAAGCGGCAAGCTGCTCCCTGCCCGTCGCCCTGTCTTCAAACGCCAGCGCCGCCGTCAAGTTACTCGCAGCACCGTTCGCCAAAATTTCGGTTCGACTTAGCAAGCTTTGCTCAAGATTCTTACTCACAATATGTGTGACTGCAAGGCCGACAACGGCAATGCCTAACGTGAGCAAAAGCCAGATCGGCATAATGAGTTTTACGCGAAGAGGAAGGCTGTTGATCCAGCGTCGATTCATATTTCCTCCTCCCCGTCTATAACGGCGATGGATAGTAACTGCGAGCGCAAAGCAAAGGGCATACCCTGAATATTCTTTCTATTAATGAGTAATTTGACGCGGTTGTTCACTTTGATAAACGAAATCATGCCACCCGCCTTCGAAAACCGTTTCCCCTCTCCCACAATCAACGCATTGGGGTATTGGTTATGCAACGTTCTTATGTGCTCTTTGGCTCGTTTTGGGGTGTAAATGATTTGACATCTTGCCTCGGATAAGTCGCTGGCTCTTATGTCGTGATAGTGCACTTGGTCAGATTTTGAATTTGCAATGTCTTGAAGTCGTCGACTTACACTGCTGTCGCCATAGACGCAGAAATCGTAACGACCGTCTGCTGGCTGCATGTCTCGCCAGTCCACCAAAAACGCAAAACGATACAAATACACGGCCTTTAAATCTTCGTCTTGGAAGTCATCACTTCGAACAGGCAAGCAGACAGACAACAACAAGATCACCAGTCCAAGAATGAACTGGTGAATGCTTGCCGTGCTTAATCTATTACGTAAAAGCTGCCGTATCATCGAATAGTCAGTACCACTGCCAATCAAGTTCTAGCCAGTATTGCGTGCCATTATCAAAACCGCCCATTGAGTCAGGAAACTCGTACACTTGCTCGTTTAAGAGGTTTTCAACCGTCAAAGTAAACAAAGGGGCACGTGACGAATATTGCCATCCCAAAATCAGATCCCACGTTACCACTTCAGGCCACGCATATTGCTCTTTTGTTGGGATATCATCGTCAGGATGAGATCCCGATACATAGTGAACCACATTACTCACCCAAAACGCTGGGGTAACGTCCCACATAACCTGCGCACCCGCGAGATGCATGGGTTCATTCTCGTATGAACGCAGTGGCACTTCCGTCGATGCGCATGTACTTCCCTCGCATTTCGCTTCGATTTGTTTGTAGGCATAACTCGCATTCACTTGGAGCTGAGTATTGATCGACCACTTCATGCTTAACTCGCCGCCGTAAGTTTTCGCTGATAGCGGTGTGATCAATTGATAGCTATACACATCGATAATGGTGCCTGCTGTACCAGGCGAAGAGTTTTCTCCATTCAAATAGCGATCTGCACTGATCAGCTGGTAAGCCGGAATGCTGTCTTCTTCGCTGTAAAATAGGTTCGCATCAAATTGAATGCGTCTATCATCCCAAAAACGATAGCCGAGCTCGAATGTATCAATTTTCGGCACAGGAATGTCTTCGTTACCTAGGTACTTGATGCTTTTCACGTAATCATAATTGTCTGGCAGGCACTGTACGGGTTGAGTTGACGAACAAAACATGACATCGCTGCCATAGATATTCTGATGGAAGTCTGTCGCGCGATCTAAGCGCGACGGTGTGATCACAGCACGCCCCCAACCTGCCCATAGACGCTGATTTTCACCCACATCTTGCATCAAACGGATTTGTGGTTGTGCGAACGTATCTTCAACCAAGTTGAAGTACTGCCAACGGTTCCCCACCATCAATTCTGTGGTGTCAGTCAGTGGGTAGGAGTAGTTTAAATACACCGCCACGCTCTGGTTGGTGAAATCCGGTTCATCCGTTACTCGAGCATACGGCAGGGTATACGACGATTTCGTATCATAGGTATCAAAATGTTCGTCGATCAATCGGTAGTTCAAACCGGCTGTCAGGTTCCCTCCGAATACATTCTGATCGGTATATCGCGTTTCAGAGTCAAATCGGGTAAAGGATGCGTTGCGATCAGCGCCATCGCTGCTGCTATAAGTCAGCCAGAACTGCTGCTCCCATTGGCGCTGGTCGTCCGCTTCTTGAAGCCATTTCAAGCCTGCAAAGTACTCTTCTGCTAAAAGCTCGGTGTCGAAAGCACTGAAGTCCGGCCCGTCATGCCCTGGGTTAAGGAAATGGGGTTCGTAATACCCCCATTGATAGTCTTCTCGAGAGCGAATGCCGCCCAACTGCACTGAGACCGTGCGGTCAAGGCGCTGATAGTCACTTCTTAACCCAAACCGTTCGGTATATACCTTGTATTCTTGGAGCGGCTTTACGCGTTCTTCGTCACTCGTCCAAGGTTTATGCTGAACAAATTCAGCATACCCGCTTAAATACAGGTTTTCGCTGATCTGGCCACCGTGATGAAGCTGATACTCTTGGTAATCATAGTTACCAACCGACACCATAACGTGACGGCGTAACGCATCTTCTGCATCCAATGTGATGATATTGATGACGGCATGCACGGCGTTGCCACCCCAAATGGTACCAACTGGCCCCATCACCACTTCAATTCGATCGATATTATCAAGGCTCACGGGAATAAGATCCCAATCCACCCCAGAGAACATGCCATTAAAAACACTTCGACCGTCTACCATCACCAGCATCGAATTACTCAAGGCTTCGTTGGTGGTTCGCGCAGAAATGCCCCAATCATAGTTGGAGAACTTTGCGACATGCAGACCTGGGGCAAACACTAAGGCGTCCGCGACCGAGCGAACACCAGAACGTTTGATTTCTTTGGCGGTAATGACATGCACAGCGGCAGGTGTATCAGCCAAACTGAGGGCAGTACGCGTAGCGGAAACAACTTTGGTTTCAGAAAGGGATTCAAGCGACATATTTAGCAATTCATCGAGTTCTGACTCGGCGAACGCGGACGTGGAGACATTGGTAATCAACCCTGCGATAAGGATTGCTAGAGAGGCTATACGCATTTTTTTATCCATGAGCGCGACATTTCTCCACTTTTACACATAAGTGTATAAATGGACGTCCTCACTCAACTGCTTCTTGTTATGACACGCATTATCTAAATCGATGTTTTTAATCACGATTTTATGCATTTTTTGCCATTATAAAAACGAAACTTTGCAGTACACACGGATAAATTGTGTATTTAAGCTGTCTCTGCGATACCCCTCACTCAGCGCCATAAAAATGACTTAAATGTGAACATATAAGCGGCATTTTGCCAAACTTTCGTCGCAGATATAAAAAATAATTATCACATAAGAACAATATCATATTAAGAGCAATACGAAAGAGATATAGAGATTTAAGCATTCTGAGAAAACAAGCTCTATTGAAGAAAATTAGTGACAGTTTTCCTTGATAACCTTCGCTATACCAGGCCCTTTAGCTTGGCCAAACCATATGCTGAAATTGTCACGCAGTCTTTAATCTCATTTTCGATGATCATGCGCTCAAAATCCGCCACAGGGAAAGCACGGGTGATCAAATCTTCTTCTTCACTGTCGAGCTGGTTGCCTCTCTGCGTCAGAGATGTTGCGAGGTAAACATGACAGGTTTGATTAAGAAAGCCATAGGCAATGAACTGGGCACCGAGGTACGTCATGGATGCTGCATCCAATCCCGTTTCTTCACGCAACTCGCCTTTCGCCAAATCTAAGTGATCAGCATCAGGTGAGGATTCCCACGCCCCTTGCGGTATTTCCCAGCAACGCGCCTGCACCGTATAGCGGTATTGTTGAACCAGATGAATGATGCCGTTATCGATGGCGATGATTGCTGCACAATCGGGTTTATCCACCACCCCATAAATGCCTTCTGCGCCACTTGGGCGAAGAATTTTATCTTCCCTTACGCTCATCCATTTGTTTTGGTACACAATTTTACTGTCGAGTTGTTTTATCATGGTGCATTCCTGTTTTGCTCTTTCACACACTGCATTTAGACAAGTGATAGGCGAAAGAATGATATCGAATACAACGCAATATACCCGTGCGATCCCAGATGGAAAAGCACAAAAGCATGGGAATACGGACAGGCTGCGACTATTTCGCCAGCCCCATCAACAGCCCGTTTTCTTCCAATAGCGACACATTTACGCCATCCACATTCGTGACTACGTTTTTCATATCAGCCTCGATACCTTGCGGCAGTTTGGCTTGATAGAAGGTGTACACCCGATCAATCTCTAGATCTTTCACATGCAGTTGAGCGGCAATTTTTCCGTCAATGCTGCAATAACGCCCACCGAGTAAGATCCATTTTTCAACGGGGAGCTGTGACGGCATGACCACCGAAAAATCTAAGCGATTGAGGTAAGTATCAATGTCGGCAAACGAATCACTCAGAATTTCCATCTGCATTTCGCTATTGTGGTTGTAGGCAATCTCAGCCGAAATGGCATTGTAGTCATGCCTTTCGAACCAGAACGTCCACACACTCACTGCCAGTATTAACATTGCCGCCAACGCGATACCTGTTCGCTGAACCACTAACTGGGGGGCAGCGCCTTCTCGCGTGGACTGTTTCTGCAAGTCGTTTAGCGCACTCAGTTGCGTGGCGGATAAGGATTTCGCGTCGTAGTGCTTGGTAAGTTGCGATTTCAATGCGTCGGGCTTTTTTGAATACATCATGGCTACGATACCTGCTTTAACATGTGGTCAAATTCATCCACCAACCGGGCTTTCATTCGGCTCAAACGTGAAAGCAAGGTGCCTCTTGGAATGTTCGTTAAGGTCGCAATTTCTTGAATGCTGAACCCTTCTACCGCCCATAAATACAGCAACTCACGCTCCTTCGCTGAAATGCTGGCAAGCAAAATTTCAACATGTTGTTCGTCAATCGTCATTTGTCCGAGGGCATTGAATGCATGCCCATCATTGACCTCATCATCCACCAGATCTGAAGACGAGATCAATTCAAGCTGATTACGTCGGCAGTGATCCACAAACTCATTGCGGATCACGCGCATCATATAGGCTTTATTATGCGCGGTTTCATCGTCACTTTTGAGCATTTTCTCGCAGCAGCTTTGCACAAAATCATAGGCTTGCGATTCGTGATGACACAAAGACAGTGCATAGCGAAAAAGCTGATTGAGCAAAGCTTCAGTGAAGATGACCTTTCGGCGTTTTCTGAAAAAATTCAACATGGCATGTGCCCTTCTCATGACGAAGCCGCAAATCGAATGTAGAGCAACCTGGAGCGTCTTCGATGATGAAAAGGATACGTCCCTCTCTGGAAATACATTCATGCGAGGTGGCACGCTTTCACGCGCCACCCTACGAGTGTTTATTACGGCTTGGGTTGGTCCCCAACGGCGGAAGGAGACGTTTGAATACCCAAGGTTTCCTTCGTTCTTCGCACACAATCTGACAAAGTAAAGCGCTCACCTCCGCCCAACCTCATCAACACAAGACCCGCAGCCGCCAGTGCAAATTCCCGTTTCACACCATTTAGGTTCGCAATCACCCCTTTATCGAGGTTAAGTTTTTGCAACATGTACCATGCCATGACCAAGACCACCGCGCCTGCCGCAGCCTTTAGCGACGTGCCTTGACCAAAGATCAGCACCAAACCAATTAACGCCAAAAAGATTTGATACGTCGCAAAAGACGGAATCTTTGCGTAAGCCCCGAAGAAGCCACCAATGACAAACGTTACCCCGAGGGAGAAGCGAAGTAACAACCCGAGCGCATCCCAATTCGGCGCGGCATTGCCACCGCCTTGGCCTCGGCGCAAGTCGAGACTTCTCGCCCCTGCCCCAAGATTGAACAGCACAAACATCATGCCGGATAAGGTGATGTCGCGAATTTGAACAAACATTGCAGGTGACGTGTAGGTTTTCACGCCAACGGACGCGCCAGGCACGGTATCGACGGGCAAAGAAAACACAAAGGTCCACAACAACAAGCCGTAAAACAGCGCTAACGGACGCACCATAAAACCTGCAATCAGGGCGATGCCTGAAAACAGTTCAAACGTAGAAAGTGATGTGAGAAAGAACCACGGCGTGAGCACGCCATTACTGAATAGATAATCTTGAAATAGCTCATTGATATAGCCCGTCGTCCCCATGTAGTTTGCAACCATGCCAGCTTGCTTAGAACTCGAAAGAAGCAGGCTCAGTTTCGAACGGCCACCAATCACAAACACCAACCCGAGTCCGATACGTAATGCGAGGGCGGCGTTTGCGTAACGCGTACTGTCTTTGTTCATAGGAGATCCTGTGTGAATGAATGAGGCGCGTGTAAAACACAGTGTTTCCCTTCACTAACGAACCAGTCGCGATTTTGATTGCATCTCTGTTCAAGAATTTTTTCGGTCGCGACTTTCACAAGGTATCTCCGGCACTTATACCCAAACAACCTGAAGATGCAGGATTCAGCGAGGTTTACTGACGTTATGAT
>JBELME010000225.1:0-7072 GCA_042096095.1 Enterovibrio sp.
GTGGATGCTGTTCTCTTACTTCAAAGATATCCCGCGTGACATCCTAGAAGCTGTGCGTCTTGATGGCGCTGACACGTTAGGGGAAATCCGACACGTGCTGATCCCGTTGTCTCTTGGTGGCATCGCATCCACCGCGCTGCTCTCGATTGTACTGAGCTGGAATGAAGCATTTTGGTCAATCAACCTGACCTCTGCCAATGCGGGCACGCTCGCGACGATGATTTCAACTTACTCAAGTCCGGAAGGCTTGTTCTGGGCAAAACTGTCAGCCGCATCCACGCTGGCGTGTGCGCCTATCATCATTCTTGGTTGGTTCTGTCAGAAACAACTGGTTCAGGGATTAACCTTTGGGGCTGTTAAATGAGCTACTTACAAGTCAAACATTTATATAAAAAGTACGGTGACGTCCTTGCACTCAAGGACATCGATTTTGAGATTAAAAAAGGCGAATTCGTTGTCTTTGTTGGCCCATCAGGTTGTGGTAAATCGACATTACTTCGCACGATTGCAGGCTTAGAGTCATCCTCAGAGGGCGACATTCAATTGGATGGTGAGTCGATCATAGAAACCCACCCATCCAAGCGTGACGTCGCAATGGTGTTCCAAAGCTACGCGCTTTATCCGCACATGTCGGTGAAAGACAACATGTCTTTCGCCCTCAAACTAGCAAAACGCCCGCAAGACGAAATTGAACAAAAGGTCACCAAGGTATCGAAAGCACTCAAGCTGGATGCGCTCTTAGATCGTAAGCCAAAAGCGTTATCAGGCGGTCAACGCCAGCGTGTTGCCATCGGTCGTGCGATTGTGCGTAACCCGAAAGTGTTCCTGTTTGATGAGCCCCTCTCAAACCTTGATGCCGCGCTTCGTGTTGAAATGCGCATTGAGCTCTCGCGTCTACACCAAGAGCTTCAAAGCACCATGATTTACGTCACCCACGATCAGATTGAAGCCATGACGCTGGCGGATAAAGTGGTGATCATGAGCCAAGGTGAAGTCGCACAAATTGGCACACCACTCGAGCTCTACCACCAGCCTGCGAACCGCTTTGTGGCCACCTTTATCGGCACACCAAAAATGAACGTTTTACCCGTCAACAAGGTGGTGGCGTCGGGCGAAAACGTGGAAATCACCTTCAACGAAGATGCGCGCACTACGCTGCCAGCAGCCATGTTTGATGAGCGCGCAACCGCATCGGCGTCTATCGGTTTCCGCCCGGAATCCATCTCTTTCTGCAGCGCAGATGAAGGGGATTTGAAAGGCGATGTCGAAGTCATCGAGCAGTTGGGCAGTGAAACCCTCACGTATATCCGAACCTTGAGCGGCGAAACCGTGGTGGTGCGTGCCGATCCTAAACACACGCCCGAGCTGCGACAAACTATTGGGGTGAAGCTGGATACACAGCGTGTCTATTTGTTCGATGACCAAGAACAAGCATCTAACATTTACGGTGAGGTAAGCCATGTCTGACCACAAGCGTCTGGTTCACTTTGGCATTGGTGCGTTTCACCGAGGCCATCAAGCTTATTACCTTCAGTTGCTCAACGACACGCTGCCAGAAAGCGAGCGTTGGTATTACACAGACGTGAATTTACGTGAAGAGACGCGGGCTATTCCAGATGCGTTGCAGGCTCAAAATGGTCAGTATCACTTCAAACGCATTGCCCCGAATGGGGATGCCGAATACATCAAAATTAGCAGTATTGACCGTGTGGAGGACGCGTCTGCAGACCCTTCAGTGATTGGGCGTATCTTCAACGACGACAATGTAAAAGCGTTAACGATCACCGTGACGGAAGGCGGGTACTACCTTACCGACACCAACGACGTCAACCTCTCACACCCAGAGGTGGCAAACGATATCACGGTAATAAAACAACAACGCGGTCAACCAAAAACCTTGTTTGGTTTCCTTGCATTGGCGCTGCTAGCACGCCAGAGCATGGCCAACGGTGCAATCACCGTCGCGACCTGCGATAACCTGCGTGACAATGGTCATCGCCTCGCAAAGGCATTCGGCCAATTTGCCGAAGCAGCGCAACTCTCAGACCTCAAACAATGGATGGACGTCAATGTCACCTTCCCGTGTTCCATGGTTGACAGGATCACTCCTGTGCCGCCAGCAAGCTTGTCTCACGAGATCCAACAACAACGCGGTGAAGAGGATGCGTGCCCTATTCTAGGAGAGGATTTCGAGCAGTGGGTCATTGAACACAAATTGGCGAACGCCTTCCCAGCGCTCGATGCCGTGGGAGTGACTTTCACGAAGAATGTTCATGCCTTTGAAGAAGCCAAAATCCGAATCCTAAACGGCGGGCATTTTATGCTGTCTTACGTTGGGGCGCTGCGAGGATACCAGACGTTCGACCAAAATATTCATGATGACGAACTCAATGGGTGGCTAAAGGCCTACCATCAAAAAGACGTTATCCCGACGATAGATGATCGCCCTTTTGATTTGGAATCCTATCGCCAAATTATTATCTCTCGTTTCAGCAATGGGTATATCGCGGATTCCATTGAGCGTATCGCGATGGACAGTATCAGCAAGTTTCCGCAGTTTATTTTGCCCACGCTCAAGCTAAGCCTCGGCCGTGGACACTTCCCGATATCGGCAATCATATTGATTGCGCACTGGTATTGTTTCTTGTCGCTAAAGATCACGGGTCGCTTCGTGTTTAGCTACAAAGACCCGTACCTATCTACAGCCGAAATGTGGATGCACCAAAAAGATCCCGTGGGTGCGTTTTTAAATGACCCTGATATTTGGCAAGGGCTGAACAAACAATACCCAGAATTTGGTGAATCTTTAAAAAGACAAATCGCCATCACGATGGACGCATATCAGGAGCGTTACAGATGACAATGTCACTAGAGCTTCACGGCAAGCCAACACTCGAAGGTAAAGTTGCTCTTCTTACTGGCGCAAATGGCGGCATTGGGCTTGCCGTCGCCTATGCCTATCTCGCCAGCGGCGCAAAATGTGTGATTGCTGACCTTCCTATTGAGCCGTCGGTTGGCGTGTCCGCCCTTATTGATGAGTTTGGCGATAAAGTGACATACCAACATGGAGACATCACGGATCCTGATACACGCAGACGTTTGGTTTCCTCTACTCTGACCCAGTTCGGCAGCATTGATGTGCTGTTCAACAACGCCGCTATTTTTAACATGGCGCCGATATTGGATGCCTCTGAGGAAGAATTTGATCTCGCATTTTCCGTGAACGTCAAAGCCATGTTCTTTTTAATGCAAGATGTCGCGAAAGCCATGATAGAAACAGGGAAAGGCGGAAAAATCATAAATATGGCGTCTCAAGCGGGGCGTCGTGGAGAAGCATTGGTCGCGCATTATTGCGCCACAAAAGCCGCAGTGATCAGTTACACCCAATCTGCCGCACTCGCTCTGGCTGAGCATGGCATCACGGTGAACGGGATTTGCCCCGGCGTCGTGGATACACCAATGTGGGTCAGTGTCGATGCCTTGTTTGCCAAATATGAAAACCGCCAACTTGGCGAGAAGAAAAAATTGGTTGGCGAAGAAGTGCCATTAGGTCGTATGGGTGTACCGAATGATATCGCGGGCATGGCGCTTTTCCTTGCCTCCCCCCTTTCTGACTACATTACCGCCCAGACGTATAACGTCGATGGCGGCAATGTGATGAGTTAACCCATGAATACCTATCTAGGTATTGATATCGGGACTTCTGCCGTCAAAGTCCTATTGGTCAACATTGATGGCGGCTTACTGGATAGCCAGTCGGTGTCTTACGGCACCGACTCCCCTCAAGCGCTATGGAACGAACAAAACCCATCTGTCTGGTGGCAAAGCACGCTCAATTGTTTTGAAGCGCTCCGTGAACGCAATCAATCCCATTGGCAGCGAGTGGCCGCCATCGGGTTATCTGGTCAAATGCACGGCGCGGTTTGCCTTGATGAGAAACGAGAACCTGTCTACCCCGCCATTCTATGGAACGACGGACGTGCCCACAAAGAAAGCGCTGATCTCAACCGTTTATGCCCCGACATTGGCTACAGCGCGGGGGTGCCAGCCATGCCAGGCTTTACTGCCCCAAAGCTACTGTGGCTACATGACAACAAGCCGGATATCTTCGCGCGAATAGATAAAATTATTTTGCCCAAAGATTACGTGCGTTTCATGCTAACAGGAGCGTGTTGCACTGACGTCAGCGATGCAGCAGGCACCTTGTGGCTAAATGAAGCAGCGCGTGATTGGGATGATGATCTGCTCAGCGCCTGTCACCTCAAGCGCAAGCACATGCCGACCCTACTTGAAGAGAATCAAATCAGTGGCACTCTGTTGGCGGAAGTTGCAGGTCGTTTGATGCTTCCTGATGGCATTCTCGTTGCCGGCGGTGCGGGTGATGCTTCTGCGGGCGGCATTGGTATTGGAGCCGTCAATGAAGGTGACGCGTTCCTCTCTCTCGGCACGTCAGGGCAAATCTTTGTCGCCAAAGAACAGCACAGCGCCAATCCTCAAGGCTACATTCATGCTTTCGCGCATGCTTTGCCTGATCGTTGGTGCCATATGGCGTGCTTGCTCAATGGTGCCAGTCCCTTGCTATGGTTCTCATCCATCACATCCATGTCCATCGAGCAACTGCTTGGTGAAGCAGAAGCCACAGATGATCTGCATCGTCCTGTGTTTTTCATGCCCTATCTCAATGGCGAGCGCACTCCGCACAACAACCCGTTTGCAACAGGCAGTTTTGAAGGATTAACAGCGCACACATCGCGAAATCACATGACACAAGCAATACTAGAAGGGATTGCATTCAGCTTTAGAGACTGCTTATTCGCGCTTGAAAATGCCAACACGCATTTGTCCTCATTGGGCGCGATTGGCGGGGGCGTGAAAAGTGATTACTGGCTACAAATGCTTGCAGACGTATTAAATCTGGTGATTCATAAATACGACGGAGCAGAAACAGGACCGGCGTTGGGTGCGGCTCGACTTGCCATACAGAACGATCGATTGAAGCGGTGTGTCAGTCGCCAGCAATAGAAAAAACATTCATATCCAATGTAAAAAGACATGCGTTGTACGCAGCTAAACACGCGCAATTTTCATCACTGTTTAAGGTACTAGAGCCAACATATGGTTAAAAACCTATCAGGTATAGCCCCCTTCAAGAGGAGCACTTAATGGCAGAGCCGAACGCCAAAGATCCCGTATGGGAATTTATCCAAATCAACGACGAGTCCGTGTATTACAAAGAGCATGGTGTGCCTCATCATAGTATTCACTGGCATGTGCATGAACAGTATGAACTCCACCTGATCGTCAAAACAAATGGCAAAGCCATGATAGGTAACCATTTAGGGCCTTTTTCACCCGGACAGCTCACGCTTGTTGGCCCTTGGCTCCCTCACAATTGGGAGAGCACGCTAAAGCCTGGTGAAACCCACGAATTGCGCGACATGGTGATCTTGTTCAAGCCAGATTTATTTTATACAGCGGCCAAATCCTTTCCTGAGCTCGCTCAGTTTGGCCGCTTATTAGAACAAGCAAAAATGGGGATAGAATTCCTCGATGTGCCTTTCGACAATGCCGTCGAATGCTTCCAAAAAGTCAGGGAAAGCGAAGGAGTGACCAGACTGGTTCATTTCCTGTCTTTTATTGACTACCTCAGCAAGCGCAACACCCGTTTGCTTTCCAATATGCCAGCCTCAGAAGTCAAAGAACCGGGCACAGTACAAAGCAGAATAAACGAAGTCGTCGACTACGTGATGCAAAACTACCAACAGCCGATACGCCTCAAAACCTTAGCTGACAAACTCGGCATGACCGAATCATATTTCTCACGATTTTTTCATCAGTCATCAGGTCATCGATTCACGGATTTTGTAAACCGTGTACGTATCCAACGCGCCTGTGTGTTGTTAAGTGATACCAGTGATACCATCGCCGACATCAGCCAAACTGTTGGCTTTCACAACCTCGCGAATTTCAGCCGCCATTTTCGAAGAATTAACGGATTAAGCCCCCTTGCCTACCGCAAGAAACACGCCTCACAAACGTCAGTCACCTAGCCCGTCTTTCAGTGAGGAACTAATGAGACAAAAGTGAGAATGCCCGTTAAACAGACACGTTAGCGAGTTTCTGACGGGCATTTTTGCGTCTATGTGTTGCTAGAATATTGTTATGTTGCCGGTTTTCTTTACCTTCATTCCCAGTTCCGACTGCAACTTGCAGCTGTATCACGGACAGCTTCGATTGATTTCACGTGATGAACGTTTACCCACATTTTTCAGAGGTGTATTTTTTAGAAAGCGCCTTTGATCTCAATGAAATAGCGCGCGTTCCATTAAGATAGATTCCGTCAATTAGCAGAGGCATTGCGGTTGTCAGTTTGGGTTGTTGGACCCACCGCATTGACCATATCACCGGAGTGCACCGATGCATCAACATGGCAAGATCAATTACGTTGAAATTCCAGCCCGCGATTTACTCGCCACCAAATCCTTTTTCTCTGAAGCCTTTGGCTGGACATTCACCGACTATGGTCCAGATTACACCGCCTTTTCCGATGAAGGTCTAGATGGGGGCTTTTACCGCGCCGACATGCATTCAGAGCCAAGCAAGGGCAGCGCGTTGATCGTGTTCTATAGCGATTCTCTTGAACAAACTGAAATCAACGTTCGCCAAACCGGCGGAAAAATTGTGCAAGCTATCTTCGACTTCCCTGGTGGGAGACGTTTTCATTTCGTTGAACCAAGCGGCAACGAATTTGCCGTTTGGTCAGATAAATAGCGTTTATACCCAAACAACCTGAAGATACCGCATTCAGCGAGCATTTTCAGGTTGCTTGACATGAAGGTGCCCTCTCTTGCGACGGCACCTTTTCCCTTCCATCCCCCTTGTTCCATCGATAACCTCGATGAGGTCACGCGAGAAAACCCCTCGCCCACATCACTGCGTCAATACATAAAAACTCAACCAGACGTATATACCCTCACTATTTTCTCTCTCTCGCTCAAGCATTCTTTCTACTATTTAACGGCGTTGTTGATCAAATAATTATACCAACACACTGATCCAATTGAGTTTCTCA
>JBELME010000226.1:0-7057 GCA_042096095.1 Enterovibrio sp.
TATTGGCTGCTTGATATTGGAGAGTGTCGCACTTCGCAGTTGAATTCGGGCCAAAGCTGAACGTGTGACGTTTCCGCCATACTTTTGAGCTTCCTCGCACATTGCTTCACTGAGCGACAACATATGGTGTGGGAAGACATTTTTTTCATCGCCTTCCATGGACGAAACGCCAATGCTGATGGTCATCATGCCCGTGTGCGATTGACCAAAAGGAAGTGCTTTTTTCTTTAGCTGATCATGCAGTTTCTCACACACGATGAGCGCGTTGTCGCAGGTCGTATGTGGCAGAATAATGGCAAAACTTCCCTGACCACGATAGGCCAACAAATCAGAAGAGCGCTGACAACTTGTCGCGATCATTTTTCCCATTTTGGCAAGTTGCTTCCCAGCATTACTTTCGCCATACACACTCATAAAGTTGTCATAGTCATCGAACGTTAATAAGAGCAAGCTCAAGGCGGTTTGATAGCGTGTAGCGCGCTTCAGTTCTTTGTCGAGCATGTTAGTGAAGTGCTTGGCATTGCTCAATCCAGTCAGGCTATCGATGATAGTGGCGGCTTCCAGTTTGTGCTCAACGATATCCAATGTTTCTTTATTTACATCCAACGCATGGCTCAACTCAGAGTTTTCGTCACTGATAAGGTGAATGGTGTCACTCTGTTGGCGCGTAAGTAGGAAGAACCCCAGCACGGCGGAAATAAGTGCAAGCAAAGCGATAAGTGTGAGCAAAACTTCGGTTTTGTATTCCTGCCATATGGGTGTTTGTTGATTAATGATCCTTGCGTCATTGGGTAAATTTGATGCTGAAATACCATGTTTTTCTGATACTTCGGCATCGAAAAAGGGTGCATTAGGTGCTGGGCTAAATGGGATGGGTGACACCAGATCTCTCCCATCCATCACTTGGTCTTCAAGTGCGATAACGGCGATTTGCGCTGCAGCTTTTCCTTGGCTGTACCCCGTCGCGAATTTGCCGCCCACAATGCCATGCCCTAAATGCGCATACCAGAAGCTATAGACTGGGTGAGAAGACATTGATGAGAGGGTTCGTGCCGTTTCTGCAGGGCTAAGGCTTGTAAGAGTCTCACTATCAAAAAGGGTATCACTCAAAAGGAAGACCAACGTCTTTGACGGCATCTTGTCTAGCTCAGTCTGAATAGATGCTAACGGTGCATCGGCAAGAGTGTTAATGGTGTATTGACTGAGGTTGGGAATGACGTCGACTTTTATCGTGTTTAACAAACGCTGATTGTGGTGGGCGTGCGTCGAACCCACAAATAGGATCGCTTGCGTGTCAGGGTGTAATGACAGCGCGAACTCTACCGATGCCAAATAATCGGTGTATGACGAAATCCCTGTGATGTAGGGGTTCAGCGTCTGCTCTATGCGCGGAATATCAATGGTCGACGTGACAACAATCGTTTGGTTTTGGAAGAGTTCAGGTTGCAGCTTTTCTACAAACTGAATGGCGGGCGCATCCGATGCAATGACAACATCGATCAATTTTTCGTTTTGCTTTAACCGCAGGGTTTCAGCAACACGTTGAACCAGAATCTCTTGAGCGTAGCGCTCGGTATCCAGATGAACCGTTGATACGTCAATTGGCATGCTGGTGGCCGCCAATGATTCGCGCACTCCCTTTTCAATATCATCACTCCATGCATAGCCTTGATGATAAGAATTGATGTACAGCACATGTTTCGTGTCTGAAAGTAGTGATGAATTTGCGGATGCATTAAAAGCAGAGAAAGCAACGGCGGTGATGAACAATCCTAGTGCGTGGTTAGCGCGGAAAAAGTAAGGACGACATTTCAGCCATTTTTTAAACAATGTCTTCATAAACAACCTAGCTACTTTTTGTCTCTAATTGGAAGAAGGTGATCAGTTATTGAAACAGTCTATTGTCTAAGTGTAGTTACAATGTGGCTGTTTAAGTTACGGAAAATGAGGCGATTTCACCGGAATTGTGGCAGGTAGCGAAATTTTAGATATGCATCGAAACGAAAAGCTGCTGTGAATTCAAAGTGCTTTGTAATCGCGACGGTGTGTTTATCCCCCATACAAACTCTTCACCTTGATGTTGACCTTGCGTTAAGCTTTTCAACATAGGGATGACGTAAAGGGCATTGTGATGGCGAAACCAGGTATTCAGCATCGAATCCACCTCGGAGGTTTAAAAAGAGGGCCTCTCTTTGGGTTGACGTTCGCTATCTTGTTGGTGTCGCCTACGTTGTTTGCCGCGCAATCTTTCTCTATCGATTATTCCACATTCTCAGAGTGGGATCGGAAATCCTTCAAGGGTCAAACTGTCTACGTGCTGTTTCAGCAAGAGCCGGACAGCGGGGTGCCGTATTACCTGCTGAATGCGAAGAGCGAGAAGTCGGCCTCCGCCGTGATGATGGAGCAAGACATTGATATAGGCGCAATGCCTTGGATGTCTTGGCGCTGGAAAGTCGCGCAGTTTCCGCAGGTGGATAACGAGAAATCTAAGCAGGGTGATGATTTTGCCATTCGTATTTCTGTTGTAATTCAACCGGGCTTTACAGTCATGAGCAGTCAAACCATCGTCTACGTGTGGTCTCAACAATCGCCTGAAGGGACGAGTTGGCCGAACCCTTATTCCCCTGACCAGTTTATGATGCTGGCGGCCACCAGCGGCACAGTGCGTGATACATGGCACTTTGCGCAGCGCAATGTGCAGGAAGACTTTGCTCGCATCTATGGGGAAACTTATAACACGGTCAATGCTGTGGCGATAATGTCAGACAGTGACAATTCGTTGAGCCAAACTCGCGCAACCTTGTCACCCATTGTGTTCTCTGCCGAACGCGAAGGAGAGCGCGAGTAATAAGGCATGCCTGTTTAAAAGTGCGAGTTCAGCCTGTTGACCTGTTCGAAAAGCTGAGCGGATACTTATTTGCTTTCTCGTATCTACACCTGTCTTACCTGATTCACGAGATATTGAGCGAAAAACCCCCGCGATACGCTAAAAATAGGCGCTTGTGGTTCTGAATTTTCTCACTCATTAGCATGGTGATGAAAAAGATATCGTGAACTCAATCCCGTGTTTGCTTGAAGTAAGAGGGGGAACTCTGTACTCTTTCGGCGATTTTTACTCACTGTTCAGGATAATCGCATTGATTAGTACAGCTAACATTACCCAGCAATTTGGCGCAAAACCTCTTTTCGAAAACATCTCGGTGAAGTTCGGCGAAGGAAACCGTTATGGCTTGATTGGCGCAAATGGATGCGGCAAGTCGACGTTTATGAAGATCTTGAGCGGTGAGTTAGAGCCTTCACAGGGTAACGTTAGTACTGATCCTAACGAACGCGTGGCAAAACTGAACCAGGATCAGTTCGCGTACGAAGAATTCACGGTTATCGACACCGTTATCATGGGCCACGCAGAACTTTGGGCGGTAAAACAAGAGCGTGACCGTATTTATTCTCTGCCAGAAATGACAGAAGAAGACGGCATGCGTGTTGCTGACCTTGAAGTTGAATTCGCAGAGATGGACGGTTACACCGCAGAATCTCGCGCGGGTGAATTGCTCTTGTCGGTAGGTATTCCGTTAGAGCAACACTTTGGTTTGATGAGCAGCGTTGCGCCAGGTTGGAAACTACGTGTGCTATTGGCGCAGGTGCTGTTTGCAGACCCAGACATCATGCTTCTTGACGAACCAACGAACAACTTGGATATCGATACTATCCGTTGGTTGGAGCAGACGCTGAACGAGCGTAACTGCACCATGATCATCATCTCGCACGACCGTCACTTCCTAAACTCCGTGTGTACACACATGGCTGACTTGGATTACGGTGAGCTTCGCGTTTACTTCGGTAACTACGATGAATACATGTCTGCAGCGTCTCAAGCACGCGAGCGTCTGCTGTCTGACAACGCGAAGAAAAAAGCACAGATTGCTGAACTGCAAACCTTCGTCGCGCGTTTCTCCGCAAACGCCTCTAAAGCGAAGCAAGCGACGTCTCGTGCGAAGCAAATGGACAAAATCAAACTTGATGAAGTGAAAGCATCGAGCCGTCAAAACCCCTTTATCCGCTTCGAGCAATCAAAAGAACTGTTCCGTAACGCGTTGGAAGTTGAAAATCTCTCTCAAGGCTTTGATGACATGCTGTTCTCTGGTCTGAACGGTATTTTCGAAGTGGGTGAGCGTGTTGCCATCATCGGTCAGAATGGTGTGGGTAAAACAACGCTACTTAACACGCTTGCTGGTTGCTTATCGCCGAAATCGGGTGAATTTAAGTGGTCTGAAAACGCAAACATTGGTTATTACGCGCAAGATCACGCTGAAGATTTCTCGACAGACATGAACCTGTTCGATTGGATGTCTCAGTGGAAAAACGAAGGTGATGACGAGCAAGTGGTGCGTGGTTACCTCGGTCGTCTCTTGTTCTCACAAGATGACATTAAGAAGTCAGTTAAAGTGATTTCTGGTGGTGAGCAAGGCCGCATGTTGCTTGGTAAGCTAATGATGCACAAGCCAAACATGTTGCTCATGGATGAACCAACCAACCACATGGACATGGAATCGATTGAATCCTTGAACACCGCGCTTGAGCAGTACAAAGGTACCTTGTTCTTTGTTTCGCATGACCGTGTGTTTGTTGACTCTATCGCAACACGTATTCTCGAAATCCGTGACGGTAAAATCACCGACTTCAAGGGCACTTACCAAGAGTTCCTAAGCTCTCGCGGTGTGGTTGAATAAGCCTCGCTTTGATTGCTGAGATAAAAAACACCCGCGAAAGCGGGTGTTTTTGTTTCTGGCGTTGTCTTTCGCGTTAGCGTTTTCGGCTGGCGAGCACTTCCTCGAATGCAGAAATACGTTTCTCCGCAATCGCAATGCTTTCCAGCCAAAATGCGCTGTCTTGTATGTCTACGCCCAAATGCTTTTTCGCCACGTCTTCGGCGGTCATTCTTCCCGTGTCTTTCAACAGGGCTTTGTAGTCTTCATAGAATGTACGCCCTTTGGCTTCACGACGCGCGTAAACGCCTGTGCTGAAAAGATAGCCAAAAAGGTAGGGGTAGTTATAGAAACTGATTTCAGCGATGCTGAAGTGTAGTTTGATGGCCCAGAAGAGGTCATTCGGCTCAGACATCGCATCGCCATACCAAGCTTTCCACGTATCCGCCATTAGAGTACGCAGTTGCGAAGGCGTCAATTCCCCCTCTTGGCGTTTGTCGTAGAATGCTCGCTCGAATTCAAAGCGCACGGGAATATTGAGCAGCAGTGCCACGGCGGTTTGTGCTTCTTCCCAAAGCATCAGCAGTGTGTCTTGCTCGCTTTTTGCTTCTTCAAGCAAGGCATCTCTCACCACATTCTCGGCAAAGATTGATGCGGTTTCAGCGAGTGTCATCGGGTATTGGGTTTCCACAAAAGGCATGTCTTTCATGACCCAATTGTGGAAGGCGTGGCCGAGTTCATGTGCCAGCGTGAGCACGTCTGACATGCTGCTGCCCCATGTCATGAACACCAGCGGCGTGCGGGTTTTCGGTATCTTGGTGCAGTATGCGCCCATGCTTTTGTTGGGCTGTGCGGCAGCATCAATCAAATTCTCGCGCACCATCATGTCCACGAAATCTGCCATTTCCGGGTTTACCGCCGAAAAAGCGCGTCGAATTATGACGATGGCTTCTTCGAAGCTGTATGTCGCAGAAGGGGAGTTCTCTTCGGCGTTTTTGAGCGCTGGCATGGCGGCCAATTCATCCCAAGGCGTGAGTGTTGACGTGCCAAAGAGGGTCGCCATGGCGTTTGCTGCGCGCCTACCAAGCGCTTGACTTTGTTTCGCTACGCTCATCATGGTATCGAGGGTTTTCTGCTCGATACGGCTGCCTTCAAGGGCTGGGGCAAGAAAATGCAAAGGTTGGGTATGACTGCGCTTTTCGTATTCGGTGAGACGATTGCCTGCAATGGCGTTCAAGATCGCTGCAAAGGTGATTTCTTGCTGCCCCATCGCTTTACGAATCGCACGCCATGCTGGTTCTCTGCGTTTGCTGTCGTTGCCATACAGTAGGCTAGCGGCTTGTGATAGCCCCATGACTTCTTTATCGCCATTTGCCAGCACTAAAGTCACTTTCAGTGTACCAGTGATGTCGTCGTACAAACGTCCCCATGCATTTTTGCCATCGACTTGCATGGCTGACAGCAATTGTTCTTCAGGCACTGAAAGGCGGTATGTTTGCTGGTGGCGAAGACGGGAGAGACGAAACCCGTGGCGTTGGTAAGTACCTGATTCATCAGAGCCCGCTAGCACGGATTCAAAGAACGTATTATCGCTGGCGGCGAGCAAGCTTTCGAACGGACTAAAAGCTTGGCTTAACGATGAAAACAAGACATCGCATTTTATGACCAGCGCTTTGGCTTGCTCGTCAGTTGCATCCACGCTTGAAAGGCATGACGCGTAGTTCGCCACAGAGAGCAGTAGCGTTGTGATTTGGTCATACAGCGAGAGGGCGTACTGACAGTCTTCAATGGATATTGATGGGTGATTTTTTAGCTCATTGAGGAGGTGTTGGCTTTGAGCGAGGTCTGCGGTGATCGCTTGATCTGATAGACCTTGATATACAAATGAGAAGTCCCAACTTGGCGCAGTCATTTCCGTTCCCTTTTTCTATCACTCAACAGCCTCTTGATGCGCAAACAATGTCGATGTCAGCATCTAGAGGGTGTTTGAGTTTTTGTGCGTTTGTTTAACGCAGTGTAGCGGATTTCAAAGGGGAGGTCGTTACGAATGCGCCGCGTGGCGGTCACTTTTAAAACGTTTTATATCAGGGAAGTAGTGAAAAATTACGCCTTGCTTTCTACTTCTTCAACCGTGGTGTTCGGTTGCGTGTCTTTCTTTTCATCCACGGAAACGGATACTGCGTCAGTGGTTTCCAGGTTTGTGTTTTGCTCTGCTTCTAACGCCATTTTTTCGCGATCAGCCTTTGAGATGTATTTAGGCTTGTTGCTTGTCTTCAGCTTCGCACTCTTCTTCTTCGCACGGCTTTTTAGGATCTGATTTACTTTTTTCTTTCTGTTCATTGGGTCATTAC
>JBELME010000227.1:0-7030 GCA_042096095.1 Enterovibrio sp.
AGCCAGTTGATCGTATGAATATCCAAGTTGTTCGTTGGTTCGTCCAACAACAAAATATCTGGGTTCGCAAACAGGGCTTGTGCCAAGAGAACACGAAGTTTCCAACCAGGCGCGACTTGCTGCATCAATCCAAAATGCAGTTCTTCATCAATACCCGCTTGAAGCAAGATATCACCCGCGCGGCTTTCCGCGGTGTAACCGTCCATTTCGGCGAATTCGCTCTCTAGCTCTGCCACTTTCATGCCGTCTTCTTCGGTCATCTCAGGTAGAGAGTAGATGCGGTCACGCTCTTGCTTTACTTCCCAAAGCTTGCGGTCACCCATGATCACAACATCGATAACACTGAACTGCTCAAACGCAAATTGGTCTTGGCTAAGAACACCAAGCTTCAACTCTGGCGTGATAGACACGTTGCCAGAACTCGGCGTGAGCGCACCGCTAAGAATCTTCATGAAGGTGGATTTGCCGCAACCATTCGCGCCAATAAGGCCGTAACGGTTGCCGTTACCGAATTTTGCAGAGATGTTTTCAAATAAAGGTTCGGCACCAAACTGCATGGTGATGTTAGCGGTAGAGATCAAAGAAGTATTCCTAGGGTTAAGGTTGACAGTTCGACGTGGGAAAGAGGTCAACCAACAGAAATGTCATAACGAATAGATAGGCCGCGAATTATACAGATTTATTTAACAAACGACAGATATGAGACCTAAATCACGTTAGAAATCTGCATCTAAATGCCAACGAAGTCATTTGTGTGGTTAAGCGGTATCGAGATTGATTTTGAACACATAAATACCGCATGACATACGTGTAACTTACGGAGTGATAAGGGGTTATGCCAGTGATGTTGAAAATGACGTAGCGCACTGTAAACGAATTGAGACTAAGACCAATCAGTTGCTTGGTTTTCTAGTTATCATTTTTAGAAAAGCAGAACAAAGCGGGGTGGACGCAGCTTGGCGTATCGATGGTAAATACACCATGATTAAAATGATGAGGTAAGATCCATCGGTTCATTTTTCTAACGTTAACTGTCTGAAATAGAACAGAGATATTTAGTTAGCATGGTATTTAGTTAAACGTTTTCAAGGCAATCTAACGTATCCAGTATGGGTTGAAAATGGGCAAAAATCGATGCCTTAATTTCTTCTATCTTGTGTCATTTTGGCCAACTTTACATTTTGAAACATTGTTGCAACACTTTGATGACTGTAGTGAGAAGTGGCTTAAATGAACGCATATTATTCAACATTAAGTGGTTGGATTATTCCGGTTACGCGGGCAATGAAATCTTTAGATATCGATCCTATAGAAACCTTGGTTAAGTTCGGTATAGACCCTGCAGAAGTGAATGATCCAGAAGGAAGAATTTGTGTGGAGAGCTTGGGAAACCTGTTCTCCTATTGCAATAAACGCATGGGGCATCGACAGTTCAACATCGAAGTGGCGCGTAACTTCCATCCTTCAGCCTTGCATGCTCTCGGCTATGCCGTGCAATCGGCCTATAGCTTAAAAGAAGCGCTTGAAAGAATGTCACAATACAAGCGTGTGGTTTCCAACTGTAGCAATATGCTGACCTATGAATCGGGTGATGAACTGATTGTTGAGTTGGAAGTCTACCAATACCCTGATAGCGGTCGCTTTGTCTTGTCTTCTGATCTTATCGAGTCTTTCCTTGCTACGCTGGTGCAACTATCAAGAGAGCTTGTTGGAGGCGATCTCGACCCTGTGCGAATCCAATTTACGTATGGTGAATTGGGGGATTGTCCTGATGTTATTCAACACTTCAAATGCCCTGTCGAGTTTGGGTGCGAACGAAATGCCATCGTTTTAGATTTAGCACAGGCAACGGAGCGTGCTTTTGGTAACAATCCCATCATTAATCAGGCTCACTTGGAGATCCTCGATCAGTTCATGACTCGAGTGGATAAAACCAATCTCACCTATCTGATAGAAAATAAGATACTGGAAGAGTTGCCATTGGGTGCGCCTTCACAAGCGGTTGTGGCGAAACACTTAGGGTTAAGTCTTCGTAATTTACAACGAAAACTGTCTGATCAAGGTACATGCTATGAAGACATTCTTGACTGTACCCGCAAGCGCCTCACCTTAAGCTATATCAGGCAACCGCATATGAGCATCAGTGAAATCGGGTATTTGGTGGGCTTTTCTAATGTGGCTAATTTCAATCGAGCCTTCCGTCGCTGGGAAGATTGTGCACCGGGAGAATATCGTCAGAAATACCTCGCCGAAAACACCACCGTTGAGCATCTGCACCCCAAAGCAGGCTAACGTTGCTCTACTGTTGTATTGACCACGGACGTATTGTGCTGAGCATTTGTTTCCGTGGCCATCTCTTTATTCATCCCCTCCAAACTATGCCTCCTTTTTGAAAGATAAGCCTTTGGCAAAATTAACAATCGCCTCTGTGAAGAAATACCCCATATTGAAACCACATACTCCATCAGCTAATTCGTCGAGCCTATTTCAGTGTTACGCCGGTTTGCTGATATCGAACTGATAGTCTTTCGATTGAAGTGCGGTTCCAACATGAGGAATTTCAATGACGAATGTAGAGCAAATATCCAATAGACCACGAGCGAAAGCCGCCGCTGTTGCGCAAATGAACGACCTTTTTCAGAAACAAAAAATGGCGTTTGACTCAGATAGGTTTCCCGGTTTTGAAAGTCGCGCTCGTGATTTAAAACGTCTAAAGCGCGCCATTCTGAACAACAAGCAAGCATTGTTATTAGCGCTTGAGAAAGATTTTCAGTACCGCAGTCACGATGAGTCGCTATTGGGGGATATCTTTTCCTCTGTATCTGCGATCGATTACACCCTAAAACATTTGCACAAATGGATGAAGCCTCAAAAGCGAGCCGTGGGCATTGTGTTTCAGCCAGCTCATGCAAAAGTTGTGTATCAGCCTAGGGGAGTTGTCGGTGTGATTGCACCTTGGAATTACCCTGTATTCCTAACAATTGGGCCTCTTGTTGCAGCATTGGCGGCGGGGAATCGGGTGATGATTAAAACCTCTGAATTTACCCCTGAAACGAACAAGATTCTTACTGACCTGTTAAGCAGTATTTTTGATGATAACAAAGTCTGCGTGATTCAGGGCGAAGCAGAAGTTGCTCAGGCTTTTTCATCGCTGCATTTTGACCACTTACTTTTTACTGGCTCAACGCAAGTGGGTCGACTAGTGATGAAAGCTGCGGCTGAAAATCTCGTGCCGGTAACACTAGAGTTAGGGGGGAAATCTCCCGTCCTCATCGACAACAAATAGAGATGGAAGAAGCCGTAAAACGTTTCATCTATGGAAAGACCATGAACGCAGGCCAAACCTGTGTGTCTCCCGATTATATTTTCTGCCCTGAGCGTCGTATCAATGAACTTGTTGGCGCTATACGTCTTCGCAATGAAGCCATGTATCCCGCCTCTCAAGGGTATATGCAACGAACTCGTGTTATTAACAGTAAGCAATACCAACGCTTGATGGGATACCTAGAAGACGCAAAATCCAAAGGGGCTGAAGTCATTCCTTTGGGGGAAATGCTAGATAATGCATAAGAATGTTTTATGCCGCTGACCTTAGTTCTTGGGGCGGATCGAACGATGAAAGTCATGCAAGATGAAATTTTTGGCCCCATATTGCCCATTGTTGGATATCGCCAACTGGACGATGTCATTAATACCATTAACGAAAACCCTCGACCACTAGGGTTGTATATCCAAAGCTTTGACAAAGCATTTCAACAAACCATTCTCAACAACACCCACGCTGGGGGTGTTTGTATCAACGATGCTGCATTCCATGTTGTGGTGGATGATCTGCCTTTTGGAGGGGTTGGCGCATCGGGTATAGGCAGTTATCACGGGGTTGAAGGTTTTAGAACCTTCTCTCACGCGAAGGCCGTTCTAAGCCGCGGGAGACTGTTTTTTAGTGACATGTTATTTCCCCCTTATGGCCGTCGAACACATGAATTGTTTTATCGGTTCTTCATCCGATAACAATAAAAAGTGTGTTTAGAGATCAACGCTGTACTTAACGAAGAATGAATAAAAACCATGCTTTGTCTGATTTAACGTAAAGGAGAATGCCACGTGTTTAGAAGTGATGATGGAAGTTCATGCAAAAATTTGCCGCGTTTTATCGAACTGGCATGTGAAGCGTATGCCGATAAAGTCGCTTTTTATTGCGGCCCTTCACAACTGACATATCAAGAGGTGGAAGAAAAATCTCGGGCATTGGCATGCTGGTTTCAACACTACACCACGCTGCAGCCCGGCGATCGTATCGCGATTCAATTACCAAATATATTGGATTTTCCCATCGTTGCATTTGCTGCATTGCGTGCTGGATTGGTATTAGTGAATACCAATCCTCTCTACACACAACGCGAAATGCAGCATCAGTTTTCGGATTCAGGCGCAAAAGCGATTGTTATCTTTGCTCCTTTTGCCGACAAGCTAGCTGGAATCATTGAAAACACAGACATCAATGTTGTTATTTATGCTGGTGGCAATGGTTTATCACCGAACATTGAATGTGAAAAATTAATCGTCCAAACAGAGTTAGATAGCGCGCTATTAACCTGTAAGGATGATTCACTGACGCCAGTCGTTGTCCCACCTGATGCCATCTGTATGTTGCAATATACAGGGGGACGACTGGGCGAGCGAAAGGAGCTTGCTTAACGCATCGCTCAGTGATTGCCAATATTTATCAACTCGTAGAACGATTAGAAGGCACGGTTGAAGCGGGGAAAGAGTTATTTGTTTGTCCACTTCCGCTTTATCACATTTATGCCTTTGCGGTGAACTTGGTGCTTTTCTTTTCACAAGGCAACGGAAACATTCTGATTCCAAACCCTAGAGACCTCGATAGTTTGGTCGCGCTTATTAAACCTCACAAATTCACGGGTATGGCAGGGATTAACACCTTGTTTGTTGGCTTGTGTCAGCATGAGGGATTTAAAGCGCTCGATTTTTCAAACTTGAAAATCACAGTGTCAGGTGGCACGGCCTTAATCGACAGCGCGCGTATCGCATGGAAAGACGTGACCGGTGGAGCTATTACCGAAGGGTATGGCATGTCTGAAACCTCTCCGGTTATCAGTATTAATCATCCAGGCAACGAGCATTACGGCACTGTCGGCCAACCATTGATCGACACGGATGTCGAAATTTGGGATGTCTATGACAAGCCATTGGCAAAAGGAGAGGTTGGGCAAATCGTCCTAAGGGGCGAGCAAGTAATGAAAGGGTATTGGAACAATCCTGAAGAAACAGCAGAAGTGATCACCCCAGAGGGTTTCTTTAAAACCGGTGACATGGGGAAGATTCTAGAAGATGGTTGTATTCAAATTGTTGATCGACTGAAAGACATGATTTTAGTGTCTGGATTCAATGTTTATCCGAGCGAAGTGGAACAAGTCCTTAGTTCCCATTCTGATGTGCTTGAAGTTGCGGTGGTCGGTGTTCCTGACGAGAACACAGGGGAAGCCGTTGTTGCATACATCACCGCGAAAGATGCTTTAGACATCGATGATATTGCTCTGTATTGCCGTAAAAATCTCACACCGTACAAAATTCCGAAAGACATTATTGTGGTGCAAGAACTGCCAAAAACCGCTGTGGGTAAAATTCTTCGTCGGGAGTTAAGAGTGAAAGCTGCGGATTAGTTTCTACCGATAGTCAACTTCACAAATCTCATTCCAGAGCTATTCGGTATGTTTGCCCTGTTGTTGATAGCAGGGCTTTTTTTCGCCACTAGAAAGGTCATATAAGCTGGCAAAATACAGCAGGCCAACACGGGTTTTAATTGGGCCGTATTGCGGGCGGCTTTCATTGAAATACTGTTGCTAGTGCGGTGATGAGAAAACTATTGAATATGTGCTCGTGACGATTGCTATCGCAGAGATCATGTTTGGTGCTTACCAGCTATATCAATTTCTCGCAGCGTGTTTCCTAATATTTCTTATTTACCATAAGTTTCAACGGCATACGCAATGTGAAGAAATTATGTAGTAAGAACAACCTGAATGCTGTTGACCCGTCCTGATATGGGTTGACACAGTTAACGAAAGAAGCCCGTTTAAACGGGCTTTTTGCGCAATTTTATAGGAAGGTTAAAATCGATAATTGGCCTGCACACCGGCAATAATCAAGTATCCCTTTGTCTTATATTCATTGCTTCCCGCAAACAAACTGGTTTCGGTGAACGTTTCGTCTGATCTGTCCATGTAAGCCAACCCTGCATCAAACGACCAGTTGGAATCATTTAAGTAATTGACGCCAGCAGAATACCAATAGGCATCTTGGTCTGGAATGCTCAACGTTGTCGTTCCGGCTTTTTCATCGAGGGCAAATCCTGCACGGAGTTTAACGGCTTGGTTCAATTGGTAAGTTGTTCCAATCGCCCAGCGCAAATTATCATCGTATTTTTCAGGTTTTAGAAAGCAGACGCCACCATTGACGGAACATCCACTTCCCGTGGCTTTGAATTCTGTGAAATCACTCCATTGCGTCCACAACGCGCTGTAATGAACTGCAATTTTATCGTTGAGTTGATGGAACCCGGAAAACTCAGCCGTGGCTGGGAGGGGAACCGTCGAGCTGCTCGATACGGTTCCACCACCAGGTACCGCGACAAGTCCGGTGGTGTGATCGGTAAAATCCCCTTCAAGCTTTAGATCTACGCCGGCACGGTAAGCCAAACCAAAGCGATTGTTTTCGTCTAGCTCGATAAGCGAGCCGATGTTCCAGCCAAACGCGACATCATCACCTTCCCAGCTGAGCACTGTCATCTAATGTCGCGTTGTCGTATTGAGGCAAGGAAACGTAAGGGTAAGGGGCGACCTGATTTTCAACACCGCCCAATCCAAGAGGGGGACCACCGTCCTCTATCAGACCAAAGAGATCGAACCCTTCGTAACATTGGGGTGTGCTTATGAATCGAGCACTTCGCTGTGTGGCAGCGCTATCTGATTGGGGAGTGGGCGCATTGATTAGTGCCCTAAGTTCTTCG
>JBELME010000228.1:0-4703 GCA_042096095.1 Enterovibrio sp.
GTCTAAAGTAAAATAGAGGTCTTCTCCAATAAGGTTATCGCCAACGCTTATTGAGGCATTCTCGGAGCTCCAAAGGTAAGGAACTTCTTCCCGATAACGGGCCCACGGTAAAAAGAGGTACTCAAGCGACTTTGAATACGCGTCATCCAGCAATCCGAAGCTCACGGTTCCTCTCGCCGATTTCTCTTCGCTCATGTCGCTCAAAAAACTGATAAATGGTCGCTTTTTACTGACGAACCCTTTTTCCATAAGATCGAGCAAAAAGTGGGAGTGAGCAGGTTGCCCTGCGTGAGATTGTGCGAGCCTGAAGGCACCAGACAGCTTATCGAGAGGAACTTCAGACACTTCGCCGCTAGGTAGCCCAATACCACCATCCCAGTCCAGCTCATCAAACTGTGTGCCTGAATATTTTTTAGACAGGTACAAAGATATGAATAAACAGGCGTCCAATGCCTTTTGAGTAGGCATACAAAGTTTATCTCTACCCTCTTCAACGTCCATGCTCCCCCACGGACCGAAATCAACCGTTGTCCCGGTTTGATCAATCTACTCAAAGGTTGATGATTCAGAAAACATGAAGCGACCATTCGCATAATGTTGGCAGCCATCATCAGAGCAAAGGCTAGACGTCACCCAGTTAAAGTTACTTCCTGTATCAAAACAGAATTTTAACGTTTGTCTCGGCGTACCAATATTCAACTTGCAGAACCAGGGGGTTGCGCCATTGTTCTGGAAAGGTCCTCTTTGTAATGGCAAGGAGAAACCATCAATTTCTTTATTTAACATCTGAGTTTTTCTTTTAGTGGCAAGAGGAAAAACGACTGACTTTATTTCTGCCCGTTCTCTTAGAGTGGTACATCGCAGTATCGGCTCTCGCCATGATGCTTTTTATGTTGTCGTCTGATTCATGAACCTCAGTGACACCGACACTCACCGTCAGCTTTATACTTTTCTCTTCCGCCACGAAGCGACTGCTTTCTAGCAAGAGTCTTAGTTCCTCTGCTTTTTGGTAGGTAGACTCTATCCCTGAATCCCAAAGGATAATGGCGAACTCTTCACCGCCAATTCGCCCGAAAAAATCAGACTCCGTCAGTTTTTTATTCAATAAGTTAACAGTGAACTGAATCGCCTCATCGCCACAATAATGGCCCAACGAATCATTAATTTTCTTGAAGTGATCGATGTCGAGCATAAGCACAGAGAAAGGCGAATTGGCGGTTTGAAACTGTTTCAGTGCACCTCGCAACTCCTCGGTAAAAGCGCGCCTATTGGCGATGCCTGTGAGATCATCTGTTTCAGACAGCTCTTTGAGACGTTTTTCCAAGAGGTGGCGCTCAGTGATATTTTTCGCTATCCACACAACGGTGCGCTCACCGTTTTCAATCAATGGAATAGGTTTAATGGTGGCTTCAAACCAAATCTGTTCAGGCGCGATAACATGGTCAGGGAGTTCGATCATGTTATCGGTATCGAATTTATACGAGGCGAGTTGTACCTGATTCGTTTCAAGCGCTTTTTTAATATATGAATGAAACGTTTCAGCCATTTCAGCGGGAGCGACGTCATACAGTGATGAACAGATAAACTGCTTACAATCGAATCCAGTGGCATTATCTTCCCCGCCATAAACATCGATGTATAAACCAGACTCCGAGAAGATAAATGTATGCTCAGGTAAAGCGTCTAAAACGGTGTAGTAGCGGTCCTTCAATTCCATTTGATGACCTCGCTGATGAACAATCTGTTAACACGATTATCGACACGTTAAAAACAGTGGAAGCAAAGTCAATCAAATACAATATCTAGTGATATGTCACTCGCAAACATATGAGATATTTATGACTTTATCAGTTAGATGATAAGACTAGGGGGAAACTCGCTGGGACACTCGCAGGGCTCTTTCATCGTAGTGGTGGGGGTAGGTTTACATGGCGGCGCTTTACACAAACTGCGCCCTGAACGCGGAAGGACATAACCCAATGACTTTGAGGAAGACTTTACGAAAGCTGTTGGCATCTTCATAACCAACGCTCAGGGCGATGTGCTCAAAGCTTTGCGTGGTGGTTTCAAGCAGTTCACACGCTTTTTGTACCCTGACGCGTTGAAGGTATTGTGTCGGTTTTAGTGTGGTTGCCTGTGTGAATTGCCGTAAGAATGTCCGATCACTCATGCATGCCTGGCTCGCTAAATAAGGGATGGTGATGGGCTGGTGATAATGCGCCTGAATGTGGTGCTGCACTTGCAAGATGGCTTTATTGCCATGATCGAATTTGGGCAGAAAATTCTCGTAATACCGTTGCTCACGTTTGCCGGTATCAACTATCAAAAACTTTCCGAGCTTGCGCATGATATGTGGCTTTGCATACTGCGCGACGATCTCTAGGCCTAAATCGACCCATGACATGAGGCCACCCGCACTAATGATATCGCCGCCATTGATCAACAGGCTTTCACTCTCTAGCGTCGTATGGGGAAATTCGGCTCTGAATTTGTCAGCGAACTGCCAATGCGTGGTCACAATGCGCCCCTTTAACACCCCTGCCCTCGCCAAAATAAATGCCCCTGCGCATGCTGAGCACAATATGGCGCCGTCTTGATGGGCTTGATGTAAATACTGAAGGAGCGAGGAGTGGGGTTGAAGGTAATAGTCTCCCTCTGCGCTCGGCGGCAAAATCACGATCTGGTCATGTTGGGTTGATGACGCGAGGTGATCAGGTTGCACAATGCGCGCGGAGAACGTGAGTTCACTTTCCTCTTCAGCCATGATGTTATTGGCAAACAGAAAGTTTTCTTTCAACCCATGCACTGCGCTTTGCAGCGCGCCCGGGTAATCAACAATGCTAATGCGAGTACACGTTGTCATTTTTGCCTTGTTTTATGGCAATTTCGCCATCGGTCATCGAGGGGAAGACTCGACATAATGGGTTCTACTGATAACACGAACCGATAAATGGAGAACCTGTTATGTCTAAGACTGCCTTACTATTGATTGACTTTCAAAACGATTATTACCCGTCTTATGCTGGTGCTAAATGGGCTTTATCGGGCACAGAAGCGGCCGCAGCCAATGCGGCAATTTTGCTCGATGCATTTCGTCAGCAAGGGTTGCCTGTGATCCATGTTAGACATGAATTTCCGTCGAATGATGCGCCTTTCTTCTTGCCTCACTCTGACGGCACACAGATTCATGCCAGCGTGGCACCCAGAGATGACGAACCTGTGATTTTAAAACACCAAATAAACAGTTTTCGGGAGACGGAACTGCAGCACACCCTGACGCAGTTAGACGTGGATAAATTGGTGATCGTGGGTGCAATGAGCCATATGTGCGTTGACGCTGTCACCCGTGCTGCGGTTGATTTTAACTATGAATGCCATGTGGCGCATGATGCCTGTGCCACGCTTGATCTTGTGTTTAATGGCGTCACTGTGCCTGCCAGTCAGGTTCATGCGGCCTTTATGTCTGCATTAGGTTTTGGTTACTGTAACGTCGACAGCACACAGGCGCTTTTGGCGCTGGTGAAATAGTCTGTCCCGTCTGGGAGGGGAAGTGGCTTTCCCTCCCATTCATGAAGGGATCATCAGGGGTACCAAACCTAACGAACCACGATCTTGTCCACCTTCTAACAAACCCCGCTACGGCTGAAGGTTTGCCAGTAGCCTCTCGCACATGTCTTTGAGTTGTTGCAGCTCTTCTATCTCTAATTGGCTTTTACAAAAAATGGCACCAGGCACGGAGAGCGCTTTCGTTTTCAATGCTCTACCTTGCTCGGTGAGAAATACCAAGCGGATACGCTCGTCTTCACTACTGCGTTTTCTGTCGATAAAGCCTTTGCTTTCTAGGCGTTTTAGGAGCGGTGTCAGTGTGCCTGAGTCGAGGTGAAGATCGTACCCAAGATCTTTCACGTTAATCCCGTCTTTTTCCCAAATCACCATCATGGCGAGGTATTGCGGGTAGGTCAGATCGAGCGCGTTGAGTAATGGGCGATACGCGCGGATCATTGCATTCGATGCGCTGTATAACGAAAAGCAGACTTGGTTTTTAAGCAAAAGCTGAGGCGCTTCTGCCTGATTGTCATTACGTTCTTCCACTGAGCTCACCATCTCAATACACCTTAGAAAAGAATAGATTGCGCACAATATACTTGTATTTCATTTTAGGATCGACTTATACTTCCTCAATATTAATTGTGAACAATTTAATTGTTAGCAATTAATATTAAGATAAAATTTAAGATGGAAGGGCGAAACAATGACGACACTCTACAAAACGAAAGCAACCGCTTCTGCAGGACGAAACGGTCAGGTCACCACGGACGACAACATGCTGGATCTTTCTCTGAGCTACCCAAAAGAGATGGGCGGCACGGGTGAAGCAACCAATCCTGAGCAATTGTTCGCGGCAGGGTATTCGGCGTGTTTTTCTAACGCGATTCTTCACGTTGCGCGTGAAATGAAAATCACACTCTCGCAAGCACCTGTCACGGCAGAAGTGGGCATCGGCCCAAATGATGCAGGTGGTTTTGCGCTGACCGTTGCCTTGGCTGTCACCTTAGATCTCGACGATGAGCAAGCACAGCAAGTAGTGAAAACAGCCCACCAGGTTTGCCCATACTCGAATGCTGTAAAAGGCAACATTGACGTTGCGCTCTCTGTAAACGGTTCGGCGCTATAGCTATCTAAGACTAGCTATCTAAGACTAG
>JBELME010000228.1:4803-6996 GCA_042096095.1 Enterovibrio sp.
TAGCTATCTAAGACTAGCTATCTAAGACTAGTTTTCTAGGGCTCGCTCTCAACGATTAACCCTAAGGATTGATGAACATGAACACACTATTGCTAACCGCTGGTCGCGTCCTGCTGGCTTTGTACTTTTTGATTCCCGGCATCATGAAGTTTGCATCGTGGGACATGCATATCCAGTTGATGGAAAAGCATGACATGCCGTTCACCCCTGTTTTGTTGGGGCTTGCGGGTATTTTCCAAATAGGTGCGGCGCTTTTGCTGATAGCAAACCGCTTTACTTGGCTGGTAGCGCTACTGCTGGCAGGTCTTGTACTGGTGATCAATGTGTCGTTGCATGATTTCTGGAATTACTCAGGTATTGAAGGCGCGCATGAAATGCAGAACTTCGTGAAGAACTTGGGGATTTTCGCGGGCTTATTGGTGCTGTCTGGTTACGCTTTGGCTGAGCGCGATAAACAGGTTTAAGACGTGTAATCACTGGATTGAATCGGTTTAATACCCTGACATTCTTGTGACCTGATGTTAATACGAACTGATGTTAATGCGAACTGACACTAGAGCGATTAGCGCGTCATCATGATGTAACACTACTTACAAGGGACATTAATATCATGTCCCTTGTGACATTGATGCATTCTGTTCCGACATTTATCGTGGCTAACGTGGGCATTAGCGCATTGTAAATACGCATTCAGAAACAGATAGTGAATATGCCCATCTCGACACGTATGTATATCGAGCGTTTCAGGTTATACCGCAACACCTGCTTTTGTGGCCTCTTCAACTTCAATCAACTCGCCCGTTTCGCAATCAAACACATAGCCATAAATGGGAATGTCTTTAGGCACCATTGGACTTGCTTTAATGCGTTGAACGTCTTCAACAACGCTGTGTTTAAGATCATCGATCGTCAGCCAATTCACAAAGTGCCCTTCGATGGTGCCGCCTTCTTGTGTCACATTGTGCCAACCGGTTTGATCGGCAATGGCAGTATGCAGGCTTTCTTCCAGTAATGTTGCCATCGTCTGTTGGTCAAACTTTTCCATGCCACAATCTGTGTGGTACACAACAAACCATTCTTGTGTGCCAAGCAACTTGTGCGACAACACCAGTGAGCGGATCGCGTCGCTACTTGCGCGACCATCCGCATTACGAATGACATGCGCCTCACCTTCAGCAAACCCGGCAAATTTTGCCGGATCTAACCTCGCATCCATACACGTCAGTACCGCAAACCTTCGGCTAGGAGGAATTTGCAATTGCCCTTTATCACCAAAGTTTTCAACGTAGTCACGGTTTGCGAGCTCCACTTCTTGCTTTACATTACTCATGGTTAATCCCTTTTCTCAGTCTGATTCTGGTATCGGGAGACGCTGATTACTTAGCGTTTCCTCGCTCAAGGGATACTAAAAGGCATGGCTTTGTACCGACAATGCAGGATTCCTTTTCATCATCCCTAGCTTTGCTTTTTGGCGATCATGCTTGGATCTGCTAAGGGCCACAGCGCTGACATCCGGTAAAGCATTGATTGTTGCACTGCTCTTTTTCTAACAACGCGCGTATGAAAACGACCTCCCATGCGCCAGGGCAATGTGTAATGACATTCTGTTTCTTACAATTTAATGAAATATCTGTCTCAATTATTGATGTTTGTGTTGTGCGCCTGAATTTCCTTACACCAACTTGTATTGATGCTTTTGTTATTGTTTCTTTGTCTGATAAATGAATCATTTAGATAACGCTATGTCTCATTGCGTTATCTAAATGCTCACAGCTAAAGCGTCAGAAAGGCCTGTAGGCAAGGACAGTACATGTACAGCAAGAAGACACCAATGATTCCATCACTTCCTCAAGGTCTGTCTGAGAAAGACATGCAAGATAGAGCCTTTCAGGTCTCGGTTTCACAAGCGTCATACAACTATATGTTTAGTTATCTTGAACCACTTTCTCTGTCCGCCGGGCTGCCTGAAGGTGAAGCGTTCACGCTCGAATACGAAGCCAAGGTGACCAAGGTATTTTTACCCCTACTGGAAAATTTTACCCATGTAGTCCTATCTTTGCTTGAACGAGAGATAGAAGACGACTTAACGAGCGATGTCTCCTCGACCATCAAAAAGGTCAACGACGCCTACCTCACATTGAAAGCGCATAAATCATCAAGTTCACCGTTGGCTTTGATCGATGATGTTGAGCA
>JBELME010000229.1:0-2004 GCA_042096095.1 Enterovibrio sp.
GATCAGCCCCGAACCCTTCGAGTAAGTCATTACCGCGACCACCGGCGGCAAAGTCTGCTGTTGCTGTGTCTAAAACAATGTGGTCATCGCCACCGCCGCCCATGACGTTTTGCGGCTCTTCGATAGGCGCTTCGTTATCTCCCCAGATGCCGAGTTTGTTTTGATATTCTTGCCCTGTTCGAAATACAAAATCATCCGCAGTCAGATCCATTGCTGTTGTTTTGTTTAGCGTGATGGTCGCGCCTGTCGAAAGCGTGATAACGGTTGTTTGCCCGACTTGTTGAATATCCAGTTCGTCAAAATGGGTATGAATGGCGGGGTCGATACTGATGGTGTCTACGCCAACCTCAAAGTCCACGATACGATCATGGCCAGAATGGTGGGTTGGGTTAGACGCGTCGTAGTTTGGATCTGAGTCTAGAATGGATGAGCCAAAGTGATAAATATCTGCGCCATCGCCGCCGATATAAAACTGGTCGTTGTGATTACCTGAGAGAAAATCGTCACTGTCTCCGCCATTTAGCTTCGTGCCGTCTCCCGCGTCTCCTGCGACTTGGAGGACATCGTTACCGACTCCTCCATTGAGCACATCGCCGTCACCGAGGCTGACAAGGACATCATTCCCCGTGCCGCCACCAAGTTGGTCACCGCCGTACCCCTCGAGCCAGTCGCTTCCTCTGCCTCCAGATATTGAAGCACCCGAATTCTGCATCGCCAACGATTAAATCATTGCCACCACCACCCGATACTCGGACTGTTTGATTTTCTTCAGCGTTTGGATCAAGGTGATCAGCCACGTATATAACATCGTTCTCGTTTGTACCTTGAATAGATGACATAAGAAACTCCCTGTTTTTATTTGAATGCAGATACCAAAAGAATGCAGTTACGCTTTCAGTGCCGATCCTACAGGGCGTTATTCGTCTCAATATGTTACTTACATTAGACTTGTCTTTTTTAATCTGTTTATTTGAATTTGTAGCAATAGCGAATATGTTGATTGATAACATGACAGCGCTTGTTTCATGTATTAAACACAGCTATCTAAGTGGTGTGAAAAAGAGGTTTTTATTCATTGTAAAAAGGAGTGAGGGTTATTTAGAACTTATGCCACGCCATATTCATTTTTTTCCGTGTTCATCCTATTTAAATGGCGTGGTCGCGCTGGTTGGGAATATTCACGAAATATAGGTGAGGCGCGAAAATCACCTTGGGTATAATTATTTATCGCATCACGATTTGTATGGCATGAGCAGGGCAGGCGACGCGGCATTGGGCGCAACCGGAACATTTTTCTGAGTCGATAGCGATACTGCGATTTACAGTGTCAATTGCTTGATGAGGGCATGCCTCAGAGCAGGATTGGCAAGGCGCACTCATTTGGCGAATGCACATGCCAGATAGCGTGGCGATAGCCCCTGTGGATGGCAATGTATCAGGTGATGCATTGGCCAATGCTAGGGTGGGACACGCGCGTTGGCATTCTCTGCATTCAGTGCACGCGCCGCCATCTAAAGTAAGTGCTGGCTTACCTTCAATCATGCTGATAATGCGCGGTGGGCAAGCATCGGCACACTTTCCACACCCGTCACACAAACGATTCAACAGACTTTCATCAACCGCTGTCGGTGGCCTTGGCACAGTGCGTTTTGCGGCAAGGCCTGCTTGTGATTTTACGGGCTTACTGACGCCAGACCACAAGCCACGAAACAGCCCACGACGGCTGCATGTTTGCATGTTGAGTTGTGCAGTGTAATAACGCTCGTCTCTGTCAGACATGATGAATTGCAGCCTGTATTAGCGGTAAACCGTCACGATTTTGTATTGTGCATCCACCTGAGAAGCCAGTTGCTCCAACGTACCTTCAGCCAATAAGCTCAGGCCTTGGTAAAACTCGGTGGTTGCGCCTTCACGCATTACTGCGAAGAAACGCGGTGCCCACGTCAGTACATGGTCTGTGAGGAAGGTTTGCAACGATACCAAGCTCTCGTTATGTGCCATTTC
>JBELME010000229.1:2104-6961 GCA_042096095.1 Enterovibrio sp.
TGCAAGTCAGGGCGTGCTTTTAACAGGGCTAAGCCGTGTTCCACTTTGTCGTTTCTTACTTCAACAGGCCATTCATCGAACAGCGCTTCGTCGTACAAGGCATTAATAAACGCGGCATCTGGCGCTTGGTGCAGAGCGCGGTAAAAAAAGTGGCTAGCGATGGTAAGGCTTGCAAGCGTTTGGTAACGAAAGTCATTCATGGCAATGGGCTTATTCGACTGAAATTAATAAATAAAACAAACTGATAAAAATAAAAAGACGGTAAAAAAAGAAAAAACGAACACGAAAAAAGAAAAATGTGACGCGATAAAACGAAAACAAGGGGCTGGCTATCCAGCCCCTTTGGAACGTATTGGCGATGCTTACATGCCAGAACTTGCGCTGATGAAGGCGTCGTAGAAGAACGCACGACCAGACAATTCTGCCATTACCACCATCAAGAACGCGGCAATGGTGATGCCAGCGTTTTTGTTGTTGCCACGCAATGCTTGAGAAGCAAACAACACGACACCTGATGCCATCAAACCGATGCGCGCCATGGTGAAGGTTTCAGCGTTCGCAATGGCGAATGGGTGGGTGTAAGCGTCTAGTTGGCCTAGCCACACCGCATAACCGCCAAAGCCAATCAAAGAAATTACCATGGTGATCAGTGCAGCCATACCCAGCGTGCGATCCGCACAGGCTTGGGCTTTACCAAGCTGAGGGGCAAGCACACGCAATGCCATCGCTGCTGCAATTGGGCCAACAACGCCTGCCGTCATCAGGAATTGGAAGGTTGTCCAATGTGAGTTCCAGCTCACCACGGTTGGCAAACGGTACACGTTAACAATCGCAAGGATGAAGACCACACCCAGTGCCATGGCTGCTGGTAGCGTGAGCTTTTGCAGTGTTGGTTGAATGTTCAACACGCGCAGCGCGGTGTAGGTAAAGGCTGCGCCACCAAACAGTGAAAGCGCAACGATTTCCAAGCTCAGCGCTGACAGGTGTGCCAGACCAAACATGACGTTGAACATGCGGAATGGCTGACCCAAGTGCGTCACCGATGCCATTGCACCTAGACCGAGCAATGCCAGTGATGCCATGAATGCGATGTTCATGCCTTTGCGTTCAGGTTTGAAGAACAGCTCAACCAACCCTAGCGCGATAAACATACCGACGGCGGATTGCGCCAGAACGGTAAAGAAAACCAGCGATAATTCACTCATAGCGATACCTCTGTCGGGTTTTGGATGCTGCCGGTAGTGTCACCCGTTGGACGAGAGTTACGACACGTGGTCACGATCAAGTTAGGTGAAGTCAGACGCGGGTCTGGCAATGGCGCAACGTCGTTCTTGGTGCCATACATTTCACGAAGTTCATCCATTGGACCAAAATCCAACGCACGCAATGGGCAAGATTCAACACACACAGGCTTGCGGCCTTCAGCAACGCGCTCGTAACAGCCATCACACTTGGTCATGTGTTTCTTTTCAGGGTGGTATTGCGGTGCGCCGTAAGGGCACGCCATGCCACAGTACTGACAGCCCACACACACGTCTTTATCGACAACCACAAGGCCGTCTTCAGTGCGCTTGTGCATCGCACCTGTTGGACAGGCTTTCACACACGCTGGGTTTGAGCAGTGGTTACATGAAATCGACATGTAGTAGGCGTAAACGTTTTGGCTTACTGTGCCATCATCGTTTTGTACCCAGTCACCGCCGGCGTATTCGTAAACACGACGCCAGTTAACGCCCACAGGCAGATCGCTGCGGTCTTTACATGAAACCTGACAGGTTTTACAGCCAGTACACTTACTGGTATCAACATGGAATCCGTATTGAGTCATCTATTTATCTCCCCTTAAACCTTGGCCACTTGAACCAAAATGGTGTGCTGAGGATTCCCCTTCGACAGTGGTGTGTTCTTCTGTGAGGTCAATGTGTTGATACAACCGCCCAAATCGACGCCGTCTTTATCTGGGTTGTACCAAGCACCTTGGCCTAGCGCAGTTACGCCCGGCATGATGCGCGGGGTTACTTTGATGGCAACGCGAATTTCGCCACGATCGTTGAACACGCGAACATAGTCGCCACTTTCAAGACCACGTGCTTTCGCATCAATTGGGTTCATCCAAATGCCGTCGAACACCACTTCACGCAGCCACGGAATGTTGTGGTAAGTAGAGTGCGTGCGGCCTTTGGTGTGGTAACCAAAGAATTGAAGCGGGAACTGCTCGGTCTTTGGATCCAGGTGGCTTTCCCATGTGGTCACGTACTGAGGAATAGGCGTGATGATTTCATCGTCAGCCAAGGTCCATTCTTTTGCGATGGTTTCCAGCTTGGTGGAGTAGATTTCAATCTTGCCAGACGGCGTGCCAAGGGCGTGCTTCTCTGGATCGTTACGGAAATCTTCCAGTGCGATACGGCCTTCTTTTGGCGCTGCCAAGGTGTAAGGACCGTTTTTACGCAGATCAGCCAAGGTTGGTAGGTTCGCATCTTTTGCACGCGCACCTTCGTAAAGGTATTCCAACCAACCGTCACGGGTGCGGCCTTCGGTGAACGCCTCTTTCACGCCTAGGCGCTCTGACAGACCCACACACATGTCGTAGGCGCAACGCGTTTCGTACAATGGTTCGATAGCACGAACCAGCGGGAACACGCCGCCCAATGAACCTGAAGAGTAACCGTCAGAGCTCACTTCGTTGTTTTCGATGGTGGTCACGTCTGGTAGAAGCAGGTCAGCGAAACGCGCAGACGAGGTCATGTGGTTATCACACACCACAATGAATTCAGCTTGGGTTTCATCTTCGATCAGTTTGCGGTGTTTGTTGATGTCCGCGTGCTGGTTCATGATCATGTTGCCTGAGTAGCTCAGTAGGAACTTGATCGGGGTACGCAGGCGTTCCGCACCTTGAATGCCGTCGGTTTTGTCGGTCATTTCGTGGTGACGGTAAATCGCATCGCTCCATTTAAAGAACGGCACTTTTACTTGAATCGGGTTAACGCCGGTTGGAATGCGTGGCGCTGGGTAGCTCCAGTTTGCTGGCATATCACCGGTGTTCGTGCCAGGGCGGCCGATGTTACCCGTTAGGATTGGCAGCATCACGATCGCACGAGACGTTTGCTCGCCGTTCGCCTGACGTTGAATACCCGTACCTTGGGTAATGAAACACGCTTTTGCCGTGCCGATTTCACGCGCAAGTTGCACGATTTGATCAAGAGGAATACCGGTGATTTTCGATGCCCACGCAGGCGTCTTCTCGATGCCGTCAGGACCTTGACCTAAGATGTGCGCTTTGTAGTGACCGTTTTGCGGTGCGCTGGCTGGCAGGGTAGACGCGTCGTAGCCTTGGCAGTACTTGTTCAAGAAATCTTGGTCAACCAAGTTCTCGGTGATCAAGGTGTGTGCGATACCTTCAACCAGTGCCGCATCAGTACCTGGGCGGATTGGTAGCCAGAGATCTTCTTTACCCAACATGGTGTCGGTGTAACGCGGATCGATAATGACGGTACGCACGTTATTCTTACGCTGTGCGTTGATGTGCTCGTGGATCTCACCACCACCACTCATGCGGGTTTCCGCAGGGTTATAACCGAACATCACCAGCAGATCAGCGTTTTCGATTTCCGTGGTATAGCTACCGTAAGCAGACGGTTTGATGGAGCCGTAAGTGAACGGCAGAGCAAACTGAATTTGGCCCCAGCTGTAGTTACCGTAGTAATCAAGGAAACCACCCACAAGGTTGAACAGACGCTTGAAGCAGTCTTTACCGTCGGTGCGGTAACCTTGTGTGCCTGAGCCATACGTAATAAAGATCGAATCATTACCGTATTCTGTGATGGTGTATTGGAGTTTTTCCGCCATCAGATCCAGCGCTTCGTCCCAGCTAATGCGTTCGAACTGGCCTTCGCCACGTTTGCCGATACGCTTCATTGGGTATTTCAGGCGGTCTGGGTTGTAAACACGGTGTTTGATAGAGCGGCCACGCAGACACGCACGCACTTGGTGATTACCAAAGCCTTGGTCATCGCCACGGTTGTCTGATTCAATTTGAGTGATCACGCCGTTTTGGGTGTGTACTTGCAGCGCACAACGGCTACCACAGTTCACCATACAAGCAGACCATACCGTTTGGGTTTCAACGGCGTTTTGTACGGTGGTTTTGGCAACCGCTTTCAGTGGTAAACCAGCAGCCAGTGCCGAGCCACCACCGATGGCAGCCCCCCACTTCATGAAGCTTCGACGCTTCATCGGCGCTAATACCGCCTTATCGATCCAGTTTTTCATTGTCATTCTCACATCGCTTTCGCGAATCTGTGTGCTAATTGACTTAGCTATTTTTATTTGCTTCAAACCCATTAACAAAACATTCACCAAATGAATGATTGTCAGGGTCTGAAACGTAGAATTTTTGATGAAATATTGCGATGAGAACTATAAATATTCCCTAAATGTGAGGGAATATTTATTGGGGGGAAATTAGTGCTACACGCAACATGAATGACGCTTTGTTGATTTTAATCAATTTTGAATTCGAATCATTTTTATAAATGCGACGTATTTGCAATTGAAAAATAACTAAACAATATTGCGGGTGAATGATAGCGAAGAGATACACTCTTGGCGTGATAGTATGTCTTTTTCTTGTGGGGTAGCGCGGGAAGAGATGAGATGTGTATTTAACTTGTTGAATAATGGTTATTATATTTTTTACGTATAGAGGCTGAAAACGTCGTCGATGAAAATATGTATTGTGTTGGAAAGGAAATGGAAAAATCCTAATCAGAAAAGTAAGCGTCATTGATTAATTAGAGATCAAATTAATTATCTTGTTGAAGGATGAATACTATATAGAGTCTTATTCATTATTTGCAA
>JBELME010000230.1:0-6957 GCA_042096095.1 Enterovibrio sp.
GAAGCGGCTTGTCTCCGCCAATGTCCAACGTACGCATGACAACGGGTTGCCCCGGGTAACAGTCCAAAATAGAGCGGTATTGATTGACCTGATCGTCTTCAGAAGGGAAGCTACGCTGCATCAAAAAAGGCACTTCGGTACGGTAAAGCCCCACCCCATCAACCCCGCGGTTAATAGCAATGCTGGTGTCTGCACTCAACCCTGCGTTAAGGTGTATTTGAACGCGAACACCGTCTGCGGTTTTGGTTTGCTTGGTGAAGGCACTATCCACTTCTTTTTGAAGCTCAAGCTCTTCATCCCGCAGACGCTTGTACTCTTTCAGTACCTGTGGCGCAGGCTCAACCAGCAAACGTCCTTTAAACCCATCCAGAATAACTTTCTTACAGTGAACAAGCTCAGGGCGGAACTCCACCCCCATCACCGCAGGAATGCCTAGCGCACGCGCTAGGATCGCAGCATGGGCGTTGACCGCACCTTCTTCGGCGACAACACCCGCAATTTGATCGCGAGGGATCGCCGCCAACATGCCCGCCGTTAACTCACGGGCAAACAGCACGATGGGTTTATCAAACTGCCATTGCTTGGTCTCTTGGTTTTCGAGGAAATACAGCAGGCGCTGACCCAGCTCCTTCACGTCGTTCGCACGTTCACGAAGGTACGGATCAGACATGTTATTAAAGCGCTCAGCAAACTCATCAATGGTTTGCTTTACTGCCCATTCAGCCATGTCTCCACTGTGAATACGCTCCTTCATGGCTTTTCTAAGCACAGGGTCATTCAACAAATGGATAAAGAGATCAAAGATCGCCAAGGTGTCTTGGTTAAGTTCGCTGTCGAAACGCTTTCGAAGACGCCCAAACTCAATAATGGCAGCACTAACAGCCCCATCAAAACGGTCGCGTTCTTGTTGAATATCAAGACACGAGGCAGGAAGAACTAGATCGAGGCGCGGCTGAGAGATATCGCACCAAGCTTCAGCGATTGCCACACCTGGCGATGCAGCTGCACCTTGAAGCAACATAGAGCCGCTGCCATCACTGGGCCAAACACCTTGTGCTTTCGAGTGAGCAAATACAACAGCCAGTTGCGCGGCCAGTGTGATCAGAAACGATTCTTCACTTTCATCAAACTGACGAGGCGCGCGCTGCTGAACCACCAGCACACCGAGAACTTCTCGGCGATAAATAATGGGCGTCCCTAAGAAGGAGTTGAAATGATCTTCGCCGATGTCGGGAAAGTGTTTGAAATCTGCGTGGGTTGCTGCATTGGCAAGGTTGATGGGTTCGGCGCGACGACCAACGAGCCCAACCAACCCTTCTTTAAAAGAAAGCGAAACGCGGCGAGCACGAGAGTTCAATCCCTTCGTCGCCATCAGCTCGTAAACTTGTCGTTCGTGATCAGCAATGTAAACAGAGCAGCACTCTGTTTCCATTGCAGTGCAGGTCTCTCCTACCAAAGTATTGAGGGCTTGCTTCACGTCGCTTGATGACGCAACGTTGTGCACGATGTCTCGCAGTTTCGTTAGCATCAGCACCCTCTTCTTTTCCTTTGCTTTCGTAGACCTAGCTTCTACCGAACGCACGATTTACTGTTTTAGTTTTTTGAAGCACCTCGCTTTCCTTTGCGCTTCACTTTTCGTTCACGAAAAGGCATCGCAATGGCGGCGAACTCCTTCATCGCACGGCGATATACGTCGCGCTTGAATGACACCACTTGCCTCACAGGATACCAATAACTCACCCAACGCCAACCGTCGAATTCAGGCGTACCCCCGCGTTGCATGTTCACCTTAGACTCGTCACATTCCAGTTTCAGCAAAAACCATTTCTGTTTTTGTCCGATACACACAGGCTTTGAATCCCAACGAACTAAACGTTTAGGCAACTTATAGCGTAGCCAATGACGGCTTGTTGCCAGAATTCGGACATCCTTTTTGGTTAATCCGACTTCTTCGTATAACTCTCGAAACATGGCTTGCTCAGGGGTTTCTCCTTCATCAATGCCACCTTGTGGAAACTGCCAAGAGTGTTGTCCGTATCGACGAGCCCAGAGAACCTGACCGTGGCTATTACATATAACAATCCCTACGTTGGGACGGTAGCCATCGCCATCTATCACTGGACGACCTCAAATATAAATCTCTATTAACAGTGATTTTTTCACACTATGTGCACAGTGGTAAACAAACATTGCGTATGAAACGCATTTTTTGGGGGCTTCAACCGCCTTCTGTGCTGAAAAGGCATGAGACCTAGAGTTATAAACAGCTCGGTGAGACCAAGCGCACATTTATTCACGCTTTCTGTGGATAGATTTGTGTAGAAAGGACTTAAAAATCTGTTTTTATTTTTATTCACCACGAGAGTCTCAGGAAAAAAAGTGTCACCATAAAAATTTATACCCATAAATAACAGAAAGATAGAAACAAACCAATACGACAAAAAAACAAGGATCGTATGGCGTAAAATCGATAAGATCTTAAACTGGTTAAAGATCCACCATAGCGAGAGTTACCCACACCACTTGCGCAAATAATCGCCTGAAACCTGCAAAACCTTCAAATTCAACCAGAAAAAACACTGTATAAGCATACATAACATTACGCAGGGTTAAATCGTCATTTTTCGCTGTGGATAACTGTATCTCAATGGTAATCCCGTATGATCATCTTCTCGACACTGGTTTTTTCTCAGTGAGGCTGGTAGCGTGCTCAGCGAAGAATCTTGAACGGAAAAGACCATGATCCCAGCGCCTACCTCTGAAAACGAATTGCTCGAGCGAGCGACAGCCTTGGCTGGCTTTACGCTTGGTGAATTGGCAGAGCAGCATGGTTTGGTATGTCCTGCCGATCTTCGTCGGGAAAAAGGTTGGGTAGGTATGCTGCTTGAAACCTGTCTAGGCGCAACCGCAGGAAGCAAGCCAGAACAAGATTTTCAAGACTTGGGTATCGAGCTCAAGTCGATCCCTATCAACCACACCGGAAAGCCGCTTGAAACCACTTTTGTCTGTGTCGCACCGCTCACCAATGTGCATGGCCTAACATGGGAAAACAGCCATATCCGCAATAAACTGTCGAAAGTGCTGTGGATCCCTGTAGAAGGCGAACGTGAAATCCCAGTATGCGAACGGCATGTTGGCATGCCACTCATTTGGCAACCTTCAGAAGAAGAAGAAGCCCAACTAAAAGCGGATTGGGAAGAGTTGATGGAATTCATTGTCCTTGGAAAGGTGCACGAAATTACCGCCAAGTATGGTGAGTATCTTCAATTGCGCCCTAAGGCGGCCAACAGCAAAGCCTTGACTGAAGCATACGGCGCCAATGGACAACCGATAAAGACGCTGCCAAGGGGGTTTTATCTCAGGAAACAGTTTACAAGCAGGATACTGGCAGCACACTTTATGCTGCCAGCGGAAGATACCTTTTAAAGCGTAATTTCCATGTCTTCTTTACAGGAGGTGTCAGCAGGGCCAAACTCGTCGTAGGGATCAAGCAGCCTTAGCGTCACTTTCTTTACCCCTATTTTTCGCAGCTTATCACTCACCTGCTCAATGCTATCGAAGTGCATCACTTCATCATGTTTGTCATCTTTAAGTGGTTCAAGCTGGTGCCTCACTTCCACTTCCACAATGTACTGAGCGCCACCCGCATGCGCCACAACGTAACAATGAGGTACATTATCTGGGTGAGAAAGAATCCAGTTCTTCAATTGCTTTAATTTCATATCGTTACCACATTGTTAACCATATGTTAACTATAGTGCATTTCTCAGAAAAACAAACACTTCCCATTGTGAAAACAGGTGTTAATTCGAATCAGTTTCAAGAATTACACACACAAAAGGTGAGTGAAGATCCCCGTCGATCCAAAGAAAATAGTGGCGTCCGAGGCTGCCTCGCATTCAACATTCACAAAGGGGTTTGTACCTCTTATAAAATCTCCTAAGATGGAAGTGTTTATCGTCGTTCTTCGCTCAATAACGCCATTGGGCATGTCCTGTCTGTAACGCATTGTTTTTCACTGACTACGCTCGCAATCCAAGGAGATCGGATGCAATACCATACCCTTCCTCATACCAGCTTAGACTTCAGCAAAATTTGTTTAGGCACCATGACATATGGCCAACAGAACACGGAGGCTGAAGCACACGAGCAGCTCGCCCTCGCCACCGATCTCGGTGTCAATTTTATTGATACTGCCGAGATGTATGCCGTTCCGCCAACCCCAGAAACGCAAGGGCTCACCGAATCTTATATCGGCTCTTGGTTAAAGAAATCAGGCCAGCGTGACAAGCGCATTATTGCCACCAAAGTTGCAGGGCCGCGCGGCGTTCCTTACATCCGCGAAAACATGGCGTTGGATCGTCGCAACATTCGCCAAGCCGTTGAAGATAGTCTTGCCCGACTGCAAACCGACTACATCGATTTGTACCAAGTACATTGGCCACAACGCCACGTGAACAGCTTTGGTCAGCTCAACTACAAGCATGAAGACGAAAACTCAGGTATCAGCATTTTAGAAACACTGGATGCTTTGACTGAATTGGTACGTGAAGGAAAGATTCGATACATCGGCGTGTCTAACGAAACGCCTTGGGGTGTCATGAATTACTTAAAATTGGCAGAAAAGCACAGCTTGAGCCGTATTGTCTCCATTCAAAATCCCTACAACCTGTTGAACAGAAGTTTCGAAGTCGGCTTGTCGGAAATCAGTCACCACGAAGGTGTTGAGCTTCTCGCATACTCTCCCCTCGCCTTTGGCGCATTAACAGGTAAATACCTCGATGGTGCGCGCCCAGACGGAGCTCGCTGTTCGCGTTGGAGTCGTTTTAGCCGCTACTTCACCGAGCAAGGGCAAGCAGCCACACGCGCTTACGTGGATTTGGCGCATGAATACTCGTTAGATCCTGCTCAAATGGCCCTCGCATTCGTGAACAGCAGATCATTCGTTGGTAGCAATATCATCGGTGCAACCACGCTTGAACAATTAAAAACCAACATCGAATCGGTAGATGTGCAACTGCCTGAGGCATTGCTTACACGTATTGAGGAGATTGGGGCGACATACTCAAATCCTTGTCCGTAGTCGCTCGCTCCGCGCGTATATCAACACAGCAAAAAAGCGCCAACTGGCGCTTTTCTTTCATTTTCTCGCTGTCAAAGCAATCTACGGGAACCTTCATCGTAAAGGTTCCCGTCACGTTACGTGGTTAAGTTCACCCTCAACCGACGACGGATACGCGCCACTTCGCGAAGTGCCTTATATTGAGGTGCAACAGTATGTCCAATGGACAAGCCGTCTTTTTCAAAACCAATATCTTTCAGCATGTGCTCAGACAAAGGCTCGCCAATATATCGGATGCGTCGATGGGCTCTTCGCCATGCTTTTTCTTCACGTTTGATATCAAGTTGAACGAACAAAGTGGCTAAGCGAAGGTATACAGATTGATTCATGGTGGTCTCCTATTGAGGTTTAAGGAGGCCTTAGAGAATGTTACGGCAGGAAAAAGAGAAAAATATCGTATCTTCAAAGCCGCAATCATTCCCGCGGCCCGATTTTACGGTGCGGAAATTACTGTACAGGTTTTCGCATATCGGTATGCGAAGAGGCTGAACAATTCATGACAGATGTAAATGTGTTTAAAGTCATCACTCGCCTCCTTAACCTTTGCATTTCAGTAAAATCGCGTTTGTAAATTCATTGTTAATACTAATGATATAGATCAATATATCAATGAGTTATTTCTTATAACAATGAATTTAGCCGCATCCTCTTCTGTTTAATAGCTGTACAAAACATAACCATGCCATAGTCAGTCATTTGCCTATTAATTGGTACATATCTCTGTTTGTTATCCTCATCCCAGATTCAATGCAAAATGACCATAAAGAAATACATTGAAACCATTTTCGCCTTCCTGCTTAACAACCTATCTCTTTATCGGATAGTAAATAACTACAACCAATCTAATTTATGGATATTATTCTCCCCATCAACAGGAGAGAGAAGAATGAGAACCGCCGCAGATCGTATTAGACATGCCATAGCCTTCGAACTGATTGGATTGATCTTGATCGTAGGGATCATGACACAATTTGGTTTTGATGCCGCCCACACGGGTGTACTCGGTATTGCGTTTTCACTGTTAGCAACCGGTTGGAACTATATCTATAACGTATGGTTCGACAAAGCCATGCAGAAGTGGACTGGCACAACAGACAAGAAACAGAAGCACCGCATATTGCATGCACTGCTCTTTGAGTTAGGTTTGCTTTGGGTAACCATTCCCGTGATCGCTTGGTGGCTAAACCTAAGCTTGTGGAATGCTTTCTTGATGGATATTGGCCTCGTGTTTTTCTATCTGGTTTATGCCTACGTCTACAACTTGGCGTATGACAAATTGTTCCCAGTTAAATCGACTCACGTACACGCATAAAAAAACCGCCCTCGGGCGGTTTTTTGTTGTTAGCCTTTCTAACAGTGCGCTGATGAACGGCTCAGCTAATTTCGATACCTAAGGTACCTTAATTAACGAAAGCTGCGCGGTGCAGGGATTAAGCTGTGTTTGTTCAACAGGCGATACATGGTCGCACGAGAAACACCCAGCTCTTTCGCTGCTGCAGACACTTGACCATTGTTGCTTTCAAGTACTGCTAGCAAAGCATCACGCTCTGATTCTTCACGGATCTTACGAAGGCTCTGCTTGTAATCGCCTTGACGCGGTAGATCCAAGTGCTCGGCTTCAATCACCAAGTTGTCAGCTAGCAACACGGCACGTTTCACTTGGTTGATCAGTTCACGTACGTTACCTGGCCAGCTATAGTTAACTAAGATTTTGTTGGCTTCTTCTGAGAAAGTGCGCGCTTGCGTGTTGTATTGACGCGCAAACTTGAGCAGGAAGTGCTCAGCCAATTCAGGAATATCCGCACCGCGCTCTTTCAATGAAGGCACAGAAATAC
>JBELME010000231.1:0-6908 GCA_042096095.1 Enterovibrio sp.
CCTCACCGCTAAATCCAGTGATACCGATTATCTTGATGATGAAAACTTCAAAATCGGTCAACGTGAGTATTTCCACGGTAACGACGATGAAGCGGCATATGTTGCCTATCTCGCAGCGGCAAACGATGAAAACCCCCTTGCTCAGGCAGCCGTAGCCAAGTTTCTATGGCGCGGGTTAATTGGGCCAAAAGATGAGGATGGCGCACAGTATTGGGCGACTAAAGCGTTGCCTCAACTCAATAAATTGGTCGCAGTCGATCATGCTGAAGCGTTATATACCTTGGGTTGGCTAACCAATAATGGCGTCGGCGTGGCGAAAGATGAGAAGAAGGCTATCTCACTCTATGAGCGCGCGGCGTGGAAAGGGATTGCTTGGGCGCAAACCAATTTAGGAACCATCTACGAGGCGGGAAAAAACTTGCCTAAAGACGCGGTGAAAGCAGAGTATTTTTATACGCTCGCTGCAAACCAGGGGTACGTCCCCGCACAATATGAATTGGCTCTTTTGTATAAATATGGCGACGACGGCGTTCCCATAGATTTAGCTGCCGCCATGAACCTATTTACGCTGGCGACAAACAAAGGCGATGCTGATGCCCAGTACCACTTGGGGGATATGTATCGCTTTGGAAAAGGCGCTGAGATTGACTTAGAAAAAGCGGTGCATTTTTACACCCTAGCCGCCGAACAAGGACATGACAACGCACAGTGGTCCTTAGCATACTGTTATAGAAATGCTATTGGCGTTGAACAAAACCTCCAACGCGCTTTTGAGTTGTAACCTTATCCGCCAATCAAGGAAATTCATCCGCTCAAAATAACCTTGCCATCATGTATGCAAATGGCCAAGGGGTCGAACAAGACCAAGTAAAGGCAAATCAGTTGTATCAACTCGCCGCGGATCAAGGCGACGCGACAGCACAAAATAACCTAGGGGTAAATCACGAAATAGGAAAGGGGCTTCCTGTTGACCTTAAAAAGCACTTGCGTTATATATGCAAGCCGCAGAACAAGCGCATGCATCTGCACAAATAAACGTAGGCATTTTCTATCGATACGGAAAAGGCGTAGAGCAGAGCGATGAAAAAGCGGCAGAGTACTATGCCCTGGCGGCGGCGCAAAATGATGCAGAGGGTCAAACCCTTCTTGGTGAGCTATACCAGTTTGGTAAAGGCGTAGAAAAAGACAATGAGAAGGCCGTCGATTTATATAAACGTGCCCATGCACAGAGCTTCCCAAGGGGCTCAATGCGGTTGGGGGCGGCATATTTATATGGTCGAGGTGGGCTGGAGAAAGACGAAGTAAAAGCCAAAACACTGATTGAATCTGCACTCACTTCTGAAGAACAACTTTCTCATTGGCTTCTCTCCATTCTCTATGGCAACAAAGAAAGCGCTCTGTATGACGAAACGCTTAGTCTGACACACTTAAAAGCTGCCGCAGAAAGCGGGCATTTTTGTGCCCAAAACAACTACGGGGTTTATCTTGACGAAAACGCGCCAGAGAGCACGAAAGAGGCCGTAACCTGGTACGCAAAGGCCGCCAGCCAAGGCCACAAGCGCGGGCTCAACAACTTCATTGCGCAAGTGGAATTAGGCAATGCCACAGAAATCGACATCGTCCTTGTGCGTGATTACTACCTAGAACAAGCCAGAAAGCAAAACATTCGCGCAAACCTCATTCTGGCAGATTGGTACAACCGCGGAGTGATCGTCGAGAAAGATATCATGAAATCCGTGAGTTATTTCTTTGAAGCCAAGAAGCTCGGCAGTGACGAAGCGGATGAGAAAATAGCCGCCGTGCTCACCCCGCAACATACCTTTGCGGCAACGTGTCCAACGGGAATCTGAGGCTATTTGATGACGAAATGTGATTGATAGAACTTCGGCGTGACCGCTAACTTCTTTTTGAATTGGCGTTGGAAGTGAGCTTGATCTGAAAAGCCAAGCTTGAGTGCAACATCCGAAATATCATCGCCCGATTTCAGCATGATTTTGGCTCGCTTGATTTTCTCATCCATCAAATAGGCATGCGGAGGCAAGCCAAATTGATGTTTAAACGCACGTAGCAATTGGTAGCGGCTCATGCCTGCTTCCTGCGCCAGTTCATCGAGCTGATGGGTGTGTTCAATATCATCAAGCAGTCTTTCCCGAATGCGTATTAACGGCGGTTGAGACATCATCGCTCTGAGCGAATCTTGCTGCTGTTTCCCCAAAATGCGCTCGATAAAATCGTAAAAGCATACCTGTGCCTGCAGCACACTCGCGTCACTTTTCAATGCTTCAAACAAAGCACGAAAACGCTGCTGAATGTCGGGACTACGTTCAAGATCATGAATAAACGGGGTGTAATCGTGTTCGTCACTTTGTAACACATCACGCTGAACATCGCCCATTTTGAGGGTATCCACAAACAACATGTTGTAAGACCAAGTACCCACGTTAGGGTTGCAGGAATGCACGTCTGCGGGGTTAATCGTCACCACATCCCCTTAGCCGATCGCATGCGTCGTCTGTCGGTTTTTGTAGTTGGCACTGCCCTGCTGAATGATCCCGAAAGAAAACTCATCGTGCGAATGCGCTTCATAACAAGCAGCGCTTTGATTGGCGACACGCAGTTCAACCCAAGGCAGTAATGTGCTTTGCTTGAAACTGGCGCTTTTATCCTTCTTCATGCGTGCTCAACGTCCTTCCGCAAAACCCTTGAACCTTCCCTCGCCCGATGCAAATGATGACTGATGGCGTTCAAAGCCACATCATGGTGACTGACACAGCAAGCAACACACTCATCACTCTATTAAAGTGACGCTGTTGAGTGGGATTATCAAGGTAGTTAGCCAAAACAGTGCCGATAACCGCCCATACCCCGACGCCTATCAAACAAATGACCAAAGACACCAAGGTAAACACCATGAGATAGGTTTGCTCATCACCCTGCCCTACCACAAACAAACTGATACCCGACATGGCGACCAGCCACGCCTTTGGGTTCAGCAGTTGGGTTAGCGACCCTGTCCATAGCCCTGAACGCGTTTTTTGGGATGCATCAATGCCTGATACTGGCGCGGTAAAAATCTTGTACGCCAGATAAAACAAATACACACTCCCGCACATCCGCATGCCCAATTCCATCTTGGGCAGCAGTGCCAACAACAGTTGCATCACACTGCCAGAGAAAAACACCACCGCGGCATACGCGACCGATGCTCCCACCACATGTTTAACCGCTTCACGCACGCCGAAGTTCACCGCCGTGCTGGTCGCCAGTATGTTTACCGGCCCTGGCGTGACTGCACCTACAAACGCAAATGTCGCCATGGCAACGAGGATATTTTCCATTACAACCACACCTGTCTACCCGTCTTTTAGCATTTGAGATTACGGGATCGGCATCGCCAAGTATTGAACGATATTGCATTGAGGTAGGCCGCGGCTGAAACGTTCGAAATTCAAACAGATCAATATGCCACTGCAATCATAAGAGTTTGATTTCGAATTAATAATTCTAAGAATTCTGATTTTTTATTGGAAGATGAGCAACTTAGTGGCTACGCTGATCGGGTTGCGAAAAACATTGTCATTCAGGATGAACGACCGTGTTTACCAAATAATCAGAATCTGCCATCAGTTGTCGAGATAATAACGATGAAAGCCTTAGCTCAACTTACTCACCGCTATGTGAAGGATCAATCAGGGGTTACCGCCATAGAGTACGCCATTATGGGGGTGGGGATTTCCGCCATCATTCTTGCGGTCTTCATTACAGACACCACGTTCAGAGATACCCTTATCTCCGCGTTTCAAATCATTGCTACAAATATTGACTCAGTAACCAACTAGTCCCTGATTTTTAACCATGAGAGCCACTCCATGTTTGTTGTATCACTCACGTATACCGTCGCGCTCTCTGAGGTTGATCAATACATTGACGCGCACATTGCCTACTTAGAAAAACTGTACGCTGAGGGGCATTTTCTGGCATCAGGACGCAAAGTGCCGCGCACTGGCGGGATCATTCTGGCACGCGCCAACGATCGCGCACACCTTGATGCTATTCTGCGTAAAGATCCTTTCTATCAAGCCGGTGTGGCAGACTATGACATCATGGAATTCGAACCTTCCATGACTGCCGAAGGTCTGGATGCGTTAAAAAGGTAATCTCCCACAAAGCCAAGAGAAACCCACACATTAAAAAAGCGGCGCAATGGCCGCTTTCGTTCATGATGAGAACCGACAGATCAGTTAAAAGCCACTGTCGCCACCACTTGCGCATGATCTGATTGCTTCTTATTGCTCACGCCATCATTTTTCAAATGGGCGTCATACACATCAAACCCAGACACTCTGCCTGCGGCGTTATTGTTTTTCTCATTCAAAGCATTTGACACAAACACGTAGTCCAATGTGCCGCCTTCGCCACGATGATAGTGGGTCGGCGTTCTTGCCGTGCCATCAGGGTTTGGGGCCATGTCAAAGGCATCGTATAACTTGAGTTTGTAACTTGCGACTTTGGCCTCAATCGGTAGGTCAGCCCAAGCGACACCATCAATGTCATACACACGGCCTCGGTTTGAGAGGGCTTCAATGGCAATGGAATGGATGTTGTCATTCAAATCCCCCAGTAACACCACAGGCGTTTCTGATGATGCGTGCAGATCTTTCGAGATGTTCTCGTAGAGCTCACTCGCTTCCGCGCCACGTTGCAGCATAGACGCCACGTTACCAATGGATCTCGCTTGCATGGAAGCCAACACGCGCTCATCCCATGCTGCGTTGTCGCAGACATCTGACGGGATAGAAACAGGGCGTTTTGATTTAAAGTGGGCGACGTAAACAATCGCATTGGCCGCACCGTCGATTTGAACTTCCGCGCGGATAGGCGTACGCGAAAACTCTGTGTCTTCTTTCAGCGGTAAATGCTGGCTGGAATTGTCATTGAATGACACCTTTTCCGCAGAAACTAAAGGAAACTTGGAGGCGATCGCCACCACAGGCCCAACATACACATTGTCGTCGTCATCCCCTTTTGCGGGTATATCGACCACGGCGAAATGCGGGTATCCCGCTGCGTTCACCAAGGCTTCAAGCTCGTCGGGGCTGAACACTTCTTGAAAGCCCACCACGTCACACGCCATCTCATTGAGTTGCGCGATTACCCACGCTTTTTTGTCTGACCAATCGCTGTCTGAATACGTGTTATGTGGGGCATACCATGCCACCGGAGGCGCAGCAAATTGGTAAAGATTAAACGTACCGAATCGAATATCCATCTTCTTTTCCTCTCTGTAGTTATACCCAAACAACCTCACATGCATTCAAATACCGCAACAACACATTTCATCGATCACCTGCTTTAGAATGTGTATTTTATCAGCCAACAATGTGGGCAAACTTCACGTCCATAAGACTTTGGCAAGATAGATTTCATAAAACGGCATGACGGCCGTTTGGCCGCGTTTCAATTCGCTATCCTTCGCGGAAAAAGTAAGCTCAAGATGCTTGGGTATAGTCACATTCAGCATGACGATTCCAGATTATTCTGTAATTAATTTCATCTGCGGAATCAATACACTATGGACGTGCTACTGCTTGTTAGTTTAATTGTTATTAACGGTATCTTTGCCATGTCGGAGATTGCATTGGTCACCGCCAAAAGCAGTCGATTAAAACGTTTAGCGGAAAGGAGTAAAGCCGCACAAGTTGCGCTAACCCTCAAAGAAAACCCCACACGATTCCTCTCCACCATTCAGATCGGCATTACCGTGATTGGTTTACTGAGCGGTATCGTGGGTGAGGCCACCTTGTCTGTGCCCTTTGCCGAGTGGTTGGTGGTGATGGGCTTGGATGTGTACACCGCAGATATTTTCTCTACTGCCTGCGTGGTGTTAGCGATTACTTACTTCGCCATTGTTATCGCTGAATTGGTGCCTAAACGTTTTGCTCAATCAAACGCCGAGCGGCTTTCTGTGTTAGTGGCATTGCCGATTTACTGGCTGTCCAAAATCGCTACGCCCTTCGTTGCCTTGCTGACGCACTCTACAGAAGCGTCGCTTCGCGCGCTGAACGTCAGCCAAGAAAACGATGATGCCATGACGGAAGATGATATTCAGGCGCTGGTCAGCGAAGGGTCGTTATCAGGCGCGATTGAACCGCAAGAACACGAGATGATTAACAACATACTGCATCTCAATGACAGGCTGGTTAGCTCATCGATGACGTCACGCCGCGACATTGATTTCCTCGACATCGACCAACCCGTCGAGCAGGTTCTCAAGCGCATTCGAAACACCAAACACAGCGTATTTCCAGTCTGCCGAGGCAATTTGGATAATGTGGTAGGTACGGTCTCTTCTAAAGCCATGCTTAACCAAGCAGGCAATTTATCCATTCCGGTGATCGCCAGCCTGTTAAAACGTCCGATCTACGTGCCTGAGTCCATGCGCGGCTTAACCTTGCTGAACTACTTGCAGCGAAAAAGCGGTGAATTGGCGTTTATCGTCGACGAATATGGCGATATCCAAGGGTTAGTGACCCATTACGATTTACTAAAAGCCATTGCGGGTGATTTGTCTTTGTCGGAAGAAGATGCATGGGCGAAGCAACTTCCCGATGGCTGTTGGTTGATGGATGGCATGATAACCATCGCCGAATTCAAGAGCCGATTAAGCATCAGTACCTTGCTGGGCGAGGCAGAAGAAGGCTTCCAAACCCTGAATGGTCTGTTGATGTGGGTGGCAGGTCGTTTGCCGAATGAAGGAGAGGTGATCAGCTATCAATCATGGCGTTTTGAGATCATTAAACTGGCGCATAACCGTATCGCCGATGTGAAGATGATGCCTTTAATCGTGCCGCCGAAAGAACCCACGAAAACGCATGAGGCGGCGTAAAGCGAGAAGCGAGAAGCGAGAA
>JBELME010000232.1:0-6932 GCA_042096095.1 Enterovibrio sp.
CGTTGGCCAACCGTAATTTGTACCAGCTGCAATGATATTCACTTCGTCGCCCCCTTGAGGGCCATGTTCGTGTGTCCAAAGTGTATTTGTTTTTGGATCTAGTGCCATACCTTGAATGTTTCGGTGCCCGTAACTGAAAATTTCTGATTTTGTACCGTCGTTGGCGGCGGTGCTTTGCGCGTAAAACGGATTATCAATCGGTGTGCTGCCATCCAAATTCAAACGAATGAGACTGCCAATATGGGAATCAAGGTGCTGGGCTTTGTCTCTGTTTCCACGATCACCGAGTGCAATATAAAGATGCTCATCCGTGGTCAGCAGGCGGCCGCCAAAATGACGCCCCCCGGCAAAGCGCGGTGCAGTTTGGAAAATCGTAGTGATATAAGTAAGGGTATCGCCTTGGAGTTTGGCGCGGATAACGCTCGTGCCCGCTTTGTTGTATTGTCCTTCCTCTGAAAAGGCGAGATAGATGATCTTGCTTGTGCTGAAATTAGGCGCAAGGGCGAGCCCTAATAATCCGCCTTGCCCTTTGTAGACTAAGCCTTCAGGTAATCCGGACACGAAAGACACATCGCCTTTGGTTGACACGCGCTTCAACGAACCGTTTCGCTCGGAAACCAAGATATCCCCTTGAGATAGAAACACCATTGACCAAGGGTGGTTGAGCCCCGTCGCTACAACGTCAATATTCAATGCATGTTTTTGTGTGTTTACCGTGTCGGCATTTGCCGATGGCGCGACAAAACAAAGGGCCAAGAAAGCGAAATGATGCGCACGTGAGAGAAGTCGGTTTAGGCAAGCCATGTATTTTCACCTCTAAGCGTCGAAAAGGGCTGAATACCCCAGAACCCTCAATACGTTACGGTTCCGGCCGTGTTCTGGATTTCTCTGAGTTGGAGAATCTACACATTGGGCATGTTATCGACGAATTCGTTCAATTCGTATGCCCCTAACCTTCATTGACGCGCATGTCCGCGTTAGCTGAAGTGTTGCGCGAATCGGAATTTCAAGCGACGAAGCTGGCGAACGAAACGTTCGGAGCGTTGCGTTATCGACATGGCTTCTTCTGCCGCCTGAGTCGTGGCTTCACCATCCATTTGGTGTTCCGGTAACTCAACACGGTTGCGTCCATGCTGTTTGGCTCGGTAAAGCAGTTTGTCGACGTCGCTATAGAGTTCAGACAATGATTGCTTTGCGCTTACCGGGTGCACGCCGAAACTCGCCGTCACGCTGAATTGATCACCTTGCTCGCTATGGAAAGAAAGCTCGCTAATGCGCAGCCTCAAATCTTCCGCGATGGCAGCCGCTTTTTCGAGTTGGCTGTTTGGCAGCAGCAACATAAATTCTTCACCGCCTACCCTTGCACAAATATCGTCGCGTCGTAAGTTATTGCGGAACATTTCAGCCACTCCGATCAACACTTTATCCCCGATAGGGTGACCGTAGGTGTCGTTGACGCGCTTGAAGAAATCGACATCAAGCAGTAAACAACTGACATCGGTGTTGCTCGAAACCATGTCTTTTTGCAGGCGCTCTAACTGGGCGTTGAAATACCGACGATTGAATAAGCCAGTGAGACTGTCAGTGTTGGCGATTTCACCCCAACGAATGCGACGACGGTTAATACCAAAGGCAACCAAACTCGCCAATATGGTGGCGCAGATGCCTGCGATCACCAGAACGTTCAAGTATTCAACTTGCTGTTCACTGTTCTTGATTTCAAGCGTATGGAGCACGTTGTTCCAGCTTAAGTTCTGGTTTTCAGCTTTTAGCTTTTCCAAGTTGAAAAGCATTTGTTGGCGTTCAAGGTTATTCACTTGCTCATCTGAGCTGAATGTGGAGAAACGATCTTGGTAATCGAGCAGGGTGGTATAGGCGTTTTTATAATCTTCTAGGCCAAAATAGGCCTTGGACGCGACAAGGTATAACGCAAGCTCTGTGCGATAGAGGCGGCTTAGGGTCTTCTGGTCTTCAATTAATGGCGTGACGTGCTCAATGGCCGCTTGGAAGTTGTTATTAAGTAACTGTTCATTCGCCTTGAGGTGATTGTATTTACTGATGTAGTAACGAATAGTTTCACGATCTCGCAGATTATCTGTCGCGCGCAAGTAGCGGATCATATTTTTGGTGTCACCGGCTTGTAGCAAGAGATCGGCAATTTGCAGGTTAATGCGAAAGCGGTGAGAACCATCACCTAACACTTGGGCGATTTGAAGTGCCTGCTTGTATTCGATCAGGGCTTTCTTGTTATCACCTTGCTTTCTCGCAAGCTCTGCCATGTCGAGTTTGACCAAAAGTTGGTTAAATGACATCTTTCTGGAGCGGAAGAATTGGTATGACTGGTCAAGCAACACGGAGGCTTTATCGAACCCGTTGAGCTGCACAAGCACGCTACCAAGGTTTGATGCAATGCGCTCAATCAGCATGTCATTGTTCGTTTCCTTGGCGGCATCAAGCGAGCTCATTAATGCGGCCATTGAAACGTCGTACTCGTTTTGCGCTTTATACGCTTGACCTTTTACCAGAAGGATTTCCGCAGTTACTGATGGGTCGCTTAAGGTTTCAGAATCAGCGAGCAGGGCATCGAGCTGTTGTAAGGCGGAGGTTTCATCTCCGCGCATGATAAAAGCCTGGCTTAATAGCAGTTCAAGGCGATAAAGCTCAGCTTTAAGCAGTGGGTCACTTTTTGCTAGTTCTATCCCGCGGTTGGCTGCAACAACGGCTTGCTCCGGCGAATTGAGTAGAATATCAACCGTCGCTTTTTGTAGGTAATAACGAACGAGTAACGGGAGCGGCTGGTTCTCATTGAGCTCGACTTTTTCAAGATCAGATAGTAGAGCACTGGCCTTTATTGGCACCGAGTAAAGAATCGATTGAACGCCATTCAGGGTTTTTTCAAATGAACGAGTTTTTTCAACGGCAGTAATAGAAAAACTGATTAAAATCAGCGCGGCAAGAATAATCGGGCGGAAAAAAGATTTAGACATTCGTAGAACTTCCTTGCGCATAAATGGTGCAATGAACTTATTGTTCTTGTGGTTATCTAGCGTACCCAACTCATTACACAAACTTTGTATCATTATTGAGTCAACTGTATAGAAAATCGAATGACGATCGTTAAGCGTAGATAGAGATGCCGTCTTTTTCATTGGTTCAAGCGCAGAAATCGTACGGAGCAGCGAAGAGAGCAAAGGGATTGGAGGAATAACTTGCACCATCTATCGGGAAATGGTGCAAGGATAAACACTCACTATTGAGTGAATTGCGAGTATATCTCGTCTTTCAGTTGTCCGCGGCGCATCTTCAAACTGCGGAATGTCGCATCGTCTGTTGGCACGTTACCAGATTCTAAGCCTCTGATCTTGTGGTCAAGATCGTGGTATTCATCAACTTTTGCACCGAAGACGTCGTCAGCCATTTTCATATCATGGATTTTGTCTTTGTATTCTGGGAACTCAAACATCAGTGCGTGATTTTCGCCTAACATAACATCTACTTTAAAAGATTCTGCCAATGCCCTTTGGGCTAGGCGATATTGCCTTGGCGTGTTCTACCCGTTTCGGTCTGCGGAAATAACTTCGCTAATCTGAGAATAGGGAGAAAATCAGAAGGATTCTAGTATTTGGCAAAAGGGATGGAGAGATTTTCTTGAAAGTGAAACGCGATAAACGCAAATAACATCAAGATGCAGATTCAACAAGATATCAGTGGGTTCGATTCTTGTTGAGGCTGCACCTTGGGTTGATAAAATAATGGCGTTGTTTCAGGGGGAGATGTCGATATTTATTAAGGTTGGCGTTTATCTTTGATAGATGCTGCTTCTTTTTTCAGTAGAAGAATACGGCCAAAGCCTAGCTTGTTGAAGTAGCTATCACGGTGGTTTCTTACTGCTTTGGTATCTGCCACCATTTCCAACTGAAGCTCCATTTTCAGGAAGTCAGTTAAATCGATTCCTTCTGCTTCAGCCGCTGCTTCATGAGCAGAACGGTGCTGTTGATAAGAAAACGTAATGACTTTGGTTTCGCCTTTATAAGTGTATTGCAGTTGGCGTGACATATCGGCACCTGTAGCGTGTAGCAAAAATTAAGGTTGCGGAGTATTTCGCAGCCTCGACATCAAGTCAATCCTGCCTCGCCGATTCACGGTAATTTCATGTATTACCCTCCTCGTCAACGCGCTGTCTGATTTAAGGGTGTTGACGATCAGCCTCTGTAGGCACTCTTTCTTGTTCGTCTTCTCTTGGCAAAAAGGCGATTTCTTCCCCTCGGCCTGTGAGCAACCCAATGCGCGATGGTGATCCATCAGCGTGCAGGTGAACTTCACCAATCGCACTTCGATTAAGCAAAAATTGGTTGCTGCCATTGTCTGGGCATCGGCGTTCGATTCGCATGCGTTTGCGGCGCGTAAATACGTTTAGGGGCGATTCAGGCCAAAACAATTTGCGGTCAAACCACTCGAAAATCGACAAATAGGGCTCTGGAAATTGGTTTCTAAATCCACTGCACGTAATTTGCCAAATTCTCGGGCTGCCTTTACGAAAACGCAGGCGAATGTCATACGCGAATGAGTAATGCACATCGCCAGACAGGATGACGAAGTTCTTTGGCGTTTTGGGGTGTTTGAAAATGTTCAAAAGGGCATTGGCGGAACCCGGATGCGCCATCCAGTTTTCGGAATCCGTCGCAAGCGGCTGACCGCAAAATGTCACGATGCGCTGCATGGTTTCAATGAACTTCACACCAAACATGGGGGCGGGGGAGACAACAACAACGGCATCATTGTTAAACACGTCTTGTTGAAAATCCATCAAGGACTCCCAATCCATCAAGCCTGACGGCTTGTTATTGCTCGACTCCGAGCGCCAACGCCGCGTGCGCGTATCAATAACGACCACTTTGGGAGAGGTCGGAATGGTGTAATGCCACTGTTCAAAATGCTGAAACAGAACAATGATGTCACTCAAATGTGCATTATTTGGCGTTGCAGTAAACTGCGTGATGGTTTGCCAAAATGATGATGAAAACGCCGCGGGATTATTCCCCCAACCCTGACAAAAGAAATACCCCAGCATGCCGTTATTGATAATGGCATTTGCAAAGGGTGATTCGTATATCGCGCGTTCCCAACCCACGGTCAGGTTGAAGTCGTCTGTGATGTCATGATCATCAAAAATCATGTAGGTCGGAATGTGTGCCATCAGGCGCCGAATTTGTGAAAGTCCTGCGCAGAATATCTTGAGTTCGGATTTTTCATCGTCCCAGCGTTTTCGCTCATCTGTAGCCAAGGACGTAAACTCATCATTTTCTGGCAAGGAGATAAATGCCCATAGGGAAGGCGACCACACCAGCATGTACATCGCGATGAACTCGTTGAAACTGATGAGGTGATTGTCGGTGGTGCGGGAGCTAAAAACAGGCTCAGGCTCTGCCTTAAAAAGCCGTTTGAATGGGCCATGATTGATGGTTGAACGAGGAAGCAGCGCATCGCGTTGATAAAGCATTGAGGCATCGGCTAGGTCGCTGCATGCTGATATCGGTGCATCATCAAAGGTTTGATCGCGCATACCGAGCAAGGTGATGGTCTGACGAATGGCTAGCATCAATGGCCCACATACGTCATCAGCATAAATTTGATCACCACTCATGATGAGGAGATCAGCGCGCGCATTGGCATCAAGGGCATTGTTTTTATTGTCTAAAGCAACAAGGGCATCTTCACAAGGGTGGTGAGGGTGACGGCATGAACCATGTGCGATGTAATCCGCGCGCGTTGAAATGACGAAGGTAGGACGTGTTTCGTTGTCATAGAACAGCCCTTCAACGTCATGAAGCAAAGACGTCGCACTCTCGATGATGTCGTACTCGAGAGGCACGTTAGTTGGAAAGGCTTGCGTATCCGTAAAGGTCGCCATGACGACATGGCAATGCTCCCCAAGCTCAACCCGCGGGTGTTCAGCGAACGGCGACGTATAAAGCGGGGAGGTTTCTGAAGATGCGTAAAGCTGAAAGGTTGCGTCTAAAGGACGCGATGTGATCGCCCACAGGCAAATTTCATTAGCAGTGGTTCTTCGAAGAATCGGGCCAGCCAAAAATAGGGGAAGATCGTTTTGCATCTATCACTCTGTTTTATTGCATCAATAAAGTAACTTTACGTGTGATGAATGAAAATGAGTAGCGAACAAAGTGTAAATTCATGCAAATTCCCACCTCAAGTCGTCGATGAATGTTCGATTGGCGCTTACTTCGTTGAAAACACATATGCTCCGTTTACTTTGGCTTTTTCCAGCCAAAGTGCGGCAACGTCCGTTTCACCTTCATGAACCAATGCTTGCGCCAGTGACACTTGGGCGTGGACATATTCTTGGTGGGCAGAGAGGCTAAGGAAATAAATGCCTTTTTGAATGTCTTTGTCGGTAATGAACCCTTTGATCAGCATGTTGCCAAGGGCATATTGTTCAATAGGGCTGTTACAAAGTGCAAGATCAAGCACCCACTTGAATTCATCGTAATCAATGCCATTCTCTTGTTTTTCGCCAGTGTAAATGCTGCTGTTGGCCAGCGGTAAAATATGGCTACCGTCATCACAATAATCGAGATAGAGCGCTGAGAGCTCAAACACGGACCCTTGATTTACGCCACGAGAGAAATAACGCATCGCGGCCTTGCAGTTAGCATGTTTTGGCCCATTGCTGTGCAACTGTTTCCAGCCAGCATAGAAATCACTTTTCAGAAACGCTTGGGAATAGTTGCTTTCAGAGGGACACGCGTCAGACGTTAAAGTGATGGGATCATCTGAACACGCGGCAAGACTGACGAAGATGAAAGGAAGTATCGATATCTTACTCATACTTCACTCCCTGAATTCGATGTGCGGTATTCGAGTATAAAAATCAGACGCTGTGCCTGAGCGTTCTATATCTGGGATTTGGTTGT
>JBELME010000233.1:0-6899 GCA_042096095.1 Enterovibrio sp.
TCATGATGCACTCGCTCATACACAGCTTGCAGGTACACTGCAGGCAGCGCGTTGACTCTTGCTTCACTTGCTCTTGCGTGAAACCATAATCAACCTGAGCAAAGTCGCGCTTACGCTCTTTCGCATCGCGCAGTTCGCCGTGCAGACGCGGCACGTCTACTGTGCCTTTTGGCAGAGGAATGTCTAAACGCGATGGGTAGCTGTATTCTTCTTGGAAATCACGGCCTTCTTCCAAAGGTCGACCCGCTAATTGACGCTCAATGCTCATCGCTGCTTTGCGACCAAGTGCCATGGCTTCAATCACGATGTTACCGCCACACGCATCGCCGGCCACGTAAACGCCGTTAACCGAAGACGCCAACGTGTTCTTGTCGACAACGTAACGACCACCGCGGCCAGTTTCTAGCGCGCCACCAGTGATGTCAGCAACAACCTGACCTGTCGCGAAGACCACGGTATCTACTTCGATTGTGCGAGTATCATCCGCATAACTTGGTGCGAAGTTACCGGTTTCATCAAGAATCGAGATCACGCGTTTTAGCGTAATAGAGAAGACTTTACCGTCTTTTTCTTCGATCGAGATTGGGCCCCAACCTGCGTTGAATGCCACGCCTTCTTCCAACGACTCTTCAATTTCAACATGGCTTGCTGGTAGGTTTTCCATGGCTTCAAGCGAACACTGGTGCACTTCATCTGCACCGATGCGCCATGAAGAACGTGCACAGTCCATCGCTACGTCGCCGCCACCAATCACCATCACACGCTTACCAGCACGCGGGAACGCACGGGTTTCAGAAATTTCTTTCAGGTACTCAACCGCAGAGAACACGCCTTCCGCTTTGTGACCCGGTAGCGGAATGATTGAACCGACATGCGCACCGTGTGCAAGCACCACTGCATCGTGTGTATTGCGAAGGTCCTCAAAGCTGATGTCTTTGCCGATTTCAACGCCAAACTTGGTCGTGATACCCAGCATCTCTAGGTAACTAAATTCGAAATCAATCACGTTGCGTGGCAAGCGGTATTCAGGAATACCCACACGCATCATGCCGCCGTACACATCCAATTTTTCATAGATGGTCACGTCGTGGCCTTTACGACGAAGTTCGATCGCCGCTTGTGCACCCGCAGGGCCCGCGCCCACGATGGCGACGTGTTTGCCCGTTGGATTTAAGATCGCCAGATCCCAGTTTTCTTTGTTGTCCATCTTCTCAGCGACGAAGCGTTTGATGCCCGCCACGCTGATCGCTTGACCGTATTCGGTATTACGACGACACGCCGCTTCACATGGGTGTGCACAAATGCGGCCCAAGGTTTGTGGCAAAAACAGTTTGCCGCGAATGGTGTCTAGCGCTTCTTGGTATTTACCTTCACCCGCAAGGCGAACGTATTGCTTCACATCGGTGTGCATTGGGCATGCGGTCTGACACGCAGGATCCGCATCACCCATACAGCCATCAACCACGTTCTGCGCCGCGTCGTATAGCTTTTGACTAAAAATTACATTGCTCATTATTTTTATGATTCCAGTCTTGGTTAATTACGTACGTATGTGGCGTTGATTAACTCTTGGTGCCGCTTTGCACTTTCACGTCAGCACGATTCTGCTCGTAGTGTGCAAAGCTGTATTCAATCCAAGAGCCGTCGTAGTTGTAGACGCCTTCTGCACCCAGCACTTCTTCAAGCACCATCATGGTGTGTGCAGAGCGAACGCCAGACTGGCAATAAGCAATGACTTTCTTGCCTTTAATGATGTTGCCGTAAAGCGCTTGCAGCTCTTCCGCTGATTTCAGCGTGCTGTCTTCGTTTAGTGCTTTGGTCCAGTTGATGTGTACGCTGCCAGGAATCGTCCCTGGGCCGTAAGCGCCACCCACTGTCGTTGTACCGTCAAACTCTTCTTGGCCACGGGTATCCAAAATCACCCAATCTTTCGCCGATTGCGCGTTTAGTACCATTTCCATGGTGGCTAAACCGCTGGTTTCTGCTTCAGGTTGTGGCGCTTTGTATGATGTCGCCTTCACGGTTGGGTTCGCATCACCTGTGCTGAAACCCTCACCAATCCACGCGTTTAAGCCGCCATCAAGGTAGCGAACGTTTTGGTGACCGAGGTTTTCAATTTGCCACAAAAGGCGAGCAGCATCGTGGTGAGCATTGGCTGCGTAAACCACGATGGTAGATTCAGGCGTTGCGCCGAATTTGCTAAGTAGCGCTTCCATGTCTTCCACAGAATTACGCATACCGTCATAGCCATACACGTCTTTTGCGGCAGAATAATCGTTACGCCACATGGTGAAAGAACCCGCGATAGGCGCATCAGGCTTCATTGGATTCAACGCACCGATAACAACAAGGTTGTCATCGCTTTCCATCAGGGCTTTCAAGTCTTGCGCAGACACAAACGCTTCTGGATTGGCATATTCGGCAAATTTCTCTTGCAGAATATGGTTGCTGACTTGAACCGCCTCAGCACCAAACATAGAGGTGTAAGCGACATAGCCACACGCTATCAGCGCCGCGAAAACACCCACTGCTACCGTCGATTTTTTCATCGTGATTATCCCAAGATTGTTTATAAAGTGATTCGCTCATCACTGAGCAGAATGAAATCTGTTGTCGGGCATGACGCTATTGAATGACGGGCTTTATTTTTCATTGTTGGTGCCAGTCTGTTGTAAGCATCATGCTTTACGTTCTTAACGATTTTTCCCCGCGCGTACCGCGGGAAATCAACATATCGTCGCCCCTCTGGGCTTGTGGTACGAATTGTGATTTAAGAATGATCGGTGGGATATTGTGGTAAACCACAATAATGTCAGTAGTTTGATCTAAAACAACAACGAAAGTATGGGTATATAGGGTAAGATGCGCGGCGAAAAGCTTCCCATCACAGTGACCTCTCATTGAACAACTATCTATTACGTAGCTCGCCGTTTTTCTGCATTAAAGCGCTCGCGATGTTCCTCGTCAGTGTGTGCTGTCTTTGCAGTTGTAAAGCGGAAGCTCGCATCGTTCAGCATTACGATGTGGGTGTGCTAGCATTGCGTGGCGACGCGCATGCCATCTCTTCTTGGCGGCCTACCCTTGATTGGCTTGAAAAAGAAATTCCCGGAGTCACGTTTGAGCTACACCCGTATGATTTCGATGAACTTGACGACGCGTTTAGGCACAATCAGCTCGACTTCTTGCTCACGAGCCCCGGACAAGCCACCAAGATTGCGCGCCAACATCAACTCAATTGGTTAGCGACTCAGGAAACGGGGTACAGCAAGAAAACCAGTCGATCCATCGCATCAGTGGTCGTCGTGAGAGAAAACTCCCACTTCACGTCACTCAAAGACATCAAACAAGCGCGCGTGGCAGCAGTCTCTGAAAAAGCGTTTGGTGGTTTCATTGCGCTTCGCTACGAGCTAGAAAAACTCGACTATTTCAACGCGTCTTTCTACAAAAAAATCAAATTCACAGGGCCACCAACGGACCAACTGATTTACGACGTGCTCGACAACAACATTGATGTTGCAGTTGTCCCCGCATGTACCTTAGAAAACATGGCCAAGGAAGGGTTGGTGGACACCTCCAACGTGCGCGTATTGGATGTGCAGTATCCTGATGGCTCCGTGTGCGGCGTCAGCACCCCGCTCTATCCAAATTGGACCCTCACCAAAACCGATCGCGCGACCAATGAAATCGGCAAGAAAGTTACTCAAGCCCTGCTTACGATGCCCGAAAATGCCCCTGCAGCAATAGCGGCAAACAACATTGGCTGGACGCTGCCAGAGAGCCCTGTGGATGTAGATAACGTCTTCAAACATCTCGACATGCACCCCTTGCAGCAAACGTGGCAGGAGAGTTTTTACAAATGGCTCGACCGTAACGAATTCCTTGCCTTCTCGACCGTGCTGATTTTGATTTTGCTGAACGTTTATCACCTATGGGTCGAATACCATTTCAAACGCAGCAAACAAGAACTTGAACGCACGCTGTTTGCGCTAAAAGAGAAAAACGCGGTATTGGAACACGTGCAACGCACCATGATCGTCGGCGAGCTTGGGAGCAGTATTGCGCATGAAATCAACCAGCCACTGAGTTCCATCAAAAACTATTCCGAAGGTGTACAGCGCCGCCTTGCACTGGGGATGGACCCGAAAGATCTGACGCCTATCCTTGGAAAAATCCAACAACAAGTCGGCGCGGCCAGCGACATTATTCAACGTCTTCGCGGTTTGATAAAACGCACACCAACGGAACGCGTTGTCTGTCGTCCCGTCGATTTCATCAGCGATTCGATTCAGCTTGTGGAATACGATTTCCAAGCGCTGAACATTGGCCTGCGATTGAGCGTCGATGGCGACCCCTTCAAAGGGGAATTTGACGTCATCGGCATGCAGCAAGTCATGTTGAACCTCCTGAAAAATGCCAAGGAAGCCTGTATTGCGTCGATGGATGTGGAAGTCATCCCGATAGTGCAAGTGGAATTGCTGTATGGCACCAATGAAATTGTCATCAATGTGGAAGACAACGGCATCGGCCTAGAGGCCAGCGAAGCAGAAGTGCAGCAGGCCTTCTACACCACTAAAAACGATGGCTTAGGCCTTGGCTTGCCCATTTGTCGCGACGTCATCGAGGCGCATCACGGTCAATTTATGATCCAACCAAGCCGCCCACGCGGCTGTCAGGTCACCATGGTCATTCCGGTGACAAGGAGTCAGGAATAAATGAATACACAACTCGGCCCCGTTTATGTCGTTGATGACGAAGAACCTGTTCGCGACTCCCTCGTTTTCATGCTGGAAAGCTTTGATTTGCAACTGCGGGATTTTGATTCGGGCAAAGCCTTTTTAGAGGGCATTGATATTTCACAACCCGGTTGCGTGATTTTAGATAGCCGCATGCCAGAAATGCGCGGGCAAGATGTGCACGCGTTGTTGATTGAAGCACGCAGCCCATTGGCCGTGATTTTCCTGACAGGGCATGGCGATGTGCCGATGGCAGTCGATGCGCTTAAAGATGGGGCGGTTGATTTCTTCCAGAAACCGGTCGATGGCGAGCCATTGGTTCAGGCCATTCAAAAAGCCCTCGCCTACTCGTTTAAACGAGCAGAAGATGTATCGATAGAGAACCGATATGACAACTTAACAGAACGTGAAAAAGACGTGCTAAAGCTGGTATTGAAAGGTCAAACCAACCAACAAATGTCGACGACGCTGTGCGTTTCACTCCGGACGATTGAAGTGCATCGCGGCAACATGATGAAAAAGTTTGAAGCCACCAATGTGGCGGATCTGGTGCTTCGGTTAAGCACCTTGATACAACAAAACAAACTCTGAGCCCTCCGTTTGCTCTCGATGATTTTGTGTTTAAGGCGTATCGCAATCACCCTTCCGATTTATCAAACAACCCATCCCCAGAGGTGAGCAGCATATTCAGTAGATCATCATGACTGAGCGGCTCACCCGATAACACACTCGCCAGTACCACACTGCCAAACAGTTGTGGCGATAAGAGCACATCTGCTTTCACTTGCTTCACTTTGTTGAGGTTTTTCGCATCATTTACCGCAATCACGGTTTTGATGTCTGCAGACAGTTCTTTCACTGACAGCACGATAAACGCATTCGTTGCATCATCAGCCGTTAGGGCGAGCACGGCTTTGCATTGTTCTGCACCGGCCTCTTTCAGCAAGGTATTGTCGGTTGTGTCACCAGAAAGAATATCCAGTTTGCTACCAATACGCTGTTCAATGGCGGGGAATTTTTCCTCATCCTCCGAGGTCAGGACCGTCACATCGAATCCACGCTTTTTCAACTGAGCAATGGTACTGGTCGCCAGTACTGATGTGCCGCAAACAATGAAGTGGTTCTTTCGATTCATGGGTTTTTGAACTCCTTTCACAAGCTTATTCAAACCACCACGGATCACAGGTCCAAACACCGTGGTCACAGAAGTGGCAAACACGGTAATACCCGCAATGATGACGGAAATGGTAAACAGCCGCGCAGGCTCACTGTGAGGAATAATGTCGCCATAACCCACGGTGGTCATGGTGACCATGGCGAAGTAAAACGCCGTCATCAAATCATGGATGACAGGTTGAAAACCTGCACCGAAATACAGCGCCCCATAAGTGGCATAAAACAACAACACAGCAAAACTGATAAAAGAGGCAATTCCCCCTGCGGTAGCACTGGAGTGATTGAAATCTTTCCCCATCACCATCAAGAGTAAAATAGCGCCACCGCTCCAGTACAAATGCCGTGTCAATTGCGGAAAAAAATGCCATGTAAAGGTAAACACAATGGCCAGCAAAATGATGCTAACAGCCCAAGCAATGCGGGCTCGGTAAAGCAAACCGATCGCATTGAACATGAGGAATACACCGAGCAGCAACCACGGGCCATTAACGGCATCCGCCCAATTGATGTTGGTGAAGCTCTTGATGTTGAACAGTTCGATAAGATCAATCGGCTGCCCCCATACAGAGCGCAGAATAAGTAGGCCGTTAAAGAAAACGGCCGCAGCAACCAGAAAGTGGCGAAGGTATCGCCAGCTTGACAAAAGGCGATTCAAAATTTGATGGCGTAATGTCAAAGAAGGCAACTCATCAGAAAGGAATCTAGCGAGTATAGCTAAGTCGTCATGCACTTATTGCTCACAAAGCAAGACATAACAGAAAGAGTCATCAGAATTTTTATGCAAAAATCACGCTAAAATACTGAATTTTGAGTAAGCAAAGCGTCTAAATTACGGTCGAAAAAAAGGCCATATCAAATATATTCTCGCTATTTCACCCCTCTCGCCCTGATAAGAAATCAAACTCAGGACTTTTTTACACCTATATTTTCAGACATATAAGTATATGAATATTATTTAATTCATTATTTACCAATAAACAAATCAATACT
>JBELME010000234.1:0-6891 GCA_042096095.1 Enterovibrio sp.
CTTCCGATCTGGCTATCAGGAAGTACCGAGCAACCTGTTGTCCTACAACGGCAGCGAAGCGTTGCACCTCGGTGTGTCGTTTTCTCAAGGCGTTAACGTGGTCGAAGTGGGTAAACGCGTCGATCGCCGACTTGCCGAGTTAAAAGAAAACCAACCGATTGGTATCGAGATTGGTGTGGTGTATGCCCAACCAACGGAGGTGGATACCTCGGTACAAGGTTTTGTGGTGAGCTTGGGCCAAGCTGTCGCCATCGTGATCATCGTTCTTCTTTGTTTCATGGGCCTGCGTTCAGGCTTATTGATCGGTTTGATATTGCTGCTGACCGTGCTCGGCACCTTTATCTTCATGCAGTACTTCGCCATCGATCTGCAACGTATCTCTTTGGGGGCGTTGGTTATCGCATTGGGGATGCTAGTGGATAACGCCATCGTGGTGGTAGAAGGGATACTGATCGGCCTCAAGAAAGGGAGAACCCGGACGGAGGCCGCGTCAGACATTGTGACCCAAACCAAGTGGCCGTTGCTGGGGGCTACGGTCATTTCTGTCACCGCTTTTGCGCCTATCGGTTTGTCTGCCGATGCCACCGGCGAATATTGTGGCACCTTGTTCCAAGTGCTGCTTATTTCACTGATGTTGAGCTGGTTCACTGCCATCACGCTGACGCCATTTTTTGCCAGCATGTTCTTTAAAGAAGAATTACAAGTCGAAGGCGAAGAAGAAGCTGATCCCTACAACGGTATGTTGTTCGTGCTATACCGTAAGTTCCTAGGTATGTGTATGCACCGCACGGGTGTCACCATTGTTGTGTTGGTTGCCGCTCTCGCTGGAAGCCTTTATGGGTTCACTTTGCTAAAGCAGTCTTTCTTCCCTTCATCAACAACGCCAATTTACATGGTGGATATCTGGATGCCAGAAGGCACTGATATTCGTGCAACGGAGGAAAACCTGATTGAGATCGGTGCTTGGGTTCAAACGCAGCCAAATGTAGAGCATGTGTCTACCAGTGCAGGTAAAGGTGTGCAGCGCTTTATGCTGACGTATGCGCCGGAGAAAAGTTACTCCGCGTACGGTGAAATCATTATCCGCGTGAAGGACTATGAATCTGTGTTGCCGTCGATGGCGGCGGTGCGTGACCACCTTGATCAGGGCTTCCCTGGCCTTCAATATAAATTGAAGCGCATTGAATTAGGCCCAGCCTCAGGTTCGAAGATTGAAACGCGCATTCTGGGTTCTGACCCGACGGTACTTCGCTCAATTGCAGCCGAAGTGACCGATATTCTCAATAGCGACCCAGATGCAGTGAACGTTCGTCATGATTGGCGAGAGCGCACCAAGATCCTCGAGCCGCAATTCAACGAAAGTCAGGCGCGCCGCTACGGGATCACCAAAGCGGATGTGGATGAGCTTCTTATGATGGCGTTCTCCGGTCTCAACGTAGGTATTTATCGAGATGGCACGACATTGATGCCCATCGTTACCCGCTTGCCTGAACAAGAACGTGTGGACGTGAAAACCATTGAAGGCATGAAAATCTGGAGCCCTGTGCTGAATGATTACATTCCTTTGCAACAAGTGATTCTTGGCTATGACGTGATTTGGGAAGATCCGCTCGTGGTGCGCGAGAACCGCAAACGTACGTTGACCGTGTTTGCCGACCCTGACCCATTGAAAGATGTGACTGCGGCGACCCTGCAAAAACGTATTCAACCTTTGGTTGAAGCCATCGAGTTGCCAAAAGGCTACAGCATAGAGTGGGGCGGAGAATATGAATCGTCTGGCGATGCGCAAGCTAGCTTGTTCACCACTATGCCGCTGGGCTACCTCTTCATGTTCTTGGTGACCGTGTTCTTGTTTAATTCAGTGAAAGATTCGCTAATTGTGTGGCTGACAGTGCCACTAGCCATTATCGGTGTGACAACAGGTTTATTGCTGCTGAATACGCCATTTGGTTTTATGGCATTACTCGGCTTCTTGAGCTTGTCAGGTATGCTGATAAAAAATGGGATAGTGCTGATTGACCAAATCAACATCGAGATGGAGAGTGGGAAAGATGAACTCAACGCGATTGTGGATGCCGCTGTTAGTCGTGTACGACCCGTCTGCATGGCAGCAATCACCACCGTGCTGGGGATGATTCCTTTGCTACCCGATGTTTTCTTTAAGCCGATGGCTGTCACCATCATGTTTGGTCTGGGCTTTGCGACCGTCCTGACATTGATCGTTGTGCCTGTGCTTTACCGTCTCTTTTACCGTATAAAATATCATCCTGTATGATCCGCGTTTTTACGGGAAAATAGCCTGCATCATGCAGGCTATTTTCATTTTAAAAGGGTGCTCATCGTCACATCCAAAAAAACGGCTAAAAAAACAACGAAAGTTAAATAGAAAAATAAATGTTAAATATCAGATATTTACAATGGTTAACTCCGTGTGGATAACTAAATTTTTATCCACAGAAATGGTTGATAACTCGGTAGATTAATGATGTGAAGGCTTATCTCGTGCGGGTTACAAGAAAGTCAAGCAATGACGTTTTGATGAAATTTTAATGTGACTCAAACTTGACAGGATTTTTGTCTTAACCATCTAAGAATGATAGTAATTTAGCGGATATCGATCCATATAATTAGGGTTGCATCATCAATTGAATGCACTAAAAAGCATCGATAAAACCTGTCCGTTTTTTACTTGAATATGCTCAATAGTTGCAAACATGCATACTGGTCAAACGCTATGCAGCTTAGAAGGCAGGGAAGGTGTAACAGAAAACGCCAAGCACTGTGCTTGGCGTTGTTTGTTTCGGCGGGTCTTATTCTGCGCGTTATAGCACGTTAGGTTGATTCATCAGCAGTGCCTTCTTTCTCTGAGCTTGAACGCGAGCTTTGCTCAAAGGTGTATTTTAATGCCAAGTAGCCAATCACTGCCGCGAGGATAGAACCGATAAATATGGCTATGCGTGATAAGTCGACTAAGGCATGGTTGTCAGCGCCTGGGAAGGCTAATGTCGTAATAAATATCGACATGGTAAACCCTATACCGCATAGGATGGATGCGGCGACCACATGCATGAATTGCACGCCTTTGGGCAAGCTTGCAACACCCGTTTTAATGGCAAGGTAACAGGCGGCGCTAATGCCTAGCGGTTTACCCAGCAGCAGACCCAAGGTGATGCCTAATGGCAAGGGTTCGAGCAGCATATCTGCGCGGAAATCATCGAGCGGAACGCCTGAGTTCGCAAAGGCAAATAAAGGCAGAATAGCAAAACTGCTCCATGGGTGAATGCCGTGTTCTAAATAGCGAAGCGGACTTCTGACGCGGTGATGCTTGATGCGAAGTGGTACCGCAAATCCGAGGATGACACCCGCTACCGTTGCATGTACGCCAGACTTCAACACCGCGACCCAAAGTACGGCACCGACCAGCAAATACCCGGTGAGTCGTGCTACGCCTTTCGCATTCATATAGAACAAGGCTGCACTGGCGACGACGGCGACAGACAGTGAAATGATGGACAGATCGCTGCTAAAGAACAGTGCAATGATGATAACGGCACCAAGGTCATCAATCACTGCAAGGGCAAGCAAGAAGACTTTTAAACTCACGGGGGTTTGTTTACCAAACAATGCTAACACACCAAGTGTGAACGCAATGTCGGTGGCGGCAGGAATGGCCCAACCACCCAATGACTTCGGGTCGTTAAAATTAAACATGACGAAAATGATAACGGGTACCACCATGCCACCCACCGCGGCAATCACTGGGAACATCGCTCGAGAGCGCGTTCGGAGTGCGCCTTGAATCAATTCTCGTTTAACCTCTAAGCCGATTAACAGAAAGAAAATGGCCATTAGGCCATCATTAATCCAAAGGAGAAGGTTTTTTTCGATATCAAGGGAACCAATCTTAATGTGGATGGGTGTATCAAGTAACGCTAAGTAATACGGAGCTAATGGTGAGTTCGCAATAATAAGGGCTGCGAAAGCCGTGGCAATTAAGAGGATCCCGGGGGCCGTGTCGAGCTTTAAAAAGTCGCCCAGTTTTTTAATCAAAACGCGCTCCTATCCTTAGTCGCATAATTCTTAAGTCTAATAAGTAAAAGGAAAAAAGGGCAAAAACTTGTCCAAACATTAATTCAAATGCATGACATTGAATGGCGTTTTGACAAAGCTTCCATGTGTTCCATCACAGGATGTTAAGGTAAGCGTAGGCATGGAAGTGGGAGTGCATTGCAGCCATCTTGAGACAACTGCAATGTTCTGTTGAAGGTTAGGGGGCTTTTTTCGCGGGGATCACTTTCACTGAGAGGGTAAGATGAAAGATTGCCATCGGCTCATTACCACTGATTGACGGGCACGTTGCCGTGATTTTCACGGGACGATTAACGCGCTTACCGGTCGAAATGGTTTCATCGAGCATCTCATCGATTTCTCGTCCGTCAACGCAGGTAAACAAAACATCTGCTTCCGGCCGTTTGAGAAACTCTCCAGTCACCGCTTTGAACGCCAGCGAGATTTTTTCGCCACGCGCTTCTGCTTTGCTCATTGCCATAAAACCACCTGCTACATCAGCACCGATTGCAAGGGTGCCAAAGTACATACTGTTGAGGTGGTTCTTGGTTCGGCGTCGGGTAGGGATTTTTATTTGAACTTGTTCTTCATTCAACACCAGAATCTTGGGGCGGCAATACCAAATCAGTGGCACTTTAAAGAAACCAAACAGTGCGAGCATGCGGTTTGCGTGTTTCAGTGATTGTTTCATCCTTCGTCCTTGAGGCGGTTGAATACAATTCACTCTATAAACTCAACTGGTCGGATGTCAATGTGATGGTTGTTTTGACCCTAGGCTATGTGATCAAGCCAAGCAATTGCGCGCGACAGAATGCCACAATGGTTTTGCTATCTTGAATCTGGTTGCTGGCGATCATGCTCGCTACCTCTTGAACAGAGAAATGTACCACTTCGATCACTTCATCATCATCCATTTGCGCTTCGCACGGTGACAGTTGCTTTGCGACGAAGAGGTACTGCGTTTCATTGCAAAACCCGGGGGCGGGCAATGACTCGCCAATGGCATGCCATTCTTCTGCTTGTAAACTGGCTTCTTCTGCAAGCTCTCTCATGGCACAGAACGCTGGGGATTCTGAAGACTCTAACGTACCAGCAGGAAATTCATAGATCCAACGTCGAATAGAAGGGCGATACTGTTTGAGCAATACCAGTTTCCCATCATTTGCAACCGGTAAAATCAGCACCGCACCGGGATGCTCAAGGGTAATATGGTTGGTGACGACACCGTTAGGCAAGGTGTGCGTGGATTCTTCGAGTGTAAAGCGCTTCCACGCGTAAAGCTGTTTTGGGTTAGGCATGAGCAATAACTTACTGGCTAAAAAACGGATAATACGCTCACGCTAACGCTGAAAGATGTGTTTCTTGAAGAATGATTCGTGAGACAGCAATAAAAGTGTGATCACGAACAATAAAAAATGCGTGATATTGCAGAAATATGGTAGTATTCGCGCCTAATTTCCATGGGAGTCGCCTTGGGTTGACGGGTATAGATAACTCAATAACTCCCTGTATAAAAAGAAATCATTGGAGTACTACCTTGCAATTTGAAGACCTAGGTTTAGACAAACGCCTTATCAAGACAATTGAGCATTGGGGTTTTAGTGAAGCCACTGAAATCCAAGCAGCTGCCATTCCTGTTGTCACAGCAGGAAAAGATCTGCTCGCGTCGTCTAAAACTGGCTCCGGCAAAACACTCGCATTCTTGTTGCCAGCACTTCAGCGCGTTATGCGCACGAAATCCCTAAGTCGCCGCGATCCACGTGTTGTCATTCTTGCACCAACGCGTGAGTTGGCGAAACAAGTGTTTGGTGAACTACGCAAACTGCTTGCGGGCACGCAATACAAAGGCGTGTTGATCCTTGGTGGTGAGAACTTCAACGACCAAGCGAAAGAATTCCGTAAAGATCCGATGTTTGTGGTTGCAACGCCAGGTCGCCTTGCTGACCACCTAGAGCACCGCCACTTGAGCATCGAAGGGTTGGAACTGCTGATCCTTGACGAAGCAGACCGTATGCTTGATTTGGGTTTTGCGCCACAGCTTAAAGCGATCAATGACGCTGCATCGCACCGTCGTCGTCAAACGCTGATGTTCTCTGCAACGCTTAACCACCAACAAGTGAACGATATTGCAGCAGACATGCTGAATGAACCGCGTCGTGTTGCCATTGGTTATGTCAATGAAGAACACAAAGATATCGAACAACGTTTCTATCTGTGTGATCACCTTGATCACAAACAAGCATTGCTTGACCGTGTTTTCGAGGAAGAAGAATACCAACAGTTGATGATATTCACGGCAACCCGTGCAGACACCGAGCGTCTTGCCACTGTGTTTGCTGACCGTGGTATTAAAGCCGTTGCGCTCAGTGGCGACATGAACCAAGCCGCACGTAACCGTATCATGAACGAATTCGAACGTGGCCTGCACAAGGTGTTGGTAACGACAGACGTGGCTTCTCGTGGTCTGGACATTTCAAACGTGTCTCACGTGATCAACTTCGACATGCCTAAGCATGCGGAAGAATACGTTCACCGTATCGGCCGTACAGGTCGTGCAGGTAACAAAGGTACTGCCATTTCTTTTGTTGGCCCTAAAGATTGGATGAGCTTCAAAAGCATTGAGGGCTTCCTCGACAAGAAGATGAACTTCGCAACGTTTGAAGGCCTGAAAGGTAAATTTACCGGTCTTGCGCCGAAACGTAAGAAGACCTTCGCGAAGAAACCAACCAAAGCGAAGAAAGTGCAGAAAACCAACGCGAAGAAAGACACACCGAAGCAACGCAATAAGAGCTTCTATAAAGGTGTATCTGTCGGTGACCAAGT
>JBELME010000235.1:0-6837 GCA_042096095.1 Enterovibrio sp.
CTGATCTTGATTCAAGCATGTTTGATTTCGTTTAATCAACCTGTGACGTCATGCGCCCTCGCAACGGTATATTGATTCCTTGATATTTTGAGGCGGAAAAGGGGCATAAAAAACGGAGGCTTTTGCCTCCGTTTTTGTGTCTGCTTGCAGTGCCTGTTCAGTAGCCCGTTGCTTCCATAAAACCTACCCCGGAATGCGAGCCTTCAAATTGAATCGGCCCTTCCCAGTAAGGGAACATGAAAGGTAGCCAATTGTCATGATTCAGCGGCTCTGTGGTCAAAGCGATGTCCTCACTGGCTACAGACACCTGCCATTGTGTTGGAATGTAACGCCCCTCGCCCATCTTCGAAAACGATGTCGGCATCATAGCGATCTCTTCTGATGCCAACGTACGCGATTTACCGTCTTCATTAATCAACGCACCAAATCGATGTGGGCCAGCCTCACTGCGCACTTGCGCTAACATCAATGAACGACCGTCATTGAGCTGCAGAGAAAACCAATCCCAGCCTCGCTGATCGTCGCTTAGGGCTTTTGTGCTCCACTCTCTGTCCATCCAGCCAAGACCAGACACATCGATGGATTGACCGTCAATGGTCAGCGTTCCCGACATCTCTATGCGTGGCACACTAAAGTAATAAGAGGCGACATTTTCAGATGCATGTTTTTGGCTATAGCCTTGTTGGCCTTGCAAGATCTCCGGCTTCTTCGCCGTCATGTTCAAATCAATGCCCACATTTTGATGCTGTGCCGTCAGTAATGCTGGAAACGGTAAATCCCCCTTGGACGACCAACTCCAGTTATCTATCCACGCCTCAAAAGGTGACAACGTCACGCCAGCTTGACCGATGCCCGAGCGGGCAAAGCGTTCCGCCGAATACGTTTCGTTGGCGGATGTCACAACAAAGTGAGCCATGTAGATATGGTTGTCGTCCCAGCCTTCTTTTCTCTCTGGCGACATGGCACTGCGAAACAGCGTCCACTGCACACCGTATTGCTGGCCATTCTTATCCGATAGGTTCGCCGTGATGTACCACCACTCCTGACGAAAACGGTCATGAACGCCATAGTCATCAGGAAACACCAATGCTTTGTTTGGCGTCACTTGGTCGAAGCCTTCGTCACTGCTTGCCAATAACATTTCCACCGCACCGCGTTCAGGCGCTGAGTGATGAAACAACACAGAACCAAACAGCGCGACAAAACACAGCAGCGTAATCGCGCTCCAGCCAATGATTTTGACCATCGTCGACGTTGGTTTATCTGAACGAAGCATTATTGTGCATCCCTCAAAGACAAAACAGCCGAACGTTTAATCAAGCGCCATACGGGCCAACAACCGGCCAATAAGAGTGTAAGCAATGAACCACCGAGCGTAATGAGGTAACTCAAGGGGAAATAGGACACAGACATCGTCCAACCGAAAGAGTATTTCAACACAATATTGATCAGCACCTCAGCAATCAACAACCCCAGAGGCAAGGCAAACAAGGCTGAGAACAAGCCAATCATCATCAACTGCCCGCCTCCCAGAAATGCCAACTCCCGGCCTGAAATACCCATATAACGCAGTAACGCATACTGACGCTGACGCGATAACTCAGTCGCTAAGGTGGAGAAAAATAGCCCACATATTGCAATGATCAGCGTCAGCGTACACAAAGTGTCCGTCACCAAGAAAGTTCGGTCGAAGATGCGCATTGCACGGTCAAGAATGTCACGCTGATTACTCACTTGCGTTTCTTGTAGTCCGAATTCATCACGAAGTCGGGACACCAATTGCTCGTCATTCATGCCTTCTTCCAACAAGGCTGCCACACCAACGCTACCCTGCGCTTGCATCCAATGAATTAAATCGGAGCGATTCGAAATCATGACCTGGCTATACGGGTTCCCATAGTCAAAATAGACACCTGCAACTTTCCACGAAGCGCCAAATGGCTCGGGCAAATTGATGGTTTCACCCGGTTGTAAATCAAACTTGAGCGCCAGTGACTCGCTAATCAACATGTTGTTATCGCGGTGCAGATAGCTCCAGTAATCCGGCATGGTCACTTTCAGCGCGAGTGCTTCACGCTCTTCACGGCTAGTGCCTATGGTGTAAACCTCAATGGTTCCCTGCGCGGTCTCAATGTCATTGCGCCATTGCACCAAACTTTGTTGCACACCGTCTTGCTCTTCTAGCCAAGCAGAGAGATCGGCAGCAATTTCCTTATCCGGACGGATATAAATATCTGCAGCTAGGCGCTGTTGCAGCCATCCTTCCGTGGTTGTTCTGAAACTCCCGACCATGGTTTCCATGCCGATGTTTGTCGCGATGGCCATCATAAATGCCATTGCGGCGATGCCACGATAGGTCAAGCTGGCTGACGCATCCGACAAGAACCAACGCATACGGGCGGATTTCACACGATCTGACACCAGCAAAAACACTTTCCACATCATGAATGGCAACAGCAAGCCGCCACCGATCAGAATCAGCGCGATCAAGGTGAAGCCTTGCGCCTGACTTTGTGGTGCGATGTAAACCAACATGGCGACAAGTAAGAAGATAGATGCCACCAATGCTTGCCAGCTGAACTCACGGCCTGAGAAGCGAACCAAGGACATGCGTTTAGACAAACGCGCAGGTGGTGTTGTCAGCAATCTATAGAGCGGCCAACCTGAAGCAAGAAGAAACCCACACACACCAAGTAAGAAACTATAAAGCCCCCACTCCCATTGCCACTGCAGGGTTAAATCAACGTTTGCGCCATAAAGGTCACTCAAGGTAGTCGCCACCGTTGGCATCAGCTTTTGTGCCAACAGTAAACCCGTCACATTGCCCCCGACCAAACCGAGCAAAAGCCAAACAAGCATTTCGATGGAGACAACAACGGCCAACGATTTACGGCCTACGCCCAGCTCACGCATGATGCCGACGAGTGGCTGACGCTGGGCCATAGACAAGGAAATCGCTTGGTAGAAAATGAACAAACCAACGACGAATGCCAGCATGCCCATCGCAAACAAGTTTAAGTGGAATGCGCGCGTGAGTGGCCCAAGCTGTGCGGTCTCGGTGCGTGACAACGTCACAGTAGAAGGTAAGTCGCTACGCAATGCTTCGCGGTCCTCCTTACTCAATTCGCCACAATAGACCAGCGCAAAGCCATCATGGTCAGACAAACTACGAATCACAGACATATCACCAAACAAACGCGTTCCCGCTCCAATGCGAGAACCATCAAGCAGTTTGAGAGGACCAATTTGTTGACCGTCTTCCAACGTAAGCGTTTGGCCTTCTCGCCAGCCAAAATGGTTTGCAAGTTCTGCACTCACCCATTGTGTGCCATAGCCATTAGCGAAAGGCCTTTCTTCTTGATATTGAGATCCAGGGTTTGCAGCATTAAAGGCAAACATGGCCACTGTATCGACACCCATTAATTGAATGTCGCGACCATCATCAGTGCGTGTGCGGAACAAATCGATAGGCACACATTGGTTGTAGCCGTTACGACGCATCGAAATGTACGTTGATTCGTCGATGCGTGCGCCGCGCTCACGGTGATGGAGTACATATGGGAAAGGGTTGGTAAAAAGGTTTGCACCCTTTTGGTAACTGTCTTGTGCATGTTGGTTGATCGACATTACGCCAACCAAGAGCGCTACGCCTAAGGTCAGGCCGAGCCAAACCAACAAAACTTGAAACGGATGTCGGCGATAGTGACCGAAAAGGGCTTTAGCGACGGGCACGGACATTAAGTACGCCCCCTTGCAACGACACACAATGGCCTAAGTAATCAGCCACTTTTTCACTGTGTGTCACCACCAGCAAAGAACAATCCAACGCTGTTGTTAGCGTCGTCAGCAGGCGCATGACCGCATCAGCATTGCGCTCATCGAGGCTACCCGTAGGTTCATCGGCCAATAAGATTTTCGGCTCCATGTAGAGCGCACGTGCAATGGCTGCGCGCTGCTGTTGCCCGCCAGAGATTTCTTCAGGGTATCGGCCTAACAAGGGCATAAGATCAAGCGCCGACATGATCTGTCGCCATAGGCTTTCATCTTCATAAAGCCCTTTGAGCTGGCGGCAGAAACGAATATTGTCGGCGACTGTCAGTGTAGGAAGGAGATTAAACTGTTGGAATACCATGCCGATGGAGTGACGGCGAAAACGCGTGCGTTCGCGCTCTGCCAACGTGTGAAGTGCCGTACCATCGATCCAGATTTCTCCAGAGTCCGGGTTGTCAAGACCACCAATCAGGTTCAGCAATGTACTTTTGCCTGAACCACTCTCGCCCATCAAGGCAACTTGGTCACTTTTCGTTAATGTTAGTTCTGCACCTTGCAAGACAGGGTGAAACTCTCCCCCATCGACGTAACCTTTGCAAAGCCCCATCAGTTCTAACATCATTTACCCTCTCAAGATTCAACGCACTCGCCAATTCAGTTCGTCTTCCTCGGCTGGAGAAGCAATTTACAGCAATATTGAACGCCAAGAAAGATATTTGAATCAAGCGCACATTTTTACAGGGCTCGAAATAAAAATTGACGTAATCTTTACGTAAGCCGCTGACGATAAGACTACACGTAAGCGTAATTTGTCTCGACGAACATGTCTTAATATCAACACTTATTGTATGCTTTTCTAGCCCAAACCCGATAAATGACAGGAAGTTCTGGCGAGATATGCCACTATCTCTCATCAATGCATCACTTCCCTTGGCTTTATATACAATCACTTTAATATTTATCAACAAACAGAACGCGATTCGTCAATCATTTCGACTCAAGCAAACGCCCAATGCAGTTTCCACTAATACGCATTGGGTGATACCCAGTTAGCCTGCATATTCAGGATTCAGGTCGTTAGAGTAGATACATTTGGATCAGTTATAGGCGGCATAATATGGAAGATCATAAGGTATTAGTCATTGGTGCCACCGGGTATATAGGCAGCCACCTTGTTCCTAAGTTGCTCGGCATGGGGTGTCATGTCACCGCCACGGGGCGCTCGCTGTCTAAACTTCAGAAGCAGCCTTGGCACGCCCACCCAAATGTCGAACTCACCACGCTGAACCTTAAAGACGAAGGCAACTTACAACCCCTCCTCCATGACATTTCTACGGTGTTCTACCTTGTGCATGGCATGGCATCGGGCAACGACTTTTACCAATACGAGCTCGATATCGCCGGCCATGTCTCTCATGAACTAAATAAAAGTCCTGTCTCGCGTGTGATTTACCTTGGCGCCACACAGCCTGAAGGCGAAGAGTCGTTGCATTTATCCGCGAGAAAAGCAACAGGTAACATTTTGCGAGAATCCGACAAGCAAGTTGTCGAAGTACGTGCTGGTATTATTGTCGGATCAGGTTCTGCAGCATTTGAAGTGATGCGTGACATTGTTATGAACATTCCAGTGATCACCACGCCCGCATCGGTCACCTCGAAATCTTGTCCGATTGCGCTGGAAACCATGCTGGAGTATCTCTCCCGCCTTATTTCATTCCCCCTTGAAGGTTCTCCGGTCTTTGATGTCTCCGGGCCTGAAGCGATTAGCTATGAGGGACAAATGCGGCGCTTTGCTCGCGTCATCAACAAACGTATTTGGATCATCAAAATGCCTTGGTTGACACCGCGCATTTCTGCGGCCTGGCTATCGCTCGTGACTTCAGTGCCAAAACCCATTGCGCGAGCGTTAATTCAAGGCCTCAACCATGATTTGATTCCTACTAACCGAAACACATCTGGGGCATCCCCACTCTCGCAGATAATGCCCTTACCTGACATTACGTTCGAACACGCCGTTGAATCCGCGCTGGCACAAGAAAGTGATGTGGTGAAAAACGACATCTGGGGGTATGACCCAGACGCTTTGGCGCGCTGGCATAAAAGCTATGGGTACTACCCGAAAAAAGCCGGATATCGCATCGACACGGATGCAACAACGGCGTCACTTTGGGCGATGATTCAAAAAGTAGGCGGCGATGAAGGCTATTTCTTTGGCAACGCCCTTTGGACAACCCGCGCTTACATGGACGCTGCCATAGGGGGTGACGCGCTGAAAAAGCGACGACCAGACGGCGAGACATTGTCAGCTGGTGATTACATTGACAGTTGGAAAGTCATTCAATGTGAAGAGAACCGTTTCCTCTCACTTCTGTTTGGCATGAAGGCACCAGGGCTCGGCAGGTTGGAATTTTCTATCGAAGAACACGGTGATTACCGGACGCTCGAAATTTGTGCGTGGTGGCACCCAGCCGGGTTTAGAGGGCTGCTTTATTGGTTCGCCATGATGCCTGCGCATCTCTTTATCTTCCGTGGAATGGCCTTTGCGCTCGCAAAAAAAAGTGGCGCGAAAGACATTCGTCCTTCACGCCCCCCATAGATGCAGAAGCTTTTCATTAACTGGCAGGCTTTAAGCTTTCTGGCAACACCACCAAGCTCGTTGCACGATTGTTTGGCCAGATTTTGTATTCGCCGTGGTATTTCACAATGGATTTGTAATCTGTCACTTTCGTCGCTAACAAACCATGTGAAAGCAGCAGTTCAACAAAACCCGCTTCTTGCCCACGCACATACAAGCTCAACGGTTTGGTCAACTCACCCGCTTCGTTAAAGCTTGCAGCCAACGCTTTGGCACACACAGCGAAAGAATGTTGACCGTCAGACAGTACACGCACTTTACGCGTAATTTCATGCTCGGTATGTACCATCCAATCAGCGTCTTCTAGAGACGTCACAAGCGCATCAAATTGCTCGCGCGTGACGGCAGCATGCTCGTCACCCTCAGGGAACTGGTGGTCATAAACAGCAGCGATGTGTGCCATTCGACCTTTAATATTGGCATTTTTACCC
>JBELME010000236.1:0-6825 GCA_042096095.1 Enterovibrio sp.
GGTTAAGGTCAGCACATCACCATCATTGAGCTGACCAACGCCTTTTGGCGTGCCTGTTAACACGATATCTCCCGGTAGTAAGGTGAAGTACTGACTCACATGGCTGAGCAGAGTCAGCACTGGCGTGATCATTAAGGCGGTATCCCCGCGCTGACGCGCTTCACCATTGATGTCTAACCCATACTCCGTGGCCGCGAGATCGTGCTCATACGGTACGAAAGGGCTTTGTACGCAACTACCATCAAACGCTTTTGCCAACTCCCATGGCAGTCCTTTGGCTTTCAGTTCACTCTGTGCTTCTCGCCGCGTTAAATCGAGAGCAACGCCAATGCCTACAATGGCATCTTCCGCCTGCTCAGCGGTAGCCTTCGTCAGCGGTTTCCCGATGAGAATCGACAATTCCGCTTCATAGTGAATAGGGGCTAACTGTTCACGAAGTAACAAAGGAACATCGGCACTGACCAAGGCCGTTGACGGTTTCAAAAACAACACAGGCTCATCAGGGATTGGGTTGTTCAGTTCTTTCGCGTGTTCTGCGTAGTTGCGCCCAATGCACACCACTTTTCCTACTGACAACGGTACTTTATCACCTGTCTTCCACGTATGTTGGTACATGTGCCACTCCTTATGCGCTAACCCTTTGTTTCACGTTTAATAAAACTCGATCTGAGATCGGTTTTTTCGTTCCTAAAGAGAAGATGGTAAGACCTAGATAGCAAATTGCCAAATGCCCCGTTGTTGTAATTGCTAGTCAGGTTAAGGATTACAGTATCTCACTCTGCTAATAAGGTTGGCTGAACGCAAATGAAAGCCTTTGAATACGACGCACCACTTTCCTGCGTGATCTTCGATTGCGACGGTACACTTGTGGATAGCGAAGTGCTAAGCCAAATGGCGATCGTTGAAGTGTTTGCCCACTACGGGGTTGTTCTTGATTTACAAGAATGTATGGACAATTTCCAAGGCGGAAAACTGGCAGATGTTTTGTTGCAAACCTGTGAGCGTCACCAACTGTCCATATCCCTCGATGAGCTAGAGCCACTCTACCGTGAAAAGAGTGCAGCCTTGTTTGAACATCACCTCAAACCCATTGAAGGTGTGCCTGATTTATTGAACATGCTTGAAGGTGAAGGCGTGGATGTCTGTGTCGCATCAAATGGCCCTGTCAGTAAGATGAAATTGACCCTCGAAATGACAGGTTTACTTCCTCATTTTATCGGACGCCTATTCAGCGCGTTTGACACCAACAGTTGGAAACCTGCGCCCGATCTTATCCATTATTCAGCCATGAACATGGCAACGCCTCTCGACCAATGTTTATTTGTGGATGACACCAGCCTCGGCGTTCAAGCGGGCATCAATGCTGGCATTCGCACGATTTATTTCAACGCGGGCAACAAAGCGAATATCGATCACCCCTTGGTCTTATCAGTGTCATCGATGCAGGAACTTCGCTCCTTGATGAAACGACTGCCGCTGTCTAATGGATGGATGTAGCAGACGCTAACGCATTTTTGAGGAATGAAAAAAGGGACGCCATGGCGTCCCTTTTACGTTCTGTTTTATGCTTTCAGCATTCAGTGCCCAGTATGATGGGTTAAACGTTTACGGCAGTGTTTTTAGGCTCTGCTCGTAATCGTCAAATGTCGTCATCACGCGCTCGCTCGCACCGCCCGTCAGCTTGCTCACAAGGATGATTGAAACACCTGCCAAGATAAAGCCAGGGACGATTTCGTAGATATCGAAAATGCCACCTGTCAGCTGTTTCCAAGCCACCACGGTAATGCCGCCCACTAACACACCAGCCAGTGCGCCGTTGCGGTTCATATCTTTCCAGAAAAGGCTCAAAAGCAATGCTGGGCCAAATGCCGCACCAAAACCTGCCCACGCGTAAGACACAAGGCCAAGCACGCTGCTGTCGGGGTTCATTGCCAGCATGAGTGCCAGAATCGAAATACCGATAACCGCCACACGGCCAACCATCACCACTTCGCCCGTTGATGCGTCAGGACGGAAAACCTGCTTGTAGAAATCTTCTGCCAACGCGGAAGAAGACACCAACAGTTGCGAATCCGCTGTACTCATCACCGCCGCCAAAATTGCCGCCAGCAAAATACCTGCGATGATCGGGTGGAATGCCGCATTAACCAAAATCATGAAAATGGTCTCGCCATCCGCCAGCTCACCACCCAAGTGGGTATCTACGTAAAGGATGCCCACCAAACCGATCATCACCGCGCCGGCCATGGAGATTGCACTCCAGCACACAGCGATGCGACGTGCCGTGGCGATGTCTTTGTTGCTGCGGGTTGCTTTAAAACGCGCCAAGATATGAGGCTGACCAAAGTAACCTAAGCCCCACGCCACCAGCGAAATGATCGCAATCGCTGAAAGCGGTTCGCCTTTCGCGTCATTCCAAAGCGTCAGCAATTCAGGGTTTTTCGCTTCCAGTGTCATAGCAACATCAGAGAACGAGCCTTCCATGGTGGCAATAGGTACGATAAACAGCGCTGCCGCCATTAACAAACCTTGTATCAAATCCGTCCACGACACCGCAAGGAACCCGCCGAATAGGGTGTAAGACACCACACACACGGTACCGATAATAACAGCGGTGCTGTAATCCAAACCGAACACAGTCTCAAATAATTTACCGCCTGCAACCAAACCTGAACTGGTATAGAAAAGGAAGAAAAGCAAAATGAAGAAAGCAGAAATCGTTTGTAATGCTTTTGATTTGTCATCAAAACGGCGCGATAAGATTTCAGGCAAGGTCAGTGCGTTATCCACTTCAATACTGAACGTACGGAGCCTTTTAGCACAGACCAACCAGTTTAAGTAAGTACCCGCTAACAAACCTGCTGCTAGCCAAAGCGATTCAATACCGGCCGCATATGCATAACCCGGCAGACCAAGGAGCAGCCAGCCACTCATATCAGATGCGCCTGCTGAGATTGCAGCAGGCCAAGGGCCTAAAGATCGTCCGCCCAAAAAGTAATCTTCAGAACTGGCTGTTCGCTTGTAGGCGTAAACACCAATGCCTAGCATCATCACCAAATACACGATAAACGTTGCACTGATAGCAAAGCTATTTTCAATCATTCATTTTCCCTCATAAAAATCTGAGCTCCGCGCTCGGTGCTCATGTCCGGAGTGTCTTAAGGTTCACCACTGCCGAGTTCCAGAAGTGTGGCATTGCCGCCCACCGCAGTAATGTTGATGGTTCTCGTTCGCTCCGTAATGAAGCGAAGTTGGTACGCAGGCGACGCCAGAAGCGGTAGGTGAATGCCGTCACTTTCCGCGACAAATTGCACCAATACGCCGTCTCTTTCTGCCAATTTTCGGTTCATCGCCACCAGCACATCTGCCTCTGCCACAGCCGCAACGCCTTTTAACGGTGCCGTTTCAATCACATCATTCAGTGCACTTTCTTCCAATCGCTGTGCCAAAGGGCTTGGGACGCTCACTTTGACAAGATCAGACAACAGAGCGTCTGCGGTGTCGTTGAACGCAGAAGGCACAACGACCAATGCAGCATTACCGGCCACTAACGACGCAGCAAGCTGACCGGCTAATGACAAAGCAGACACACTTTCATCCCCCGTCACCAAAAACAGTCCCCGCCCTGCGATGTAAAGTTCATTCGTTTCACCCGTCGGCCCCGGCATCAGATGAACGGGCGCAAGCACCTCACCAGCTTGCTTCAACTGATAACGGATCATCTTTGCAGCAGCATTAAACTTACCGCCTCGTGCCGCCACGATATCGGCCCACAAAGACAGCACGGCTTGACGTTCTTCAACACCTATCCCGTTCCATTCTTCCCACACCGCCATGCACTGAGACGCAACACGCTCAACCTGCGTCATTTGATTGTTACCGTGATTGAAGATCATGCCGTTACCTCCTTGTTCGCGACAGAATTGCCATTGGTGAGTTGCAGTTGTTCTTGGGTGAAACGATAAAGATAGTGCGGACCGCCAGCTTTCGGGCCCGTACCCGAGAGCCCTTGTCCACCAAACGGTTGCACGCCAACCACAGCACCGACCTGATCGCGGTTGATGTAACAGTTACCCACGCGTGCTCGCGCATCAATGTGGCGATAGGTACTTTCGTTGCGGCTGTGAACGCCAAGGGTAAGACCAAAACCGGAATGATTGATGTCATCAATCACGGCATCAAGCTCATCCGCTTCAAAACGGATCACATGAAGGATCGGCCCGAAGTGCTCTTGATCAAGCTGGGAAAGACTGTCGATTTCAAACGCCACTGGCGTAATGAAGGTGCCGACGCGGGTATCGCTTGCCATCGGCACTTTGGCGATAAAGCGCCCTTCTTTGAACAATTGGTTGATATGGTTTTGCAGCTTCGCTTGTGCGGCTTCATCAATTACAGGACCCACGTCCGTTGAATGCAGATACGGCAAGCCCACGCTCATTTCTGCCATCGCACCTTTCACCAAATCCAACACACGATCAGCCACGTCGTTTTGTACATAAAGCACACGCAGGGCTGAACAGCGTTGGCCAGCAGACGCAAAGGCAGAACGCAGAACATCACGCACCACCTGCTCAGGGAGCGCAGTGCTGTCTACGATCATCGCATTCTGGCCGCCCGTTTCCGCAATGAAGGGAACGGGTAAGCTGTCTCGTGATGCCAAGGTTTGGTTAATGCGCTGCGCGGTCGGCGTTGAGCCGGTAAACGCGACACCCGCGATGCGAGGATCGCGAGTGAGCTTCGCGCCAACCGTTGCACCAGTTCCCGGAAGGAGATGAATAACCCCTTCTGGGATCCCTGTATCTAACAGCAACTCGATCGTGCGGAAAGCGATCAGTGATGTTTGTTCCGCAGGTTTCGCGACAACCGTGTTACCCGTGACCAATGCAGCGGAGATTTGGCCAATGAAAATCGCCAGTGGGAAGTTCCACGGGCTAATACAGGTGAAAACACCATGACCCTTGCGCGTTAGGGTGACATGCTCACCGTCAAAACGTGGGAAGGTTTTTGCTTCTGCCATCATGGTGTCAGCTTCTAGCGGGTAGAAACGCAAGAAATCGACGGCTTCGCGCACTTCATCAATGCTGTCGTGAATGGTTTTACCCGCTTCACGGTGACACAGTGCTACCAGTTCGCCCATATTCTCTTCAAGTTTGCCCGCCAGCGATAGTAGGTACTTACCTCTTTCTTTGGCTGGCAGTGCTTGCCACGCGTCCACACTGTCATGTGCTGCTTGCAATGCGGCATCGACATCGCTTTCGGTTGACCAATTGATGGTGCCTACATCAAGGCGATGATCATAAGGCGCAACAATGCGGTGTTCTTCACCCACTCGGCGCTCGCCATTGACGATGGGGCCCGCTCTCCAGTTGGACGCCATGAACGTTTGTACCGATTGATTGTACGTTTCCCATTCGCTTTCAATATCAATCGCAACGCCTTTCGAATTCGGACGATCTTCGCCAAAAATCACACCCGGCAGTGGGATATTGGTGTTGTTTAACGTTGGACGTGACAACAACACATCGACTGGATGTTTGGTCAGATCTGCAATCGGACAACGTGCATCCACAAGGCGGTGAACAAACGAGCTGTTCGCGCCGTTTTCAAGCAGACGACGAACCAAATACGGCAGCAAGTCTTTGTGATTGCCCACAGGCGCGTAAATGCGCACAGGGTGTGCAAACATTTCTTTCGCGTGGTAGTAAAGCGAATCTCCCATGCCATGAAGACGCTGGAACTCGTAAGTATCGTGTTGCGCCATGGCATAAATTGCCGAGATGGTCTGAGCGTTGTGGCTGGCAAATTGCGGGTAAATCAGCCCCTCAACATGCTTTGATAACAAGAAACGGGCACACGCAAGGTAGGCCACATCTGTACCTTCTTTACGGGTATAGACCGGATAACCGGGCAGGCCGTTTTGCTGTGACAATTTGATTTCGCTGTCCCAGTACGCGCCTTTCACCAAACGCATCGGCACGACGGTACCGTGTTCTTTGGCCAGCGCGGCTAACCACACCAATACGGGCAGTGCGCGCTTTGAATACGCTTGAACCACAAGGCCAAACAGCCCCCAGCCTTTAATGTCAGGGTGTGTAAAGAGTTTTTCGAACAGTTTGAGTGACAACTCCAAACGATCCGCTTCTTCCGCATCAATGGTGATCGCCACGTTTAATTCACGAGCGCGTTTGAGCAGCGTTAAGACCGTATCAAACATTTCTGTCATGACGCGTTCTTCGTTCGCCACTTCATAACGCGGGTGCAATGCAGAAAGCTTGATCGACACCGAAGGTGCTGGCCCGTTGCCGACAGATAAGTTCTGCCCGACGGTTTCAATCGCTTCGATATAGTCGTTAAAGTATTTTTTGGCGTCTGCTTTGGTCAGTGCCGCTTCGCCCAGCATGTCGAACGAATAGGTAAAGCCGCTTTCGCGCGGCTTCTTGCCGTTGTCTAATGCTTCATCAATGTCACGTCCCAGCACGAACTGATGCCCCATGATCTTCATGGCTTGGTGCATGGCTTGGCGAATAACAGGCTCAGAGAACTTGTTCACCAAACGGTTCAATACCGCTGTCGGGCGACCTTCTTCGCGCTCATCCACGTTCACGACCTTGCCTGTTAGCATCAGTCCCCACGTAGAAGCATTCACAAAGAGTGAATTAGAGTTTTTGAGGTGCGCTTTCCAATCTGCAACGCCCAAACGGTCACGTATAAACGCGTCCGCCGTTTTTGCATCAGGAATGCGCATTAGCGCTTCTGCCAAACACATCAGCAAAATGCCTTCGCGGGTATCAAGGCTGTATTCCAACAACAGGGCATCAATCATTT
>JBELME010000237.1:0-6769 GCA_042096095.1 Enterovibrio sp.
CTTTTCTCAGAAGTTGTTCTGCTCTGAACCCGGTCGAATTCAAAGTGTTCAGCAGCAACGAGAGGAAACGTATCACAACGACCATCTCTAAAAAGCAACTCATAACCAACGAGTTGATTCTGTCGATTGAAAATAGCCTGTCGTGCAATGTTAGAGCTCATATGAAGCCAAAATGCCTATGAATTAGGGACACCTGATAAGTATATTGGATGTCTTAAAAGTGAGAGTGCCAATAAAGACTGATATTTCGCGACGAAAAATAAATAATAAAATTCATACTTTTTTAAACTTGATGAATTTGATGACATCGAATTTCGAGGGAGTATTCGGCTAGAACGACCGTGTTTCCAACTTGCAGCCGTCTTTGGTGCAGGCAAGTACCGAGCCCTGAGTATACCAATCACCTAAAACGATTCGTTGCGCGAGATCATTGCTGATTGAGAAGGTATGAATATCTGGCCGATGTGTGTGGCCATGGATCATGGTTAGAACATGTTCAGATGCCATGACGCGTGAGACTTCATCTTGGTCAACATCCATGATGTCTTCAGCTTTCTGTTGATTGCTTTCAGTGCTGCCTTTGCGGATCTTACTGCCAATGTTTTTGCGGTAAGACAGAGGGAGGCGCATGAATAGCCATTGGGCAAAAGGGTTATGCACTTTTTTTCTATAGCGCTGATACCCTTCATCCTGAACACACAAGGTGTCGCCATGCAGAATAAGGGTGGGTTTTCCGAACAGATCAATCACAGTGTGTTCGGGTAACAAGGTCATGCCTGACGCTTTTGCAAAACGTTTACCGATCATGAAGTCGCGATTGCCATGAATGAAGTAAATGGCTACGCCTTTGTCGGAGAGCACTTTCAGTGCGGCTGCCACCTCGTGATGAAGTGGAACGTCGTCGTCATCACCTACCCACACTTCAAACAAATCGCCAAGAATATACAAGGCCGACGCATGAGGCGCTTCATCGTTTAAAAAACGGTTAAAACAATCGGTGATTTCAGGATGAGAAGGACTGAGATGAAGATCTGATATAAAAAGTACTGTCATAGGAAAGAGGGCAGCAAGTAACCTTGCTGCCCCTCATAGTCTTATTCTTCGATGGTTACGCTGTTGATCAGCACTTCTTCAACAGGCACGTCTTGGTGTACGTAACCCCATTTGCCCGTTGCAACACCTTTGATCTTGTTAACAACGTCCATGCCTTCAACCACTTCACCGAATACACAGTAACCCCAGCCGTCCATAGACTCAGATTTGTGGTCTAGGAAGGTGTTGTTACCCACGTTGATAAAGAATTGTGAGCTTGCTGAATGCGGTTCCATTGTACGCGCCATTGCAATGGTACCAATCGAGTTGCTTAGACCATTGTTTGCTTCGTTCTTGATGGACGCGCCAGCTTCTTTCTCTTCCATGCCAGACGCCATACCGCCGCCTTGGATCATGAAACCGTCGATGACACGGTGGAAAAGCGTGCCGTTGTAGAAACCGTCACGGCAGTACTGCATGAAGTTCTCTGACGTGAGTGGCGCTTTTTCAGTGTTAAGTTGGATTTTAATGTCACCAAAATTGGTATGAAGCGTAACCATGTTTTGTTCCTAATTTAATTAGCTTTTCGCTTAGATGTTTGATTCTATCCCAACGGGCGCGACATTCAACTGATTACGGAGAAAAAGCCTTCCTGATAACGGTGCGGTCTTCATGTTGCAACGTAATTCTGTCTATTAATCGGCCTATGTCGAAATCAGCAATGGCTTAGATGCTTACAATCAGAGCAAACTGCACCAAATCCCATTGATTTGCACCTTCAAATCGAACGTCTAACCACCTTTTGAAACCCAGTGTCTTGAGGTAATATACATCCCTAGTGTTTAGCTAATAATTGTAATGGGTAACTCGACAACCATGTTAAAAATCTATAACTCTCTCACCAAACAGAAAGAAGAATTCAAACCGATTGAGCCAGGCAAAGTTGGCATGTATGTGTGTGGGGTTACCATTTACGATTTGTGTCACATCGGCCACGGTCGTACTTTCGTGTCTTTTGATGTGGTATCTCGCTACCTGCGTTTTTTGGGTTTCGACCTGAAGTTTGTTCGCAACATCACTGACATTGACGACAAGATCATCAAACGTGCTGCTGAAAACGGTGAGAGCTGTGATTCACTGACCAACCGTTTGATTGGCGAAATGCATGCAGATTTTGATGCATTGAATATGAAGCGTCCAGACATCGAACCGCGCGCGACAGAGTTCATCGCTGAAATCATCGAGCTGGTTGAGCGTCTGATTGAACGTGGCTATGCCTACGTTGCATCAAATGGCGACGTGCTGTTTGAAGTGGCGAAATTTGGCGAATACGGCAAGTTGTCTCGTCAAGATTTGGATCAGTTACAAGCCGGTGCGCGCGTTAACATCGAAGAAGCGAAAAAGAGTCCACTGGATTTCGTACTGTGGAAAATGTCTAAGCCGGGCGAGCCAACATGGGAATCTCCTTGGGGCGCAGGGCGTCCGGGCTGGCACATTGAATGTTCTGCAATGAACTCCGCGATCCTTGGTAACCATTTTGACATTCATGGTGGCGGTTCAGATTTGACTTTCCCACACCATGAAAACGAAATTGCACAATCTTGCTGCGCCCATGATACCCAGTATGTAAATACCTGGATGCACAGCGGCATGGTGATGGTTGATCGCGAGAAAATGTCAAAATCGTTGGGGAACTTCTTCACCATCCGAGACGTTCTTGGTCACTATGACGCAGAAACCGTGCGTTACTTCCTGATGTCAGGTCACTACCGTAGCCAGTTGAACTATAGCGAAGAAAACCTTAAGCAAGCACGTGCTGCTGTAGAGCGTTTGTACACCGCATTGCGTGGTCTTGATTTGTCTGTTGCTCCTGAAGGTGGTGATGCATTTGTTGAGCGTTTTAAAACGGCAATGGATGATGACTTCAATACACCAGAAGCGTATTCCGTGCTGTTTGATATGGCGCGTGAAATCAACCGTCTAAAAGCGGAAGATACGTCTTCTGCTGAGAAGCTGGCTGCACGCATGCGTGAACTGGCTGACGTGCTTGGTTTGTTGGGTCAAGAGCCTGAAGCCTTCCTTCAAGGAAACGCAGCAGGTGGCGATGATGATGAAGTTGCGAAGATTGAAGGCCTGATCAAAGCGCGTAACGATGCGCGTGCAAGCAAAGATTGGGCGGCTGCTGATACTGCGCGAGATGCACTGACCAACATGGGTATTGTGTTAGAAGATGGCGCTGCGGGCACAACCTGGCGTCGCAAGTAAACACGGCGGCAACATTGTGAAAAACGAAACGGAGCCTAGGCTCCGTTTTTTATGCCTGTTTTTATCATGGTGTTTCTAGGGCGCGCATGCCGAGGTGTGGTCATGCTTTGGGCACGAAGAGGGAAAGGATGAGCGAACAAACTCAAAAGAGAAACATGCTGTTTAAGAAAACTTAACAACACCATGTTACTAGATATATATGTTTATAGTCGGTCATAGTTGGCATAAATTTTAATATTACAAAATATTCTTCTGCAACTATTTGAATTCCTTAGAATGACTAAAAATCCAGTTAATTTACGTATAGAAAAGATGTCATTTTCTCAAAGATAGAACAAGAAAAATTCCTGCATATCCCATGATGTCGTTAGTCAACGTGAAAGGTTTTTGAGCCCTGTCTTGTGGTCAGGTGGGGTTCGCCCGATTGAGCCGTACGGAAACTTTTGATGTTGCTCTCTAGGAAAAGAGATTAACGATAAGTCTTTAAGGACAGCAGCAATGAACAAAATTATTTTCTCTACAACACTACTGAGTACGCTCATTTCTACTTCGTCATTTGCCTTCGAGGTCTATTCCAATGACGATTCTTCTCTACTTTTAGGCGGCCGAGTCGAACCGCGTTTTAACGTATCTGATGCCAACGAAGTTAACCCTGGTGATAGCTCTTTTGAGGACATCAGTCGGGCACGTATCTATATTGATGGCACAACCCGCGTCAATGATAACGTGTCAGTGTTTGGTTACTACAACGGTGAACTTACCTCAGAGTCGAATACATCGGACATCGAAAACCGATACATGTTCGCAGGTGTTGCGACAGGCTTTGGTGCGTTCTCTTATGGTAAACAGGACTCTGCTCAGGTCATTCTGACAGACGTGACTGACATCATGGAAACGTTCGGCGGCAGTGCCTCAGATCTCGTGGAAGGCAACGAAGACAAGCGTGAAAACAACTTTGTTTACCAGCTTGAAATTCCTTTTGGTGTGACAGCGACTGCGAACTACATTGCGTCGGATAAAGAGAACAATGATAGCGCGGGTCTCTCATTGATCTATGACGATCCTATTGGTTTTGCCTTTGGTGTCGGTTACGTAGACGGCAAGCAAGTGTTAGGTACTAGTAACGTTGATGCACATCAAATGAACGTGGTTGCTTCTTACGCTGTGGGCGATTTTTACATGGGCGGTTTATACGTCTCGGGCGAAATCGACAATGTTGACGTTGATGGGTATGAAATTGCAGCCGCTTACGCGCTAGACGAAGTGGTTTTCAGCTATGTCTACAACAACCGTGATGCTGATGATAAAGCCAAAGTTAACTACAGTGGCTACGAAGTCAATTACCACGCGATCGAAGGTGTTTACAACGTGACCAATAACTTCTTGGGTTACGCGGGCTACGAATTCAATCGTCTTGACGGTAAGCAAAACGATGACCAGTTCCAAGCGGGTATTCGTTACAACTTCTAACGGATAGATAGCGACCGGATAAATATAAAAAAAAGGAGTCTTAAAGGCTCCTTTTTGTGTTTTGGAAGGGGGCGCTTTATTACGCCCCTGGCGCTAATTAGCTGAGGCCTGGGAACAGCGCGCGCATACCATTCGCAATAAATTCAATACCCAGTGCACCAAGGATTAAGCCCATGATACGGGTGATAACGTTAATGCCCGTTTGACCGAGGAACTTCACGATGGAGGGACCAAGGCGTAACAATACCCAAATACCTGCGGAGAACAGGCTAATGGTGCCAATTAACCCCAAGGTGTCTAACGAACTCGGGTAGCGAGACGAATACACGATGGTTGAACTGATGGCGCCTGGTCCTGCCAGCAATGGCATTGCGAGAGGAACCACTCCAATCTGTTCGCGGCTGATGGACTCTGATTGTTCTTGTTTGTTCTGTTTCACCTCGCCGAGCTTACCGCTCATCATGGTGAAGGCGATACTGACGAGCAGCATACCGCCAGCGACGCGGAACGAATCTAGCGAAATGCTGAAAAGATCCAACAGCAATTGTCCCGCTAGAAGAGAGACAATCAAGATGGCCGCAACAGCAAGGCTTGCGGTGTAAGCCGTTTTGTTCCGTTCAGCAGGATCTTGGTGTGCAGTCAAAGACACAAATATCGGCATGATGCCCAGTGGATTCACTGCAGCAAACAGACCAATGAAAAATTGAAAAAATATTACAAGCTCGATGCTATTCATTCCAATCACTCGATGGGTGACACGATAATCTGATTTCGATCGCAAATATCTCAATCATCGGCGCTAGTATAACGTCGAATTATCAAATGCCAATTGCTAGATAGCGCGCTATCGTCTAGCGACGAATTTAGTCAGTGTGAGATTCACCCGTAACAGCACTAAGTGGAATTATAATATATTAAAAACAGATAGATAGTGGGTTTGTAAAGTATGGGTTACACCGTTTTATCTTGAACTAATTATGACGTAGATCACATTAAAATAACTTATTCAACAAATGGCAGTCAAAGTCGTTATACAAGTGTATGAGCCACGAAAGCAGTGTGTTACATTCCCGTGGTTTTGTTGTGGGATTTGGTCAGTAAAGCCAATGCGAGCGTGCGATCTGTATATTAAACATACAATAAGCGAAAATATTTATGAAAGTTTACTACATATGATCCTGATCAATTTCCTGAGTTTGTGAAAATCTATAATCGGTTTTGAAAGTTATTTACTAAATGCTTGCCAAGGCTCACTGAGGAAGTGTGATGCTTAGGCCTCTAACAAAACGAGCATGTAGTTACTAAATAATTTTCAAACTTTAGGTATGTAGGAGACAACTATGCCTGTAACGAATGTAGCTGAACTCAACGCAATGGTTGAGCGCGTAAAAAAAGCGCAGAAAGAATTCGCCACTTACTCACAAGAGCAAGTTGATAAGATTTTTCGTGCTGCTTCTCTAGCTGCTAACAACGCCCGTATTCCTCTGGCACAACAAGCTGTCGAAGAATCTGGCATGGGTATTGTCGAAGACAAGGTTATTAAAAACCACTTCGCTTCTGAATTTATCTACAACAAATACAAAGACGAAAAAACCTGCGGCATTTTGGAAGAGAACGACGAGTTCGGTACTTTCACTATCGCTGAACCAGTAGGTATCATCTGCGGTATCGTTCCAACCACCAACCCAACCTCAACGGCTATCTTCAAATCTCTTATCTCTTTGAAGACGCGTAACGGTATTATCTTCTCGCCACACCCACGTGCTAAAAACTCAACGAACGACGCTGCGAAGCTGGTTCTTGACGCTGCAGTTGCTGCTGGCGCACCAAAAGACATCATCGGTTGGATCGATGAACCATCTGTAGAATTGTCTAACCTTCTTATGAAGCACGATGACATCAACCTTATCCTTGCAACGGGTGGTCCAGGCATGGTTAAAGCGGCTTACTCTTCGGGTAAACCTGCTATCGGTGTAGGCGCAGGTAACGTGCCAGTTGTTAT
>JBELME010000238.1:0-6758 GCA_042096095.1 Enterovibrio sp.
TACTAATGCCATTAATGGTGGATGAAGTTCTCCTTAATCAACCAGACAAAGGCATCGCATTTTTTAACCATCTTTTGCCAGAGTCATTGCAACAGCCTGCGAGTTATATTGTGCTGGTGCTTCTGATGGTGGTCGTCATGCGCATGGCGAGCCAAGCCTTGAACATTTGGCAGAGTCGCCAGTTTACGTTGGTATCCAAAAACATCACCTGTTTCGTTCGTCAGCAGCTTCTCGATAAGCTGGGGCGTGTGAGCATGAAAGAGTTCGAACAACGTGGCAGCGGCGGTGTCAGTTCGCACCTTGTAACAGACATTGAAACCCTCGATAACTTCATAGGTAACAGTCTGAGCCGTTTCGTGGTGGGTGTACTGACCGTCTTTGGTACAGCCATCATTCTTCTGTGGCTCGATTGGATGTTAGGTTTGTTCATCTTGCTCGTTAACCCCATCGTGATTTTCCTTTCACGTAAAATGGGCCAGCGTGTTAAGCACCTCAAAAAAGCAGAAAACCAATCTTTTGAGCGTTTCCAACAGCGTTTGGTTGAAACGTTAGATGGCATCTACCAGCTGCGCGCCGCAAACCGCGAGAAAGCGTATCTGGATGTGCTGAAGCAAGATGCCGATGCGATTCGCCATGATGCCGACAAATATGCGTGGCAATCAGAAGCAGCAGGGCGTATATCGTTTTTGATGTTCCTGATAGGCTTTGAACTATTCCGCGCTGCCGCCATGCTGATGGTGTTGTTTAGCGATCTGAGTATTGGTCAGATCTTCGCGGTGTTTGGTTACTTGTGGTTCATGTTGAGCCCAATCCAAGAGCTGCTTGGCATTCAATACGCGTGGTTTAGTGCATCAGCGGCAATGAAACGCTTAAACGGTTTGTTGGCGTTAGAAGAAGAACAGGTTCTGGAAAACAAGGGCGAAGACCCGCTGGCAAAACGTAATACCTTTGGTGTTGAAGTGAAAGATCTTACGTTTGCGTATGATGATGAGAAAACCGTATTGAACGGGCTATCGCTGTCATTGCCAGCCGGAAAGCGTGTTGCTTTGGTAGGCGCTTCGGGTGGCGGAAAATCAACCTTGATTCAGCTCCTATTGGGCTTATACCGCAAATCTGACGGCGATATCCTGATTGATGGTGAATCAATTGACGAGCTGGGTTACGAAACGCTTCGCCAACACACCGCAGTCGTCCTTCAACAGCCAGTGATTTTCAACGATACGTTACGTGCAAACCTGACACTTGGACGTACCGATTTCACTGACGAGCAACTGTGGCAATCCCTTGAGATTGCTCAGCTAGGGGAAGTGGTTGAAAAGCTCGATAGCGGATTGGAGTCTCAGCTTGGTCGCCAAGGCCTTAAGTTGTCTGGTGGTCAACGTCAACGCTTGGCGATTGCGCGTATGATTCTGACCAACCCTAAGCTGGTAATTCTGGATGAAGCGACATCAGCCCTTGATACGGCAACGGAAGCGGCACTGCACGAAGCGCTTAACAACTTCTTGCAAGGGCGCACGACACTGATCGTCGCGCACCGTTTGTCTGCGGTAAAACAAGCGGATCTGATTTACGTGCTTGAAGATGGCAAAGTTGCCCAATGTGGTAACCATCAAGACCTACTGAAAGCTGATGGCTTGTATCAAACCTTGTATGGCAACCTGCAAGTCGGATAAGCATCACGATTTAAGCGTCATCATTGGAATGACTGAAAGCCTCGCGATTGCGGGGCTTTTTTATGTATAGCGAATCTTACTGATACTTGTTCGATATTGAGAATCTGATGATTAAATGCATTTGATGCGCAAAGGGAATTGTCAGGTCGTGATGTAAGGCAGGGGTTCTTACATCTAAAGTGGAAAGAGACAAAGGTATGTTCCACGCTTATAGCTCATTCAGACATTAATGAGCTATATGCATTGAGGGTAGATGAAGGTCATTTTGAAGTCAGACGTAACATGCCCTAATTGTGGGCATACGAAAACAGAACTCATGCCCATTGGTGAGTCGAAACAACATTATGAATGCGAAAACTGCCATGAGGTATTGTTGGTTGCTGAAGGCGGTTGCTGCATCTTTTGTTCTTATGGCAATGTCTCCTGCCCACCGGTTCAAGTAAACGGGACGTGCACGAAAAAACTGCACTAAATTGTGCAGTTCGACATTGTTCCTGATTACATGAACCTGCAAATCCGTCACCATTTTTGAAGAATCCCCCGAGTTTTTCTTTTCCACTGGCCGTTTATTGAAGCATGAGGCGTTACTATTTCGTCATCACTCTTAACGACTTCTCATCATGTCTCTCGCATTTTCCCATCTAAAACAGACGATCGATAGCTACGCCATCCTTGACGACAAATCTTGGCAGGCTCTATTGGCATGTTGCAAAGTCACCACGTTGGACAAAAGCCAAATACGTTATGAGATTGGGCACATACCTACGAGTTTTTCCTTCTTACACAAAGGGCTGATGCGGGCTTCCGCCATTGATGAAAATGGCAATGAGCACAATAAGAATTTCTTTAACGAAGGGCGTTTTCCAGGATGTATGAGTGCGTTGCTGACTAAAAAGCCCAGCTTGATTGCTATTCAGGCACTGGAAACATGTGAGGTTATTGACGTTAATTTTGAGCGGTTTAGAGAAGCATTATTCATTCACAAAGGGCTGATGAAATTTCACATTTATTACCTGGAACGTCACTGGTTACTCGAAAAAGAACCTAAGGAAATGAGTTACCTGCAACTTGAAGCGAAAGACCGTTATCAGGCGTTCTTAGCGACATATCCCGATATTGCCCATCGGCTTCCTCAATATCACATAGCCAGCTACTTAGGTATTACGCCGACACAGCTTAGCCGGATAAAAAAAACGCGCTAATTACGTGTTATCAACATATGTAAATGAGATGCTGTTTCCTGGTGCGTACTATGGGTTCATCAAAACTCATAAGGAGCACATCATGCAGGTAATAGACGCACTCAACTGGCGCTATGCGACCCATAAATTTTCAACGGAATCACTGACTGAACAACAAGTAAACGGACTTATTGAAAGTGTTCGCCTCGCTCCCGCTTCTTTCGGCATTCAGCCTTACACACTTTTCGTTATCAGTTCACCAAGCGTCAGAAAAGCGTGCTTTGCACATAGCTATGGGCAGCGCAAGGTTGCTGAAAGCTCGCATTTGTTCATCTTTGCGCATAAAACCCAATTGGTAGATGACGATATTGAACAGTTCATTTCGCAATTGGCTAAGACACAGCAAAAAGCATCATCAGATCTCGATGCTTATAAAGCGCAAATTAAGGGATCTCTCCTCAATAAAACCAATGAAGAGCAGGGGCAGTGGGCGGCACAGCAATGCTATATCGCGTTGGGAACATTACTGAGTCATGCGGCGTTTGAAGACATTGATGCATGCCCGATGACAGGGTTCGATAACGAAAGTATCAATCGCGCGCTTGGGTTAGATAAGCAAGGGCTGAACGCCGTGATCATGTGCCCCGTAGGTTTGCGCTCAAATGATGATCACACGGTCCATCGCCCTAAATTCCGCTTAACAACCGAGCAATTGGTGCAGTTTGTATGAGTGGGTTTACGGTATTCGCTTTAATCGCTGGCGGGTGTATTGCTGTGCAAGCTGCAATGAACGCTCAACTTGGTCAGTTAATTGGAAACAGTTGGTTAGCCACCAGTTATGCATTTTTCACCAGTTTTGTGCTTGTTGGTGTGTATGTGGCGATGAGTGACATCACCTCAAATAACACGTGGACAAGTCTCGAGTTCAGCTCTGTTGCGCGAAGTGTGCCTTGGTACTTATGGCTTTCCTGCATTTTCAGCGTGATTGGGGTAGGGAGTTTGTATTTTCTCATTCCTAAAATGGGCGTGGGTAACCTCATGAGTATTTCTTTGACGGGTCAAATTGTTATTGCAATGGTCATCAGTCATTTCGGGTTATTTGAAAGCCCCATTCGTGAAATGTCACTGAGTAAACTCATTGGTGCGGTAATGTTAGTGTCAGGGATAGTATTGATAAACAGGGAAAACACATGGATATAAATCTTCAAGAAAACACCCATAATCTGAACCAATTTTGGCAGTCGTTAGGCACAAGACAACGAGGCGATGCAATGATACATCTGCGTTGGCCTCATAAGCAGTGGAACGCCGATTTTAGCTTTGATGACGTTATGCGGTTCGACAGGGTCTCTTCCACTGTCACGTCGTTGAACGATGAATCTGTCGACAACCTTGTGACGAAAAAAGGGAGAAGTCTTTCGGTTAAAAGCCGGTTAGTCATGATGGAAGCTAAGGCCTCGCCCGACATGCAGCGTCATCATCAGGCAGACATTGTGCGCATCACTTCTTTAAAGCAAGTTAGGGATTGGACCGCAGCCTGCAGCGAAGCGTTTAACTACACTATTGATGTTGAGAGTATTGAACAGTTATTAAAGGATGAAAATGCGCCTATCTACGGTTTTCTTAAACAAGGCAACATCGCTGGCACCATGGTTTTATATCAAACAGGGAGAACGCTCGGCGTTTACCAATTAGGTACGACAAAGCAGTATCGTAAAATGGGTATAGCTTTGGGGCTCATGCAACATGCGCTTGCCCAAGCGAATGTTCTGAATTGCACGCTCATCACGCTTCAAGCTTCAAAAGCCGGGCTTCATCTCTATCAGCAATTGGGCTTTAAACCCTCAGCGTATTTAAACAGTGTGATCACTGAACAGACATCTTAAGAAAAAAAGGGGGCGAATGAGTAGAGGGCTTCTGTTTAATCGCGATAAAACACGGCTAGCCAGACGGTTTCTTGGTCAGGATCTGTCCAGCTAACACGGTGTTTTGTATGGGCGGGCAGTGTGACTTGATCGCCTTTGCGCATTGTTAGCCGTGAGCCGTCCTCGAAGGCTAATTCCGCATGTCCCTCCAACACCATGACCCATTCCTGCTCGTCTTGGTCATACCATTCTGTCTCAGGCGTCGTTTGACCACGCGACACTATTCTCTCAATTCGGACAAACGGGCGTTTAATTATTTCATCAAAAACCTCTGCATTTCCGGCGTTTGGAAGGTTTTCTAACAGGTTGCTTTGTTTAAACATGTTTTTACACTCGGCGTTATGCAAATCATTGATAAGAAATAATAAACACGTTTATTTCATTATCAATGAAATTGACAAATAAGAGGGTATGCAAGGGAAACTTATGCTTAGAACACCGCCATACTTACAAAAATATAATAATTTCGCCTATGTCTCACAATTGCATCAGAATTCAAAGGTGATATGAAATTACACTCACCGCGTTAGAGGTCAATTTATACCAAGGAGATAACGATGAGTGTACATATGTGGTATTGCAATAGCTGTAAAGCGGAAACCGGTCATGAAGTACGTGAGCAAGGCCACCACGAACAAGCCGTTCGCGCGTTAACAACCCCGCCAGCAGGCACACATTCAGATTCAACAGAATGCACGTGTACTGTATGCGGCAATATTCAATGGGTCGATCCTGTCGATATCTTCCATCTTGATGTGCACGACTTTGGCGACTAACACAATCAGCAGCATCAACCACGAATAAAAGCTCACATGAGTGCGCCAACGTGGGTCTTAAACCGTGCTGTAAGAATGAGAGAGAGCAGAACGTTTCTGCTCTTTTTTATGTCTACTTTTCTCCAAACACCATGTTCTATTTTCTACGTCCTCACTGTTCTTATTCCATGCTAGTTCTCATGTCATGTTAGCTACGTAATTAAGTAAACCTTAACGCACTATAACTTGAATTCTATCATCTCTTTAGGAATACAGAATAATGGGTTTAAATACCGGAATTAGTCGTAATGCACTGAAATATATTGAATATATGAAGCGTGGCTTATTACATGATTAGGAGATGGGTCGGTAGTGAAAACAGGATACAAACACATGCAGAAGGTCATGTGTTTACTCAATACCAAACGCCCTCAATCGCTGAGGGCATTTGGTTTCTCTTCTTGTCACTGAAGCCAGAGTCGTTAAAGTGCTCTGACTTTTACCTTCTTACCGCATGAACGTTCCATCTCTGTACAGGCTTCGGCGATACCTTCTTTAGAGAAACAGATTCGGATTTCATCCAGCGTGTTTTTCGGACCAGAACCTTCATCACAAGCCAATTCGATCATGTTTGCTTTCAAACGAGGGTTCTTGTCGATAACCGCTTGTCGAATCTCGTCTTGAGAGAATTTTCCTGAAGACAGATCCGGCAGAGAGAGGGAATCCCACAATTGGCCGGTAAAATCATAATACTCGGAGCGCGAAAGGCCAGAACACGTACCGTGCTTCTTCCATTCGTGATTAATCAGGTAATCCGATGGCATAAACGCGAAGATTTCCTGCTTGTTTATGCTGTCCACCATGTTTGCTGGCACGTCGCAGTTGCCCGGGTAGCCTTTGTTGTATTGTGGCCACAAGCCATGAACAATCCATTCGCGTGAGCATTGTGGCTGGTTCTTGCCTTTGACAAGGCAGAATTCCGGCGAATAGCTCAGTGCTAACTTGTAGTAATCAAATTGTCCTGCCACATGCTTGTTATCACTGCGCGAGTATTTCTTTGATTTCGTTTTAGCACCGTCGCCATTCGCTTTGACAGTGCCGTTTTCTTTCACCGTGCCACAGTCCGTTTTTGTCCATTTGTCACCGACGCCATCGATACGAATACGCACAAAATCTTTGGCTGCGTTGTTGTACGTCAGGGTTTGATAGGTTGTACCAACTTCT
>JBELME010000239.1:0-6747 GCA_042096095.1 Enterovibrio sp.
GGTGTATTGCGCCATCATCATCTTTTGTAGCGTCGACACAATCTCATTGGATTCGGTCGCCGAATACGAATGACTCATGTCACTCAACGCAATTCTTTCACCTTCCGCCATGCGAACAAAACGGTACAAGTCGTTTAAATCTCGGGTTGCCAGCGGTGCCAGTACAGCATTTGAGGTCAGTGAGTTCTCAATGAAACTCAGCTCAAAAGCTTGTTTCTGATCAGACAAAATGTCACCAAGGTTGTAGATATCTGCACGGTTCGCCAACATATCCGGTATACGGAACGCTTCACCGCTTTCGGTGTAAGGGTTACCTGCCATCACAACCGCGAACTTCTTACCACGCATGTCATACGTTTTGGTTTTGCCTTTCCACGTACCTTCAATGCGACGTGTTCCATCGCACAGCGAGATGAATTTTTGCAGGAACTCAGGGTGGGTGTGCTGAATATCATCAAGATACAAGAGCACGTTATTTCCCATTTCAAAGGCGAGGTTAATCTTCTCAATTTCACGTGCCGCGTTTTGATCGGGCGCATCAGCAGGATCGAGCGACGTCGCTTGATGACCGATAGAAGGACCATTGATCTTCATAAACACCAAACCAAGCTTATGTGCCACGTATTCAATCAACGTGGTTTTACCGTAACCAGGCGGTGAAATCAGCAGTAACATCCCCATCAAATCGGTGCGCTTTTTGTCGCCCAGCGTCCCCATCTGTTTGGCAAAGTTATCACCAATCAATGGCAGGTAGCTTTCACTGATGAGTTTATTGCGAACGAAAGATGTCAGTGGACGAGGTTTAAACTCACCCAATCGGAAGTCTTCTTTCGCCTTGTTCAACAATGCTGTGCGCTGATTCAGGTAGGCATCAAACTGCGGAACTACCGCGCTTCGGTGATGCTCATTACGTTGAATGAAATCATCCAATACCAGTGTTAACTGGCCTTTTACTATTCGCTCATGCTCACCGAGCAAGCCTTCAACGTCAGATTGCAAAGAAAAATCTACGCTACCAACGGGCAAGCTAGAGCGGGATTTCAATACAGCGATTGTGGCCGCTTCAACAACGAACGCCTCGCCATATTCTTTACGCGATGTATAAGCGGTTAGCCATTGCTGATGATCCGAAAATGCTGTTTGAATAGCGTCATCGGCTTGCTGCCAACCGAGGCTGCGACGAAATTGCAGGTAGTCTTCACAGAGCGACAAGGCGTCTTGACTGACGTCTATTCTCAGCTCAGCCAACCCCAACAGGTTCACCAAATACTCTGCCGATTCATTCGCCTGTTCAGTGCCTAAAATCGCCACCAATTGGGCTTGTAACGCTTGATAGGCTTCAACTGAGTTCAAATGCTCACGTAGCAACTGCGCATTCGTGGCTTGCTGGCGATAATGCTCCACTGTTTGACTATCTTGGGAGAGCAACCAGAGCAATGCAGATGAACGCGCTGCTTGGCTAAACCGTAACAGTCCCGCTTGCTGATAGATGGGCAGCACCTTATCGAGAATACGAATAGCGTCGTTATCGTGAATGCCTTTTACATAACCCTCTTTATAACGAGGTGCTGCAAACTTCTGAACACAATCACTTAAGTTGCCTTCTTTTTGATCGGCATAGAGTTTATCGAGACTTAACCCGTTTGCATTTTGCTCTGCACAGTGAAGGATCAAATAAGCGAGGTACTCTGCGCGATAGACATCATCGCTTTCCGATGCCACGTCCAAACGAGACATAGACTGGAGCGTTAGGAAAGTTTCATCTTCAACGGAATGGTAAAAATCCGTTCCCGAAATGTGCGTAGACAATTGCCCATCATGATCAACAAGACTGAGGTCGAGCGGCTGTTGATTGACACTAAAACGATGTTTACCAAGACGAAGAACCTTGCCGCCCTGCTCGAAGATATCCTGATTGTCGCGCAGAGAACGTAACGACTGATCCTGCAATGACTTGATCTTCGAATCGACACTGTCAGCCTTCACGCTGTCACCCAACTCTCGAATCGTTGTCGACAATTGATGCAGCTTCAACACCATGGCATCCGTTGCAAAGTAGCTGTTAAGCCCTGCCACATCATCAAAGCGCTCCACGCGTTTTTCGATGCTCGACATGGTTACATTGGCAGCTTGAAGCAAGTTTTGAACACGGCGCTGCTGTGCCGAGATCAATTGCTGCTTATGGTTGTCCAAAGTTGATTGAATTTCGTCGCGCTTGGCATAAATTTCGGCGAGAAACTGGTCAAAATCGGCAAAACGAGACTCAAGTTTGTCTAGTTGCCCCACCAATTTAGCCAGTTGATTGTCACATTCATCAGGGCTTGTCGCTTGCTCCATCGCACTGCTAACGGATTGGCTTAGCAGCTTAAATTGTGCACTAAATTCAGCCTGCGCTTCTTCACTTTGGAGCCCCTGAGACTTGCCTCGAAGCTTCGCTGAAACAGTGTTGAGCATTGACGACACTTCCGTCGTCAAATCCAAAATCCGTGTGGCTTGTGTTGGATCGTCTGTTTCAATGTCCGTGACTTCTTCCGTCACCAATTGAAGTTCACTTCTTAGCGTTTCAACCTGATCTTGCAGCGTTTGAATCTCGGCGGTTTTATCCACGCTTTCCAGTTGTGTTTCAATGGTCTGGATTTGCTTCTTAAATGGCAGGTAAGCCTTTTCATCTTGCAACAGATTGAGTAACTGAAGGTTCAGATTTTCGCGTTGTTCTTGAAGCGTTTCCAATAAGGTATCAACACGCACTTCATCGATGTAATGCTGCTGACGCAGCGCCATCACAGCACCCACCTGCCCTTTCACTTCGGAAAGCAGCGTGAGCAACGTATTGGCTTGTTCTTTGGGTGCGAGCTTAATCTTGCCGATGAGGTCAGAAACAATGCCATGCTGATCTTCGATGCTCTGAGCCGCATGACTTTGAAGCTGCTGAACTTTAGCAAACTCATCAATGATCTTGTCAGCCGTGTCCATCAACTCGCTAATGGCACTTCCCATGCCTAGCGCATATTCATGACCGAGCCACGTATAGTGATCAAGTGTTGACTGACATTGCATAAGCAGTATTTCGAAAGCGGCTTGTGTTACTTCTTCCGTTTGCGCCAATTGGCAAATCGATAATACAGACGATAACGCACGTACCAGTTCCGTATTACCAAGGTTAAATAACGGACTACTGCCATCACCTTTGGCATTTTCAAGGGCATAGTGTTCTGGCGTTGAAAACGGCGTATCCCATATACGCAAAGGATGAATCGTGGATGCTTCTGCATTCTCAGACAGCTGGAAGACAAGGAAACGACCATCGGGATACAAGCTATATCCATGGCTTTCCATCGGCGCTTCGAATTTTTTCTCAATCAAGTTGTAGGTGAAGGCAATGTAGTAACCGTCCACCGCATTGAAGAAGAAATACAGAATGTCTTCACCATTTGGTGAAATGACGTTCTGAAAAAACTTGAGATTATTGGCGGGAGAATCGAACTGCTTGCTTTCACCATTTGTCAGTACAAAGCCATTTGCATACAACACGCCATGGTCTTCCGGTAAGCGCTTAGCACTCTCGCGCAATGCATCAGCGCGCGTGACAGATTGATTCAGTGGGTTGTAGATAAAATAGCGACTGTGTTTTTCGCGATTCGGTTTTACACGCAACGCGATCAAATCACCGATAAACGCATAGTCGATTTGCGCATCAGCAATACTTTGGTGAGCATCTTCCACATCTTCTCGATAGATGCCCTTTCCTTCCGACGTGTTGTCTTCCACCTTGATGGTCAAATCGCCGCCGACGCACTCAACGAACAGCTTATCTCGGATAGAAACATGGGGGTGTTCACCCAGCACATGGTCGTCGCGCGTCGTCGCTATCCACTCAACATCATGCTGTTTTGCGCTCTCAAGCGGCGCATGGCCATAGGAGTCCAAGTACTCAGCAGTATTGGCATTAAGCTGGAAGCGGAATACTTTGCGGTCTTCCGGTCGGCTGCCAATCTGAAACGCAATATAAAGAACACTTTCCTGACGTGAGATTTGAGATAAGCGCGCGTCGCGATAGTAGGTAAACAGTTCCGTGAATTCATGCACAAAACGCGCATCGTTCAAAAAGCTATTTTCCAGAGGTAAAGATTCAACGCGAAACGTGCCTTCATTTTCATGAAGCTGATACAGGCCGAACACATCATTTAATGATGGCGCGGCTTTCATTCCCACTTGAACATGGTAGCCGAACAAAAGCTGTTGGTTTACTTGCGCCATATCAATCGGAATACACTTGGCATCCGTTTGAACATTGGCTTTTCCAATCAGCGTAAGTTCTTGACCACCAAAGACATCCTGACGTTGATGATTGAATGACTGTGAAAGGCTTTTTAGCTGACTGCCCTGCTGGGCCAAGCGGGATTTGAGAACCTCGTACGCACCGCCTTCACTCACAGCTTGTTGAGTCGTCTCTGACATAATAATACCTATCAATCCCGCTTCAGAAGAAGCGGGATTCTGTGAGAAGAAATGAAGGGTTATTTATCGTTTGAAGACGGCTCCATGGAGCTTTGAATTTTCTTCAACAACTCCGTTGCGCCACCTTGCGAGTTCAACAAACTCGCCAGTGCAACATTGCTCAAGTCACTGCTTTTTAGCTCTGTATTTTCCAAGATGGCTTTCAAGTCTTCTGGAAGGCTTCGGTTTCCATCAACGTACTCAGACACCAGTGGGTTGAGCACTTTTGATTGCTCAAACTTAGCGTCCACTGCCGATGCATCCATGATGGTGCGACGGATCTGCTCCATCCCTTCACCACCAAAGAGGCGAATATCAGCTTTAGACAGGGCTTCCGCCAATGCTTTCGCGTTTTCACTGACCACGGTTTTCTGTGCATCGATGCGCGCAATTTCCAAGTCTTTGTCTTGTTGCAGTTGCATCACCCACTTGTCGTGCTCACGCGTGTGCTCATCGTATTGCTGAGCCGCTTCAAAGCGAGCGGTTTGGGCTTCTGCTTCTGCCAAGCCTTTCGCACGCAATGCTTGCGCTTCGGCCTCACCTGCACTTTGCATTGCAAAGGCTTCTGCTTCGCCGGTTTCTTTGATCGCTTGCGCGCGTTCGCGCTCAACTTCAACTTCTGCCAGCCCTGTTGCGCTGATCAATTCTTTTTCAGCGTGTGCCATGCGTTCTTTTGCTGCCGCTTCACGTTCTTTCGCAACATAACCAGCTTCGGCACGCTTAGTGGTCACAATTTGGTCCGCTTCAGCTTGTCGCGTCTTCACCGCCAGATCATTTTCCGCATCACGGGTTTTCACTTTCAGTTCCGCTTCGTTTTCAATAAGCAGACGCTCAGCGCGTTCTTTCGCCGCATCTTTCTCTGCACGCGCAGCCACCAGCAATTCAAGCTGCGCAGCTTCTGCAGCAGCTTCTGCTTCAATCATCTTGACGCGTTTTTCACGCCCAACGCGTTCGTTAACACGTAGGTTTTCAGTTTCTTCCTCTTCACGCGCAATCTTACGCTCGATCTCAACGCGTTGAGAGCGTGTTTCAGACACGGATTTAAGTGCTTCTTCTACCGTGGTTTCTTTCTGCATTTCACGTTCAGCCACTTCCGTTGCTGTGCGCACTTTTTCGGTTTCGACAGAACGTGTTAGCTCTTCTTGCTGAATAGCGACTTGGCGCTGATTGGCGATACGGGTCATCTCTACTTCCATTTCCACGCTTTCACGTTTCTTGGACACTTCTTCTTCCGTCTCTAATTTCGCCAGTTCCGTAACGCGCTGGTACTCTTCGCGCTTCTCGGCTGCCAGTGCCTCTTCTTGCGCTTTGATGATGTCGACTTCACGTTGAATTCGCGCAATGCTTTCCTTCTCTTGCTTATCAAGCTGCAGACGGTTCGCTTCCGCTTCAACGTTTTTCTTTTTCATCGTTGTGCGTTCGTCCTGACGGATAGCATTTGTTTGCGTATTTTTCTGAGCCGTAATTGCTGAGATCTTACGAATACCTTCGACATCAAGAATGTTGTCTGGACTGTGCGCATCTAGGGCTGTTTGGTCAACTTTGTCGATAACCACATCGTAGATTTTGAAACCGTCCATCTCGCTGCCGATAACTTCAACGACCGCATCGCGGAACGCTCGGCGATTCGTCAGCAATTCTTCGAACTCGAACTGTTTCACAGCCGTTTTCAACGCTTCTGAGAATTTAGGCTGGAAGTGCTCTTTCAGGCGATCAAGGTTTGATGCTTCATGCGCAGTAAACAGTTTTGCCACGCGCACAATGTCTTCTTCTTCGTGGTTAACACCGATATAAAAATCCACTTTCAAGTCAGCACGGATGTTATCGCGGCAGTGAAGGCCTTCGTACTCTTCGCCTTCTTGATCTTTACGTCCGCTACGAATGACCGAGATTTTCTTACGCGTAATATCCATGTATTCGAATCGGTTAACGATCGGCCATACAAATGTGCCGGTTAACGATGCGCGTGTACGGTGAAGTCCGTTCACAATAAGTGCATCACCTTCACCACGTACTTTTTTATAACGTGAGGTAAGAAAAACCATCACGATGAGGAAAACGCCAATACCAATGCCGATAAAAATGATGCTAGGGGAAATTTCCATTTCCAACTCCTGATTTATAGTCCGTTATGCTTTCGCTACTACGTAGCGATTCGAAGCGTCATCTTTAAAGACAATGACCACTTCTTCTCCGTATTGAATCGTGCTTTCATCTTGAAGCATCACATCAAGCAAGAATTCATTGCCC
>JBELME010000240.1:0-6667 GCA_042096095.1 Enterovibrio sp.
GTAGACGCTGGCTCAAATCGAGTGACAACTCAAAGTAGTGAGTATAGTGATTCGACTGAAACTGCTTGAGTCCAAGACTCGACTCTAAAAAATGAAAACTAACGATGTTGAAACCAAACCGCTTGAGCTTCAACAAAAACCGCGCTACTTTTTCCTAATAATGCATAACCTCGACCTTTAAAAGGGCCGAGGTTTTTTATTGCCCAATCTAACCCGCCACTGCGCGGGTTTTTTTGTACCTGAATTTTGAGGAGAGAGAGCCATGCCTTATCGACTCGGCAAGCGTTCTTCGAAACGATTAGCGCCAGTTCACTCGGATATGGTGCGTGTGGTTAGGCGAGCAATCCAGATTACGCCCGTTGATTTTGCTGTCCTTGAGGGATTGAGAACCCTTGAGCGTCATTTGGTGCTCATGCAGCAAGGCGGGTCTCGTACCAAGAAAAGCCGTCATCTGACAGGGCATGCTGTCGACCTGGGCGCATGGGTCGGCGGTGAAGTCCGTTGGGACTTTGGCCTTTACGTAAAGATTGCATACGCCATGCGCCAAGCGGCGATTGAGTTGGATGTGTCGGTGGTCTGGGGCGCATGTTGGACGGTTATCAATAATGAAGAAGACTTGGAAGCCGCCATCGCTCGCTATGTTGCACGCAAGAAGCAGCAGGGCAAAACACCGCTCATTGATGGCCCTCACTTTCACCTATGCCGCAAGCGTTACCCCGTTGAGCAACAAGAGGCCGCGTAATGAGTGTTTGGAAAATTCTCTCGGGTCTCGTCGAGCCTGTCACTGAATTAGTTGACGATCTCCATACGAGCGATGAAGAACGCCTGCAGGTCAAAGCACGTCTGTTTGACATGCAAACAGCGATGGCCTCAAAGGTAATGGATTATGAAGCACGTTTGATTGAGGCCAAAACCAAGGTCATTACAGCAGAAGCACAAGGTGCAAGCTGGCTTCAACGTAACTGGCGTCCCATTACGATGCTGACATTCTTAGTGCTTGTTGTTGCTGACACGTTTGGGCTAACTGAATTTCGCTTAGCGTCTGAGGCATGGACCTTACTTCAAATTGGTTTAGGCGGTTATGTGGTTGGGAGAAGCGCAGAGAAGATTGTCCCGAAAGTCACCGAAGTGATGAGAAAGGATTGAAGATGAATGAATCCGCTTCGGCCATTTCGTATAGCGCATCAGCGGTAACAACCATGGCAGGGTTAACGTTCAATGAATGGGTCGCCTTGGGCGGCTTTCTTATTGGTGTCGCAACCTTTGCGGTGAACTGGTGGTACAAACATGCCCAGACCAAAATCATGCAGGACAAACAAGACCAGGACTAAGTGTTCAGGGTCTATGAGGTGCAAGCATGAGTGAGTCAGCTATCAAGTCAGGCCGCATCGTTAGCGTTATCCGTTGGAACGGTGTCAGTGCGCGCGTTGTGCTCAAAGACGGCTCTCGAATAACAGCAAAAGCCAGCCATCGGCCAAAGATGGGTGATTGGGTTGTCGACGGGGAACTGAGCCGCGAGCAGGTGAGCTAGCTATGGCGCAGGATTGGAAAAAGCTACAAGCACAGTTTCAGCATGACCATGAGAAATACGGCACCGGTGCGCGTGAATGGTGTGAAGCAAAAGGACTCAATTATCAAAGTGCGCGTCGATACATCAAAGTGCGCAGCACCCCGCAGATCGACAGTGCGCAAAAACAAAGTGCGCAGAAACGAGATGCGCAAAGACGCGCAGCACAAAAGAAACTCCAGAAGACCCAAGTCATCATCATCGATGAGAGCCAACGCGAGAAAGCTGAACGAGGTGAAGACGTCAAAGGGGAGCCTCTTCGAAAAGGCGGTATTTACGCGCGCTACTTTCCCACTGAAAAGCAGGTGATGTTTGATGCAGCGTTTACCGCCACGCTAGACGATGAACTGGCACTGACACGCGCAAGACTTCAAAACAGCATTGAGTATCTCGGCAAAATCCATGAGGACATCGCCAATGCAGAAGACCTCGAGCAACGTGTCGCACTCTATGAGTCTTTCACGCGACTGAATGGCCAGCTCGATACCTTAACGGCACGCATTGAATCTCTGACGCGAACCATGAGCACATTGGGCATCGATGAAGTGAGCCACGAGAAGATTGTCGCTGATACGCAGCGTATAAGGAACGCCTCACGCAAACTGGCTTTGGAAGCCGATAACCTCTCCAAAGAAGGGCAAGGCGATGAGACGCCACTTGGCCGCATGCTAGATGAGCTGAGAAAGTTGGGCTCTGGCGGATTGATGAACTCGTGAGGCGATGTTGATGAATGACAGAACACGAGCAAGCGGAGGAAATTAGACGCAACCTTGGTGACAAGTGGTGGCGTCTAAACAACCTCTACAAAATTGAGAACGAACAGGGTGAGTTAGTCACCTTTCGTTTGAGGCCAGCACAAAGGCTGCTGTTTGAGTTGATGCACTGGCTCAACATCATTCTTAAAGCCAGGCAGATTGGTTTCTCCAACGCGATAGACATTTACCTGTTGGATGAAGCCCTTTTTAACAACAACCTCAAGTGCGGGATCATCGCCCAAGACCAAAATGCGGCGGGGGAGATATTTCGAACCAAGATAGAAATCCCGTTCGACAATCTGCCTGCTTGGCTGAAAGCCCGCTTCAAAATCAAATCGCGGACCTCAGGGAAAACCGGTGGCAGTATCTTGTTTGGGCATGGTTCAAGCATTCAGGTGGCGACATCGTTTCGCTCGGGAACGGTCCATCGATTGCACGTCTCTGAGCACGGGAAGATTTGCGCGCAATACCCGCAGAAAGCCAAGGAAGTACGCACCGGTACCTTGAATGCGATTCACCCTGGTTGTGTGGCCTTCATTGAATCAACGGCTGAAGGTGTCGGCGGCGACTTTCATTCTATGGCGTCAAAGTCCATGGAGCATGCGCGGGTAGGGTCAGAGCTGACTCAGCTTGATTGGAAGTTTCACTTCTTCGCATGGTGGCAAGATCCAAAGTACCGCGCCAAGGTACCTAAGCATGGTCTTGTGATAAGCAAGACACAGCGCGAATACTTTGCGGCGGTGGAAGAGGCGATGGATTGCACCATCGACGATGAGCAGCGCCAATGGTACGTGCTCAAAGAAGCCGAGCAGGGCGAAGAGATGAAACAAGAGTTTCCCTCAACGCCCATTGAAGCGTTCTTAACATCAGGGCGGCGTGTGTTCGATGCCAATCATGTCATGAAGGCAGAAGGACAATGCACCAAACCCCTCATTGTGTATGACGTTGAGCCTGTTACCGGTGAGAAGACCAAGGCGGCTAAACCCGAAACACTGGATGAGCAAGGGCAACGTAGCTTGATGAACATGCTGTTGGTCTGGGAGCTGCCAGACCTTGATGAAGACTATGCCATTGGCGTCGACATCGCGGAAGGTCTCGAGCACGGTGACCGCTCAAGTTTCGATGTGGTGAAGAAAAGCACCGGCGAACAAGTGGCGCACTGGTTCGGCTTTCTTGACGTGGAAATGTTTGCCCACTTAGTGGCTCACATTGGCAAATGGTACAACAAAGCGTTCGTGGGACCTGAGCGAAACAACCATGGTCATGCGTTTATCCTCGCATTCAAAGACCTTTACCCCACACAACGCATTTACTGTGAACAATACATCGACCGAGATGACGAAGATGAAACGGTCAAACTAGGCTGGCTGACCACCAAACATTCCAAACCCATTCTCTCCGAAGGCATGAAGACGTTATTCCGACCTGGGCTATCTGGCATTAACTGGATTGGTACCGTGTCGGAGTTCCATACGTTTGTGTACGACAAGAAAGGGTCGATGGGCGCGCAGGAAGGGTGCTTCGATGACCAGGTGATGAGTTACATGATTGCGCAAGAGATGCGAGCACGCATGCCAGCGCGTGTCGTGAAAGATAAGAAAGCCCAGCAAGCACGCGTTAAACATTGGATGGCGAGGTAGATGACGGCAGCATTAACAGACAAAGGCATAGAGACCGCACAACTGACGTCCATCATGTCCGACATAGATGCGCAGCCGCCATGGCGAAGCAATGCCAACCGTGCCTGTGCCTATTACGACGGTGATCAGCTGTCGCCTGACTTGATATCGGCTCTTCGTGACCGTGGCCAACCTGAAACCATGCATAACCTTATCGCCCCTGCCGTTGATGGGGTGCTAGGGATGGAAGCGAAGACGCGCACCGATTTGATGGTGGTGGCAGATGATCCTGATGAAGAAATGGAAATGCTGGCTGAGGCCATCAACGCTGAGTTTGCGGATGCGGTAAGGCTAGGGCGCTTAGACAGGGCACGCTCTGAAGCGTATGCCGGTCAAACCAAATGCGGCATTGGCTTTGTTGAAGCATACCGAAACCCCGATCCGTTTGGTCCCAAGTACAAAATCAAACACGTCCCACGTGATGAGGTTTACTGGGACTGGTTCTCTGTTGAGCCTGATTGGTCTGATTGCAATTGGGTGATGCGTCATCGCTGGGAAGAGATTGACACGCTCAAAGCGCAGATGCCACACAAGGCAAAGGTGCTCGATTACGCGGTGAAGGAATGGGAAGGCTTCACCGATGTATCGCTCATTGAAGGCAACGACGCGAATCTGGTCAGTGCCTGGGAAGAATACCAAGGATGGAGCCGTTCGCACTCGGAATACCTCAGTACCAACCGTAAGCGTATCCGCCTGCAGATCATCTATCGCCGGTTCGTTGAGCGAAAGACGGTGATCCGCTTAAGTGATGGCCGCGTGATTGAGTACAACCCCAATCACTTGATGCATGCCACTGCCGTGGCCATGCAAAAGGCGACGCTTTCCGTGGGTCAGGTGAGCAAGATTGTGGAGACCTGGTTTGCCGGTCCTCATAAGTTGGGTTCACGTCGGTGCCAAGCGCCGAACGGTATGTTCCCAATTGTGCCGTTCTTTGGTTATCGCAAAGACAAAAGCGGTGAGCCCTATGGCCTGATTTCCCGTGCGATACCAGCGCAAGATGAAGTGAACTTTCGTCGTATCAAGCTGACTTGGCTTTTACAGGCCAAGCGTGTCATTGCGGATGAAGATGCGACCAACATGAGTCGTGACCGCTTATTGGAAGAAGTCGAACGGCCTGATGGCTATATCGAGCTTAACCCAGAGCGTAAGAACAAAAAGACCATCGCCGATACGATCCAGGTTCAGCAAGATTTCAATGTGGCGTCCCAACAGTTTCAGGTTATGCAAGATTCGATGAAGCTCATTCAGGACACGATGGGGATTTACTCTGCGTTCCTCGGGCAAGAAGGGGCGGCAGATTCAGGGGTGGCGATTGCCAACCTGGTCGAGCAGGGAGCAACGACACTTGCTGAACTCAATGACAATTACCGCTTATCCAGCCAAATGCTCGGTGAACTCATCTTGGGTTACATCATTGAAGATCTCGGCGGTCAGCGAAACAAACCGGTGGTGATTAACCGCGATAACAAGCTCAAGCGAAAAACCGTGGTCCTTAACGAAGAAACCGAAGAAGGGCTTAACAACGACATTACGCGTTTACGGGCACACATTTCACTTGCACCGATTCAACAAACCACGGCATACAAAGCGCAGCTGGCCGATCGTATGATGATGCTGACCACCAACTTACCGCCAGAAGCACAAATGGCCGTGTTCGATTTGGTGTGTGAGCTTTCCGATATCCCGAACAAACAAGAGTTTCTTGAGCGCATCCGCGGCGCACTCAATGTACCGAAAGATCCCGAGGACATGACGCCTGAAGAGCAAGAGGCGTATCAAGCTGAGCAAGAGAAAGCCCAGGAACAAGAAGCGCTCATGATGCGCGAGATGGCGGCGAAAGTCGAAGAGCTGGAAGCGAAGGTGGCGAATTTGAAATCAGATACCGCGTCGACGCAATACGATAACGCCAAGAAACAAGCTGAAACAGGCAAGACACTGGCTGAAATGCAAATGCTCACCGAAGAAATGAAGCAGATACGCACGCAATACGATGCGTTTTTGTCCCAGCAAATTGATGCGTTGCAGCTGTAACCCAAACAGGCGAGGTAATGAGCTTGAGAAAACGACACGACGAATCACTCTCTATTGTGGCAATAGATGATGTATTAACGCAGATAGCTAACGGTGGTACCGATTATGACGAAGCGCTACCCGTTGAGTTTGTTATACAGACACCCCGAATCAGGCGCTATCAGAACGGGCAGGGGGGCTGGGTATTGCGTATAGAGGTTCACTTGCTAAATACAGGTGATTCTGACTTTGTTGGAAATGGTGTAGCCAGTCAGCGCTACCGTTTTGCCTACCGGTTCGAAACACACCGCAGGAATAACACGGTATTGAACTAAGCCGCCTTCGGGCGGTTTTTTTGTCTCTGTCGCTAAGGGTTTTGATGTAAGAGCCCTTATCCGCACAGACAGCGACACGTCTACACAGGAGAAGCAATTGTGGACATCGAAATCACAGGTAATGAAACCCTAGAAGAGCTGGAAGCCATGACAGCCATGTACGCCGATGCAGAGGTGGTTGACGAACTGCCCGCGCAAGACGAACAAACTGACAAGGAGCTGGCCCAGAAAACAGACACTGACGGTGGCACATCTGATGCCGACACTGACGCGGGCTCGGCCCCCGCGAATGACACCACCAAAGAATCTGAGGGAGAAGAG
>JBELME010000241.1:0-6575 GCA_042096095.1 Enterovibrio sp.
CTGATCCCTTTGGCCACTCGGGAATCCCACCACAAGTGCGGGGCGCATATTATCAAACACGTCCGTGCTGTAAAGTATTTTCTCTAAAATACGATGCGTTTGCTGGTTTTTTCAACGCCATGACGAAAAGGCGAGCGAAGTGGTCAAATTTCTTTCCAATCTCGTAAGTTAATACATTCTGTCGATAGCAAAAACTTCCATGGATTTACATTTCTTTACCGCACGTAAAAGGTGCATCGAGTAGACTATGGCGAGTTGTTCTTCTTGGTTTATAAAATGAAAACAAAAGCCCTTATCACTGTCCTTGTTGTTATTGGTGCTGCCAGCGTCTTTGTTTGGCAAAAAAACTCCGAAGCGGCGGGTCAACCGTCTGGAAAACCGTCACGTCCAGCCATTGCGGTAGCGACGTCACAAGTGGAAGCCCATCCGGTTTCCCGCAGCCTTTCTCTGATTGGTAACCTTAAATCTGAACACTCCGTGGTGATTGCACCGGAAGTGGGTGGGAAGATTTCGGCGATTTACGTTACCGCGGGTGAAACAGTGGAAGAGGGCGCATCGCTTCTAACACTGGATACCGCGAAATCACAAGCGGCTCTGGCCGAAGCGCAAGCGTTCCATAAAGACGAGCTGCGAAAGTTGCGTGAATACAGCAAGCTGGTTCAGCGCGGCGCGTTAACCAAAACCGAATTGGATGCACAACAGGCAAGTGTTGATGTGGCGAAAGCCCGTTTGGATGCTGCCACGGCTGACTTCAACGACCACCATATTAAAGCCCCTTTTTCTGGTACCGTTGGCCTAGTCGATATTACGCGAGGGCAGTTAGTTTCTGCGGGGGAAGCCTTGTTGAACCTGGATGATCTGTCACTGATGCAATTAGACGTGAATGTGCCAGAGCAGTACTTCAGCGATCTGAACAAAGACATCAAAGTAACAGCACTTTCTAAAGCGTGGCGCGACCAAGCGTTTGAGGGTCAACTGACGGCGGTGGATTCTCGCGTCAACAATGACTCTCTTAACCTTCGTGCACGGATTAAGATCGACAACCAAGGGGGCTTGCTTCGTCCTGGCATGATGATGGAAGCCCTGTTGGATTTTAAACCGCAGATCTCATCAGTGATCCCTGTTCAAGCGATCGAATATTCAGGCACGAAGCGCTTTGTTTATCTTGTGGGTGATGATGGCATTGCCAAGCGTACCGAAGTGAAGTTGGGCGCACGTGTTGATAACAAAGTGACCGTTGAAAACGGCCTAGCACTGGGCGATCGCATTGTTGTGCAAGGCCTTGTTAGCATGCGTGACGGTACGAAAGTGAATGATCTGACCACCGCGAAAACCGCAGAAAGCGGCGAGGGCAAGTAAATGTGGCTCTCGGATGTCTCCGTTAAGCGACCGGTTGTCGCGATTGTTCTGAGTTTGCTGCTCTGTGTGTTCGGTATCGTTTCCTTCGAAAAGTTGGCGGTACGTGAATACCCAGACATTGATAGCCCTGTTGTGTCGGTGATGACCCGATATGCGGGTGCGTCAGCCAGCATCATGGAAAGCCAAATCACCCAAGCGTTAGAAGATGAACTGTCTGGTATCAGTGGGATTGAAGAAATCACCTCTGTCAGCCGCAACGGCATGTCACGCATTACCGTTGAGTTCGACATCGACTGGGATCTCACTGAAGGCGTGAGTGATGTGCGAGACGCGGTTGCCCGTGCGCAGCGTCGTTTGCCTGATGAAGCCGATGAACCGGTGGTGTCTAAATCTAATGGCTCAGGTGAAGCGTCTATCTACATCAACCTTGCCTCGCCAGAAATGGACCGTACACAACTTACTGAGTACGCACAGCGCGTGCTGGAAGACAAATTCAGCCTGCTGACGGGCGTGAGTTCGGTTGAGCTTTATGGCGCGCTCTACAAAGTGATGTATGTGCGTCTTGACCCTGTGTTGATGGCTGGTCGCGGCGTGACGACCGATGACATTACGTCTTCGTTACGTCGTGAAAACTTGGAAAGTCCGGGTGGTGAGATTCGTAACGACATCACCAAGATGACAGTGCGTACACAGCGTTTGTACCAATCACCAGAGGATTTCGAATACCTTGTGGTGCGCACCGCGTCAGACGGCAGTCCGATCTACCTGCGTGATGTAGCAGATGTGTACATCGGCTCACAGAACGAAAATGCGACCTACAAAAATAACGGCGTCAACAACCTAAGCCTCGGCATTGTGGCGCAGTCTGATGCGAATCCACTGGATGTGGCGGTTGGCGTGCGTGCGCTGGTGGAAGAGTTTCAACCTTTCTTGCCGGCGGGCGCAAGCTTGTGGGTGGATTACGACTCAACGGTATTTATCGAGCGTTCTATCGATGAGGTCTACAGCACCCTGTTCGTGACGGGCGCATTGGTTGTTCTGATACTCTACATCTTTATCGGTCAGGCGCGCGCGACGTTGATCCCTGCGATCACCGTACCTGTTTCACTGGTATCGGCGTTCATTACCGCGTACTTCTTTGGTTTCTCTATCAACCTATTGACCTTGATGGCGCTGATTTTGGCTATCGGTCTGGTGGTGGATGACGCCATCGTGGTGGTCGAGAACATGTTCCACCACATCGAGAAAGGCGACACATCGCTTGTGGCGGCGTACAACGGTACACGTGAAGTGGGCTTTGCGGTTGTGGCAACCACCGCCGTGTTGGTGATGGTGTTCCTACCGATTTCCTTCATGGACGGCATGATCGGCAAACTCTTTACCGAGTTCGCCGTGTTACTGGCAATGGCGGTGATTTTCTCATCGGTGATCGCGCTGACCCTGACCCCTGTGATGGGCAGCAAAATCCTGAAAGCCAATGTGAAGCGCGGTAAATTCAACATCATGGTGGATAACTTTTTCAGTCGCTTTGAAAACAGCTATCGCAATGCGTTGACCCTTGCTATTCGTGCTCGCTTCGTCGCACCCATCGTGATTGCAGCCTGTTTGGGCGGCAGCTACTTCTTGATGAAAGCACTGCCAGCACAGCTTGTTCCGCAAGAAGACCGCGGCGTGTTGATGGCATTTGTCAAAGGCGCAGAAGGCACGGCTTACAACCGCATGGTGGGCAACATGGAGCAAGTGGAGCAGCGCTTGTTGCCACTGGTCGAAGAAGGTTTGCTGACATCCATCAGCTTACAAGCCCCTGCTTTTGGTGGCATGGCGGGAGACCAAACAGGCTTCGTGATCATGCAGTTAGAAGATTGGGACAACCGTGATCAATCTGCAGAGCAAGTGCTAGGCCGCGTGCGTCAGGCATTGGGGGGTATTCCGGACATCTTTGTGCGTGCTTTCTTGCCGGGTTTCCGTGGTGGTTCGAGTGAGCCAGTGCAGTTTGTTCTGGGTGGCCCAGATTACGATGAACTGAACAAATGGGCGCAAGTGCTGTTGGACGAAGCGAAAGCCTCTCCGATCTTGCAAGGCGCAGATTTGGATTACGCAGAAACCACGCCAGAGTTGGTGGTGAACATTGACCGTCAACGCGCCGCTGAATTGGGTATCAGTGTGGATGAGGTGTCTAACACCATGGAAGTGATGTTAGGCGGTCGCACAGAAACCACCTTCATTGATCGCGGTGAAGAATTTGATGTGTATCTGCGTGGTGATGAATCGCGCTTCAACAGCAAAGACGACATCAGTCAAATCTACATGCGCACCCGCACGGGAGAGCTGGTGAGTTTGGATACCTTGGCGGAAGTCGAAGAAGTGGCGTCATCACAATCCCTTCGTCACTTTAACAAGCAAAAAGCCATTACGCTAAAAGCGAACCTGGGTGAAGGTTACACCTTGGGTGATGCCTTGACCTTCCTCGATGCCAAAGCCATTGAGCTACTGCCAGCCGATATCTCTATCAGTTATGCAGGGGAATCTGCAGACTTTAAAGAAAACCAGAGCAGCATTTTGATTGTGTTTGGTTTGGCCTTGCTGGTGGCGTACTTGGTGTTGGCAGCACAGTTCGAAAGCTTCGTGAACCCGTTAGTGGTCATGCTGACCGTACCAATGGGTATTTTCGGTGGGTTTGTTGGCCTTTGGATGACAGATCAAGGCCTGAACATTTACTCGCAGATCGGCATGATCATGTTGATTGGTATGGTCACCAAAAACGGCATCTTGATTGTTGAGTTTGCTAACCAGCTACGTGACCGTGGGGAAGCGTTTGAGCAAGCCATTATCGATGCATCTGTTCGTCGTCTTCGTCCTATCATGATGACCGCGTTCACCACCATCATTGGTGCGTTGCCGCTGATCTTCTCAACGGGCGCGGGCTATGAAAGCCGTGTTGCAGTGGGTACGGTGATTTTTGCGGGCATGACCTTCGCCACAGCGGTCACACTGTTCGTTATTCCTGCGATGTACCGTTTGCTGTCTGTGAAGACCCACTCACCGGGCTTTGTTGAAGCCCAGTTGAATGCTGAGCTTGAGCAGATCAAACCGCACCGCACGAGTCATGGGGACTTTTAAGAGCCAGGTGCGAGAAAGAGCAGATTCGCGTCTCTAGAAAGACCAAAAGCCAGCAGATATGCTGGCTTTTTTGTTGGTGCGTCAGTTAAAGCATCGCAACAGATAATCCACTAACCCACTAACCCACTAACCCACTAATTAGCTCATCCAACTAACTCACCTACCAAACGAAGAACGTTGGAATGATGGTATTGGGATAACGTTTGCTTATGCAAAACGGGTGAATTTTCTCATGTGAATCTGTTTGAGATTGGATGTGAACCTTGATAGGTTAACCACATGAACATTTTCACCCCGTCTTCATCAATCCTATTTTGGTGGCGCTCTCTCTAGAGCGGCGCGGGATTTTTACATTCTTTAGCTGCTGGTTGGTAGCAGAGAATGTCATGTCTTTTTGTATCTCCAGCAGTGTTTTTTTACCTTTGGAGATAGACCTTGAACAAAATCACGACCACTGAGAAAACCGAAACTATTCTGACCGGTGATAGAGCCACAGGGCCTTTGCATTTAGGGCACTATGTCGGTTCATTACAACAGCGGGTTTCTCTTCAATCTGTGCACAATCAGACCATACTTGTCGCGGATATGCAGGGGTTAACGGACAACGCAAACAATCCCTCAAAGGTCTCTTCAAATATCTTAAATGTGGTGGCGGATTACCTCGCGGTAGGCATTGACCCCGCTAAGACCACTATCTGTTTACAGTCACAGTTGCCCGTGTTGGCTGAATTGACCATGTATTACAGCAATTTAGTTTCCATTGCGCGATTGGAGAGAAACCCGACGGTAAAAAATGAAATTCAGAGTAAAGGCTTTGAACGCTCCATTCCCGCAGGTTTTCTGACCTACCCAATATCCCAAGCCGCGGATATCACTGCATTCCATGCGACACTGGTTCCTGTGGGGGATGATCAGCTTCCTATGCTGGAACAAACGAATGAAATCGTCAGAAAGGTTAATCACCTGGCGGGTAAGTCCGTGTTAAAAGAATGCCGCCCCCAGCTTAGCAATGCCTCGCGCCTACCCAGTACCGACGGTAAAAATAAAATGTCAAAATCCTTGGGGAATGCCATCAATTTAGGCGCTTCCGAGCGCGAGATTCGCTCGGCAGTCAAAGCAATGTACACAGATCCCAATCACCTGCGAGTCGACGATCCTGGTGTGGTTGAAGGGAACGTTGTCTTTACGTACCTCGATGCGTTTCATGATGATAAACACGAAGTTGAAAGGCTAAAACATGCTTATCGACGCGGTGGGCTCGGTGATGGGCAAACCAAGAAAATTCTCGAAGAGTGTTTACAAGAATTGCTTCGCCCAATCCGAGAAAGACGCGCAGAGTATTTGAGTGACAAAGCACAGCTGATCGATATTTTGAGAAAAGGCAATGTCATTTCAAGAGAGAAGACAGAAAAGGTGCTGTTTGATGTTAAAGCGGTTTTTGGGCTCAATATCTTTTGAGGCTGCAATGAACATCATGGTGCTTGAATCGGTGATGTGCAGGTCATTGAGTTCAAACTGAACATTTGGGTTACTAGAGAAAGCGGGCGGGTTGTCGTCCGCTTTATGAACGTTCAAGTTTCCGTATTTTCTTCCTAGCGCTTCGGTTCAACCATTGGTATGTTCTATCCATAACAACAGTTTTGCTTTTAAAAACGAACATAAAGGATAACAGCCATGTCGGACAAACTGACTCAACAGCAGCAAGATGAATTAGATGCTGCCACGTTTCGCCGTTTTTTGTCGCACCTTGATAACAACAAAGATGTGCAAAATATCGATCTGATGATCCTTGCTGATTTTTGCCGTAACTGCCTCGGCAAATGGTACAAAGCCGAAGCCGATCAGCGTGGCATTGACGTGAGCGATGACGAAGCGCGTGAGCGTGTTTACGGCATGTCTTACGGTGAGTGGAAAGCCAATCACCAGCTTCCAGCGACCGACGAGCAAATGGCGGCGTTTAAGAAGCGTCAGGATGCCAAAGCGGGCAAATAAGCGGTAACCGATGCATGAAGATGTCGTCGAATGAATAAAAGAAAAGCGCCGAAGGGCGCTTTTTTTATGCGTGTTGCGCTTCGAGAATGGTTTTGCGAAGGTAG
>JBELME010000242.1:0-6450 GCA_042096095.1 Enterovibrio sp.
TGAGAAACTCAATTGGATCAGTGTGTTGGTATAATTATTTGATCAACAACGCCGTCAGTGAATACACCGTATTCACCGGGCTGCATTTTGTATCTTACGAATGTATTTCGAAAACCCGCATTTGCAACATATTTGGAGGGTTCCTCCCAAGAGCGGTTATCCAAGTTGGTGAAGAATTTAATGTCTACCAGCACAGCATCACACAATGGGGTGTGCGACGTGAAGTCGTATGAAGCGCTGTTCACCGCTTAACGAGTGAACCATCTGTATCACCAGATGAACCTAGGAGCCTGAATAAAGTAGCGGCTCTGACAATGTAACGAAGGGTGGTCATAGACCAATCGGGATAGGAACCGCGAGGGGATGATCCTCCTGATAACCACAAATTGGGTGAGTGCTAGGTAGTCAGTATAATGAATGTAAGTGAATCCGCGCAAGGTGCGTTATGTGATGAAACAGCGGAAGTGGTTAACACGCTGTAGCCAAAAGGCACGAGAGTCGGAAAGAGATTGCCCCATGCTCTTTCGTGATCATTGAACTCTTCGCACCATAGCGGGCATCTACCCTGACATTGCGCGACATACGGAACACGGTAAGCCTGTATCACTCCCTCTGGGAAAGCCTGCGTAGCCGATAGTGATGCAGGTAGAGGAGGTCGGAAAAAGCCAAAGCTGCATGGTAATGATGCAGATACAGACTCATGTCTGAGCACGAAAGTGCGCCCACTTCCGACTGGTCTCCCGTTGCGAGAGAATTCGAAGAACTTTATTCAAGGAGAAACGCAAATGATGATTTCAAAAGAGATTAGTGCCTCTCCTGACAGTGCTCAATGGCAGTCAATCGACTGGAAATCCGTTGAAGCGCACGTATTAAAGCTTCAGATGCGTATCGCAAAGGCAACAAGGGAAAGTAAGCACGGCAAGGCGAAAGCCCTGCAATGGTTACTGACGCACTCTCGTTCAGCAAAACTCCTTGCTGTGAAAAGAGTGTCGAAAAACAAAGGCAGCAAAACGCCTGGAATAGACGGCATCATCTGGAACACAGATGCTCGCCGCATGAAAGCCGTCAATCAGTTAAGCAGAAAGGCATACACAGCTCAGCCGCTCAAGCGTATCTACATCCCCAAAAAGAACGGTAAGCTTCGACCGCTGGGTATTCCGTGCATGATAGACAGAGCGCAGCAAGCACTCCACCTACTTGCACTGGAGACCGTGTCAGAAACACTTGCCGACCCCAACAGCTATGGATTTAGACCAAACCGCAGCACGACCGACGCTGTCGATCAGTGCTTCAAGTGTCTGGCGCTAAAAAGATCAGCCCAATGGGTACTCGAAGGCGATATCAAAGCCTGTTTTGACAAAATCGGTCATCAGTGGCTTCTTGATAACATCGCCGTAGACAAGCGGATGTTAGAACAATGGCTAAAGTCTGGCTTTATGGATAAAGGGCTGTTTTATCGTACCGACGAGGGGACACCACAAGGCGGGATCATCTCTCCCACCCTGATGTTAATGACGCTCGCAGGTCTTGAGCAGCACATAAAATCCACTGCCCTTAAAAGGGGGGCTAGAGCCAACTTTATTGGGTACGCCGACGATTTTGTCGTCACTTGCGCTTCAAAGGAAGTGCTGGAGAACGATATCAAACCGTTGATTGCTGACTTCTTGGCGGAAAGAGGCTTAACGCTATCCGAAGAGAAAACGCACATTACTCACATCAACGATGGCTTTGACTTCTTGGGTTTTAACCATCGGAAGTACAAAGGGAAACTGCTCATTAAACCGAGCAAATCCAATACGCTGATGTTCTTAAGTAATCTGCGTGAACTCATCAAAGCGCATGTAACTCTACCTGTAAACGATCTTATCAAACTGATAAATCCGAAGCTCAGGGGGTGGTCGAATTACTATCGACACTGCGTGGCGAAACAGGTGTTCGGATATGTAGGCTGTAAGCTATTCCATGCGCTATGGCACTGGGCAAAAAGGCGTCATCCAACAAAATCTAAAACGTGGATCGCGCTCAAATACTTCATCAATCGGAAAGGCCAGTGGCAATTTCACGGTTGGCAGAAGATCTCGGGTATGGATTGCCAGTTCAATCTCTACCAAATAGCCAAAGTGCCTATCGAGAGACATGTGAAAATCCGAAGTGCAGCAACACCTTTTGACCCTCAATACCAAGAGTACTTGGCAAAGAGAAAGTCCAAAAGGTTATTAGTCCGCAACACTTGGAAAGATCCTGCTCTGGCTGCGTTATAAGTTGCTGGGTATCAAACGATGCCTTTGTGGAGGCTTGAGCCGTATGCAGTGAAAGTTGCACGTACGGTTCTTAGGGAGACGGCACTTGGCAACAAGTGTCGTCCACCCGACAAAAGCCACTTACGCTACCGCCCTTCGCTTACTGGCACGCAACACGCCGTCACTGTCTACATTATTCGGCGAGAATGTACCACAAAGTGCATAAAGCGATACTTGATTTTGATCGCAATGAAAACTGACTGGTTAACGATTAAACGGCCAATAACAACGCGTATTTGCAGGGTGAATGAGTGAGAAAGAAGTGATGACTTTTAATGAGGAAAAGTGCGTATTTCGCTCGCCGAGTTAACAACTGCTTTGAACCGAAAAGGGTGAGAAATACACGAAACTCACCTACCTTGCAGACAATCACCAAACGCCGCTCTCCGTAGCAATACCCCCCCTCTCACTCCCCCCTTGAAAAGTGGGGAGGATAAGAAGCGAGTACAAACCGGGGACATCCTTTACATATCTGACCGGACACATCGTTTACGCATGAAGGCGGGCATTCCATCAAAACAGCCATGTTTGAATACAAAACCTGTTCAGACAGATCAAAAGCGGCTCGTCAGTAAACCTGCAACCCCTTGGCTCTATCATCCGCAGAGGGAACACACTCCGATAAGCTTTGTTGTAGCCAGTGGGTGAAGGTTTGTTCAAGTGCATCTGGGGCGCTTTTTTGGCTTAGCAATATGTAGTTGTGTTTTGACGGCACAAACCCGAACGGCGCGATCAAGTTGCCGCGTGTTAGGTCGTCGACGACGAGCGGGTACGACCCCATTGCTGCGCCTAACCCATCAACAGCCGCTTGAAAGCAAAAATAGAAATGCGCGAACGTCTGGTGGGTGTTGCCCAGTAATGACGCATCACCAGAGAGGGATGACCAGCTTTCCCACGCCATTGGCCTTGTTTGGCTGTGAAGTAGCGTTATTTTACTGACATCGTGTTGCGCCTGATGCCAATACGCCGGTGAACACACAGGCCCCACCCACTCCTCCACTAACATTGTTTTGTGGTAATCATGAACCAACTCAAAATCATCGCGGCGAATGGCGAGCGATAATCCTGATGTGCCAAGGGTAACGGGTCCACCCGCGGTCGATAGCCTAACATCGGCCCCTGACAGTTGGTGAAAATCGGAGAGTCGTGGCATCAACCAACGCATGGTTAAAGTCGGCTCGCAGGACACGTCTAGGTGCTGGCTTTTCAACTGCGCCAGCTTGTTAACCCCCGTATCCAACGCCATGAATGCTTGCTCGGTGTACTCCTTCAGCAATTCCCCTTCTTTAGTCAAATACACGTTTCGCCCTTGTCGGTAAACAATGCGTGGGAAAGGTGGTCTTCGAGCACTTTGATCTGCTTACTCACCGCGCCATGAGTAATGTTGAGCTTGCTTGCCGCTTCGCTGTAGCTTGATGACGACGCGGCGACATGAAAGATATGGAACGCCTTTAGATGCCTCATCTGTGACTTTTTCTCACAATATGGTTGAGTTTGTTTCGATTATAGTCATGGGATAAAGGACATACAATGGCGACGCATTCATCAACATTGGAGCCAACATGGAAGCATTAAGCCTCGCGATTTTAGGTATTCTCATTGTTGTCAGCCCAGGCGCTGACTTCGTTCTTGTGCTGAAAAACAGCATTAACCAAGGAAGGATGGCAGGGATTTGGACAGCGCTTGGCGTCAGCCTCGCCATCTGTTTTCACATTGGGTATTCACTGCTTGGGATCAGCTACCTAATCTCACAGAATGAATGGCTATTTAGCATGGTGCGTTACGCGGGCTCGGCGTATTTGATCTATTTGGGGTTGAAGGGAATATTCACCGCGAACACGAGCCTAGAAACAATCGAAACCAACCAAGCAGACATCCGCGCGATGCAGTTTCTGGCTCAGGGGTTTCTGTGCAATGCACTTAACCCAAAGACCATGCTCTTCTTCCTGAGCATTTTTAGCCAAGTGATGACGCCTGATGCGAGTGAAGCGCACACGGCATTGGTGTATGGCTTGTATATGATTGCGCTACACGGACTCTGGTTCAGTGCGGTGGCGGTTTTCTTGACGTCGAATACGCTACAAAAACACGTGTTAAGAATGAAGAAGGGGTTGAACCAAGCATGCGGGGTTGGCTTGGTGGCTTTTGGCGCACTGCTTGCTATCAAGTCGTAGCGTTGGTGCCGTGTGTCTTTTCAGCCCATTCACGCTTTGTTTGTAAGGCGCGACCAACGAGTGTCACGCACTCGTTGAAAGCGCCAATATGAAAACGCCATCTTCAGTTCACAGTGAAGATGGCGCGATGAAACAAGCAGGTTGCGGGCGGTGACTTGGCTTAGTCGCAGTCCGAATAATCCGAATTAATGCACTTCAAGGCCATTTGTTCCGCTTGTTCAATTTGAGTCGCACTCAATTGGGTTTCCACATTGAACGCTTCATCTGGCGATTCGTTGTAGTGGCGAATGTAAAACCACATGTAAGATTTCACCTCGTTCTGTTCTACCCCATTGCCTCGCTTATACGCCCACCCAAGCTTGTATTGCGCGCGTAAATCGCCACCTTCCGCAGACATGCGGTAATAGCTCAGCGCCTTCTTCCTGTTTTGATGCACGCCATAGCCCATTTCATACATCCAGCCGAGGTTCGCTTGTGCGCGGGGGTCGCCTTGATCGGCGGCGAGGCGATAGTACTCAACGGCTTTTTCGTTGCTTTGGGCAACGCCTTTCCCTTCTTCATACATCCAGCCCAAGTTGGTTTGTGCTCGGGCATAGCCCTGATCGGCGGCGAGGCGATAGTACTTAACGGCTGTTTTGGCGCTTTGAATCACACCTTGTCCCATTTCGTACATCCAGCCCAGGTTGGTTTGTGCTTGGGCATAGCCCTGATCGGCGGCGAGGCGATAGTAATTGACAGCTATTTCATGGCTTTGAGAAACGCCTTGCCCTTCTTCATACATCCAAGCCAAATGCGTTTGTGCGCGGGCATCTTCTTGCTTGGCTGCCATTTGGTAGTATTTGATGGCTTCTTCGTTGTTTTGAACAACCCCTCGCCCATCTTTATACATCCAACCTAGGCTAGTTTGTGCGGCGGCGTAGCCTTGGTTCGCCGCCAAAAGGTAATACTCAAAGGCTTTTTCATAATTTTGAGGCACACCTCTACCCATCTCATACAACCAACCAAGACCGGCTTGTCCGCGCTCATCGCCTTGATCTGCCGCGAGCTGATAATACTCAATGGCTTTCTTAAAGCTTTGAGTCACTCCTCTACCGTCTTCGTACATCCAGCCCAAATTCGTCTGTGCTCGGGGATGCCCTTTGCCTGCAGCGATGCGGTAGTACTGAGCCGCTTTTTCATAGTTTTGAGTGACACCTTGACCATACTCGTACATCCAAGCAAGGCTAGAGTAGGAAACGGCATCACCTTGGTTTGCGGCAAGGCGATAATACGCGAGGGCTTTTTCATCGCTTTGAGGCACGCCTTCACCATGTTGATACATCCAGCCAAGGTTGGTTTGTGCGTAAACGTCACCTTGTGTTGCCGCCATGAGGTAAAGCTCAGCGGCTTTTTCATTATCTTTGGGAACACCACGACCATTTTGCAACATCCAACCCAGGCTATTTTGCGCGGAGGCATACCCCTGTTCTGCGGCCATTCGGTAGTATTTCAGCGCTTCTTCATCACTTTGATAAACGCCTCGGCCTTCCTCATGCATCCATCCAAGCTGCGTTTGCGCGAGAACATAGCCTTGGTTCGCTGCCAATAAAAAATAGTTCGCGGCTGTTTCTTCGTTTTTCTCGACGCCCAATCCAAGCCCGTACAAATTCCCGAGGCCGTATTGTGCACGGGGAAGGTTAAGTTCCGCGGCTGAACGGTAATACATCAATGCCTTTTCATAGCTTTGTTCAACACCCAAGCCCTTTTCATACATCCAGCCAAGGTTGAATTCAGGCATGGCATAGCCCTGTCGCGCAGCGAGGCGAAAATAACGCAATGCCTCTTCGTAATCTTGCTTTACACCTTCGCCACTCAGGTGCATCGCCCCAAGGTTGGTTTGTGCTGCAGCAAACCCCTGATCTGCCGACATTTTGTAATATTTGACGGCTTCAGTCGCACTTTGCTCTACCCCTTCCCCCACGTCGTACGCCCACCCA
>JBELME010000243.1:0-6475 GCA_042096095.1 Enterovibrio sp.
GTTTGGGATGAAAGACTCTATAGGGGGATGTAGAGTCACATTCCGGAGTTTGCTTATCGCAAATCTGTTCTCGATCATCATCAATCGATGATTTAATAAACTAGGCTAGGGTTGGCTAGCTTGCAATACAAGACTTGAGATTGAAATTCAGGCTTTTTTAATACAACAGTGTTCAAAAAAGAGTGGTTTTGCGGGTTGGAGTTGAATTTGCTGAAATTTTTTGAAGACGAGTTTGGCGGGAAATTGTGGGAATTATTTAAAGAAAAAGCGCCTATCTAAGGCGCTTCAATTCATGGGCTCCCGACACAGGACGATTGACGGAAACTTGTTTTCCTTTCTTCATTCCCTTCTCGTAATCGTCGGTGATGCCTTTCATCGCATCGCGAAGCTGTTGCTTGAACGTTTCACGATCAATGTTCTTAAATTGACTGTCAATGTAGTCCTTCATTTTCTTTTCATTGTCGACATCGGGGGCAATGTTTGGCAGCTTTGCCATTGCGCCTTCAAGCCAACCAAACGTAAAAGACTGTAAGCGTCTGTTCAGTTCGGTTTGAGAGGTGCCAGTACCAGCAAAACTGTTGCGGAACTGCCCTGTGTGTTCATTCATCTCGCGGTAAACAATATCAAAGGCGAAGGCAGCGAAAATGGCACGGTTTGCGTCACCAATGAATTCGGCTTTCTTTAGGCCTTTGTGGTTGGTGAGAACACATTCAACACCGAAACGCGTGTTAATGCCCCTGATGATTTTCAAAACGGCATCGCTTATCGAAGAAGGGAGCAAAGTTTCAGACGTGGTTTTACCCATGCTGATAAAATCGATGTCCTCCTGATCTAAGCCATACTTTCGCATCAGTGTTTGCGCCATCTTTATAGCCGCCGCAGCCTCGTTGATGTTGGCTGAGTTACCCAGTTCAAGACATTTGGCAATCTTCTTTAATGCTTTGCGTTTTGCGTCGGACATTCATTTCACCACAGAAAAAACCGGAGCGATATTTTACCGATTGCAGCGCGTTTTACCAATCATAAGATAATAGCTTTTGATAATGGCTTATGCTTATTTGATGTTTTTATCGCCGAGGTCGACCTATCTTTCGCTAGACAAGATACGTTGACTATCAACCGATTTAGAAAAAGTTCCGTAAACCTCAATATTGTTCTCAGTTTTTCTCATTCTTGTGAAAGTTCTTTGAACTCAATGCGGTCAAGTTAGCAAGTGACAAAAGGATCGCAATTAAATGAAGATATCAACGCGGATGGAAGTGAAAAATATAGTGATGGCAGGGCTCGCCTTATTGTTCTTCGCCGCCAATTCTGTTCTGTGCAGGATGGCGCTCGCGAACACCAATATTGACCCTGCATCATTCACGTCTATCCGTTTGGCGTCTGGTGCTGCCATGCTGTTTTCCCTCACTTTTTTGTTTCCGGTGAAACAAAAAAGTGAGGAGGACAAGCAAGTCACGGGGTTTAATTTTATTCATCAGCCGGTAGAGCATTGGCTCGCGGCCGCGATGTTATTTCTTTATGCCGCCTCGTTTTCTTTCGCCTACATGTACCTCGATGCAGGTATGGGGGCGCTGATCCTTTTCGCGTTTGTTCAATTAACCATGTTTGCGTATAGCCAACACAAAGAAGGTGGTGCGACGGGGCTTGAATACATCGGCGCACTAACGGCAATATGCGGTTTAGGGTATTTGGTATCGCCTGGCATGGATTCACCAGACATGTGGGGGACGATCCTCATGGCCATTTCAGGCATTGCATGGGGCGCGTATAGCGTGCTCGGTAAAGAGATAAAACAACCTCAACTGAAAGCGAACTGCATCAATTTCCGATTGAGTTTGTTCTTTGTGGTCCCGTTTTTCCTCATGAACATTCCGATGAACACCTTGTCATCAGAAGGTATTTACTTAGCGATTGCGTCAGGGGCTGTGGCGTCTGCCATTGGTTACGCGATTTGGTATTGGGTTGTACTGCAATTTAAAGCGACCCAAGCTGGCGTGCTTCAACTCACTGTGCCTTTGATTGCTGCCGTGGCTGGGTATCTTATTTTGGATGAAGCCCTAACGCTGCGCATGTTGATAGCGGCATCGGTTATTTTGCTTGGGATCATGGTGACCTTCTTAGGAAAGAAGCGTAAGCAAACCTCAGTGGCGTAACACTACCAGTGGAACATAACTGATCATAACGACAGTAATTCTTGTCGAATCCTATATACTGCAATGGACATATCGAATTTCGAGGCCGCTTTGCAGTATCACGATGGATTCCTGATCTCTCGTCACAGCCGTGACATGGGAGATCAGACCGAACTTATCTTTTGGGTTCAAACCGACAATGGCCCCGCCAAATTGGTTATTCAACAAGAATCGCCAGTTTTCTTCATTGCCAATGAACACGTTGAAGAAGCTCAACGTCACCTCAGTGCTGCCAATATCCCTAACAAAATTCGCCCGTTGCCGCTGAAAGATTTTTCTTACAGCGAAGTGACAGGTTTCTATTTCACCACGTTAAACGCAGTGAACCGAGCCAGTCGACTACTGCAAGTGGAAGGGCTGAACGCATTAGAAGCCGATGTGCGCTTACCAGACCGTTTTCTGATGGAACGTTTCATTTGTGGTGGGATCACCTTTGCGGGCAACGCAACGCAACGTAACGGGTATGTGGAATACCGCAATGTAAAAGCCAAGTCTTCTGATTACTCGACCACATTATCCCGTGTTTCTCTCGACATTGAATGCTCAGAAAAGGGCGTGTTGTATTCCATTGGTCTTGATAGCGAAGCTGATAGTCGCGTGATCATGATTGGTGACGTGCCAGATAATGCGGCAGACATGCCGTGGATCGAATGGGTAGACTCTGAGCTTGCGTTGCTAAAGGCATTGAATGCATGGTTTGTGCGTTTTGACCCTGATGTTATCGTCGGTTGGAGTGTGATTGATTTTGATTTTCGGCTGCTTATCAAACGTGCGGCGTTTAACAAGATAGACCTTCGCTTGGGACGAGGCGGAGAAAAAGCACACTGGCGAGACTCTAATAACAGTCGGCAAGGTTTCATTACCTTACCTGGACGTGTTGTGATTGATGGTATTGATGCACTGAAAACCGCCACCTACAGTTTCCGTTCCTGGTCGTTAGAATCCGTGTCGCGCACCATGTTTGGTGAAGGGAAGGCGATTGATAATCCCTACGATCGCATGGATTCAATCAACCGCATGTTCCGTGACGACAAACCCGCGTTAGCGAAATATAACCTTCAAGACTGTGTGTTGGTTAACCGCATCTTTGAAGAAACCCATTTATTAGAGTTTCTTATTCAACGCAGCCGTTTAACGGGCATTGAACTTGATCGTATTGGTGGATCGGTCGCCGCATTCACCAACCTCTACTTACCACGACTGCACCGTGCGGGCTACGTTGCACCAACCTTGACCAGTGAAAACTGGATTGCCAGCCCTGGCGGGTATGTGATGGACAGCAAACCGGGTCTCTATGATTCGGTGTTGGTATTGGATTTTAAGTCTCTATATCCGTCGATTATTCGCACTTTCTTGATTGATCCTCTTGGGCTGGTGGAAGGACTCATTGCAGAAGACGAAACCACGACGGTGCCCGGTTTTCGCGGCGGTGTTTTCCATCGAGAGAAACACTTCTTACCGTCTTTGATTGAGGATTTGTGGAAGGCAAGGGATGAGGCCAAGTTACAAGGTGAAAAGGCCTTCTCACAGGCGATTAAAATCATCATGAACTCCTTTTACGGTGTGTTGGGCTCATCAGGCTGTCGATTCTTTGATCATAGGCTTGCTTCTTCAATCACCATGCGCGGCCATGAGATCATGAAAATGACGCGCGAATTGATCGAAGCCAAAGGCTTTGAAGTGATTTATGGTGATACAGATTCGACCTTTGTGTCGCTAGGCGAGCGCTATGAAAACGAGGATGCCGATACCATTGGTCAGTCTTTGGTGGAGTACATCAATGACTGGTGGATTGCGCACCTTAAAGACACCTACAACATCGATTGTGCCCTTGAGATTGAATATGAAATTCACTATCAAAAATTCTTGATGCCCACCATTCGAGGGCAAGATACTGGCAGTAAAAAGCGTTATGCCGGACTCGTGAATAAAGACGGGGAACGCCGCATTGTTTACAAAGGATTGGAAACGGTCCGAACCGATTGGACGCCTCTCGCACAAGTCTTTCAGCAAACCCTCTACCAGAAAGTGTTCGATGGTGAAGAGGTTGAAGATTATGTGCGCAAAACCGTTGAAGATACGTTACAAGGTCACAATGATGAAGCGCTGATTTACCGTAAGCGATTGAGACGCAAGCTTTCTGATTATGAAAAGAATGTGCCCCCGCATGTGAAAGCTGCGCGGAAAGCCGATGCGTATAACGAAAAACGAGGGCGGAATCTGCAATATCAGCACGGCGGTTGGATTGAATATGTCATCACATTAAACGGGCCAGAACCGTTAGAAGCGATAGACAGTCCGTACGACTATCAACACTATGTTGATAAGCAACTCAAGCCGATCGCAGACGGTATTTTGCCCTTCATTGGCAAGCATTTTGATTCGTTGGCTGCGCCGCAGTTAGGTCTCTTTTAGAAAGAGAAGACGCTAACAACATACATGGAAATCAAAAAGGCCGGGGACAATCCCGGCCTTTTTATTGCGAGTACGAAGTGTAGTATTAGAAGAAATTAACACTTGATACTTGGGCTTTACTCGCGACAACAGGATCAAAGCAGATGGCACCGCGGTTTGGGGTACAAACTTTGAATACATCCCCACAATCATAAATCGCGATAACCACTTCATCTTCCGCGCCAAAACAGCTTGGTAGCGGTTCACCCACATTGGCAAACACTTCTTGACCTTCATGAGACCAAGCGAGTTGGGCAATACGCTGATCGCTAACCGGCGCGTTAACATTCTTCGCAATGCTTGAATAAATAGATTCAGCGTGCTCTTGGGATTCGGCGGACGGTACAAAAAAAAAGACATAATTCCTCCTAAATAATGTTCTTCCCTGCGTCTTTAATGCAACTAAGTATGCTGCTTATAGGCAATAACCCAAAAGGTTATGCGGTTAAGCTAGCAAACTTAGACCTGTATACGCAATCTTAATTTTCGCTGCGATGAAAGGGTTTTCTGATAAAAATATAGGCAAATGTCAGGCACGCTCTGGTGTGAGCAGTGATAGAAAATGAAAGACTGTTTGCTGGATTTTTATACATTGGCAGCAGGAAATTTGCTTTTCAGTGCAAAACTCGCTTGAATGAAAGCAGATTCACGTTAATCGCCGATTAAGCTTATTTAAGTAAGGAGTGCTTTTGGAGCAACTGGACTTTTTTAATGTACCCAGCCCGTGCATTGGTGTTTGCCAAGCCAACAACAAAGGGTATTGCAAAGGTTGCTTTCGAAGTCGGGAAGAGCGATTCCATTGGAATGATTTCAATGGCGAGCAGCGTCGAAACGTGGTGCGACTTTGTAAACAACGTTACCAACGTATTCTGAGAGCGAAGCAAGCACATGAAGAAGCGCAGCGAGACGTTGCGGCGGAAAGCCCACAACAATCTTTGTTTGGTGATGATGATGAGTCGCGATAGACACTAATGTTTTTGCTTCAACCAAAATTTAGAGATAAAAAAAGCGCCCATTGGGCGCTTTCTCTTTCAAGCTCAAAAGCATTAGATGCGGATGAAATCCATGTGCATAACTTTTGGCTTGAACGGGTGACGTTGGATGTCCTGAGGCTTAACGTTCACTTCTTGACCGTCGATTACTAGAGTAATCGCTTCGTAGAACTCAGGCTTGTCCATTTGGTTGATCACGATGTGGTGCTCAAGTGAGATTGCAACTGGAGCTGCTTCGCCACCGTAGATAACTGCTGGGAATTGATCAGCGTGACGCAGGCGGCGGCTCGCACCTTTACCCTGCTCAGTACGTACTACTGCATTGAATTTCATAATAAATACTCTTGAAAATATAGAGAGTTATAAATAAGTATCTAACTTGCGACCAATCTAGATACCAAGTAAATCGAGCGCGGATACTACCACCCGGTTTCAGGAATAACAAGGGTATTAGGGGGCTAAGCAGGCTTTTTAGCATGAAAAGTGCTGTTTGGATGAAACGTGTACGTTCTTGTCTCTGTCCAACTATTCATGCCAAATAAACGGGCTGACTTCTTTAAAACTCGCCTTGCTCGTTCTCTTATCGAACTTGCGGCGAAACGTCGCTTCACTAGCGAATGTTTTGTGCCTCTTTTCGTATCATCTCGTCGACCTCTTGCTGCGAGGCAAACTGCGTGAGATCGAAGATTTTGTCACGGATCGCCCAGAAACGCCCACTCTTACGCGCCACCACAAAATCAGGGAATCGCAATCTGTGTTCTGCATTCGCGACTTTAGAGGGCGCAGTGTCAGTAAAAGGGCGGTGACGATCAACCAAATGGGCGTTGATGAACT
>JBELME010000244.1:0-6415 GCA_042096095.1 Enterovibrio sp.
CGTATCTTTGTTGTACCCCTTATCCGCTAACGCAGGGATCATCAACATACCCACGGCGGCTGTGGTTGCAGGGCCAGAGCCTGAAATCGCACCAAAGAACATACTTGCTAAGATCGCTGAAAAGCCTAAGCCCCCCGCCATTGGCCCCGCCAAGAGTTCAGCAATATTCACCAATCGACGAGAGATGCCCGACGCTTGCATGAGTGCGCCAGACAAAATGAATGCGGGCAATGCCATGATCGGAAAGGAATCAACAGCGTTCCATGCAGTTTGTACCAGCGAGACGTAATCTTCACCGGAGAGGAGATACACCAGCATGGCTGAGCCACCCAGTGCGATGACAATGGGCGCGCCGATCAGCAAAAGCCCAAAGAAAGAACTAAAAAGTACAACAGAAGCTGCCATGTATGGCTCCTTTCATATTGATGGCAACACGGGCATGACTGTCGGAAGTATCGACACACGATAATTCACCACGGAAACCCGATTGCGGCGCTCAATGTGTGAGCCTGTTTAATCGACTTTCACGTCATCCACATCGTGGAATTCCACCCCCATCACCAACTTCATGTAGTTCACCTGAATGATCCGAATGGACGTCAAGGTGAAGGAAATTGGGAAGATGAAATACAAGAAGGCCATTGACCATTCAAGTGCAGGTGAAAGGAAGGTAAATTCCATTAAACTTTCGATGACTTCGATGCTTTTAATCGTCATCAAGGTGTTGAAGACAATCCACAGCATATCGGCGAGTAATTCCACGCTGACGCGGACACGATGCGGCAACCATTTTAGGTGGAAGGTGACGCGGTTGTGGGCGGAGAGCCTTGCTGCGTAAGATGCGCCGAGAAACACAAACCACACAAAGGCAAATCGGGAAAGTTCTTCACTCCAAGGAATGCCGTAGTTGAACACCACACGCAGAATCACCTGAATGAACAAAAGCGTGACGAACAAACACAGTAAGGCTTGGCACGCATAGCTTTCGAACTTATCCAACTTCTTGAAGAATGAGAGCATAAGCCAGTCCTATTCAGGGACGTTACCGCCCCTGTTGTTTCTGAATTGTCGCTAGGGTCTGTGACTGCGAGTTAAGCTGCCAACTTACTGCATTTTCTCTAGCACATTGTCGAAGCTGGCTTTGCCGCCAATATCGTCATAGAACTCAGGCCACACTTGCTCTTTAGCGGCTTTAATCCACTTGTCTTCATCTTCCAAGGTGAACACTTCAACGCCATTGGCAATCATGTTTTGCTTGGCGTTTTCCGCTTCTGTCATTTGGAAAACAAGGGCGTATTGCTGCGCTTCAAGACCGGCTTTCAGGAGGATTTCTTGTTGCTCAGGTTTCAGTTTCCCGAACGTACGTGCACCCATGACCAAAGGTTGAAGAGAGTACTGGTGATGCACTTCGGTGAGATAAGGCTGAACTTCATAGAACTTCATGGTGTTGTTTACGATGTAGGGGTTGTCTTGGCCATCAACCACTTTCTGTTGCAGTGCAGTGAAGGTTTCTGTCCACGCCATCGCAATAGGGTTCGCGCCAAACACTTCCCATGATTTCAGCATGATGCTGTTTTCAGGTACGCGAATTTTTAGGCCTTTTACGTCTTCCATGTTTTTAACAGGACGCTTGGAGTTCGTGAGGTGACGGAAGTTAGAGTAAGTCCACCCCAGAATATCGACACCCGCTTCTTTCTTTGCCAATTCCGCCCAATATGCGCCAAGTTCACCCGTGGTGATCTTCACGGCATCGGATGAATTGGTGATCAGGTAGGGCATGGTTAAGGCGCCGAGCTTTTTCGAAAACGGCGTTAAGTTACCAATGCCAATCAGTGCCATGTCGAGCGAACCGAGACGCGCGTTTTGCACCATTTCCGTTTCACTGCCCAACGCACCGTTTGGATAGAGTTTTACTTTAATATCACCACCTGAATAAAACTCTACCAACTCTTTAAAGCGCGTGGCATACGCACCTTGGTCTGAGTTGATAGGGTCACCCATTCCGACTTTCATGGTTTTGGCGCTGACAAGCACTGGAAGAGCAAGACAGGAAATAGCGAGATATTTGGTCCATTTTTTAAGCGTCATATCCTTTACCTCTTTTCGTGAAAAACATCCGTGAATGAATGGCATCCCTGCACATCGCGGCGCTGCACCGCGTGTGTCATTAATTAGCTGTGTTGCCTTGGTTCGATTTACTGTGTTTGTTTCAGAACATCGGAAATGATTTGGGCGATAACTTCCGCATCGCTTTCTTCAAATGTCAGTGGAATGCGCATATCGATTAAGGTTGAAAGCACTTTCTCGGTCTGCGGCAAGGGTGTGGCCGGCGATAAATATTGCCAGTGATTGAACTTGCTGCTGTAACCCGAAGGCTCAGGTGCACCCACCCATTTCAGGGTCACCCCGTGTTTTTGACAGCCTCTGACAAAAGCGGGAAAACGTTCTGCGGGCAAATCAGGAAATGAAAATTGAATGGAACTGCCGACGAATGCTTCGTCATCAGAGCGCTTAGGCAATACCACGCCTGGGAGCCAAGAAAGGGCTTCAGCCATCGCAGCATAGAGGGAATTCCAACGCTTGTACTGTCGGTCTCATCGCGCCAATTGGGGCCGAAGTATCGCGGCACGCAAGTTGTCCATTCGCCCGCTGTAGTTGGGTGTTGAACACGCCACTTCATCAAACCGCTCTTTTGGCGGGAGCGTAGGATGTTGGTCGAACAACATGTATGAGCCTGAGTAGATGATCGCTTTTGCCATCACACCATCATCATTCGTGACGAGAAAGCCCCCCTCACCCGCGTTGATATGCTTATAAGTCTGCGCGCTAAAGCACGCCACATTGCCAAACGTACCGCTCGCTTTCCCGCGCCATTTTGCGCCCATGGTGTGTGCGCAATCTTCAATTAACGTGACGCCGTAACTATCACAAATATCCATGATGGCATTCATGTCCGCCACATGCCCGCGCATATGGGAAAGCAATAAATACCGCACGTCAGGCTGAGAGGCTTTGCGTGCTAAGTCATTCAGGTCGATGGTTAACTCTGCGGTGGTTTCCACCAACACAGGTTCACCCCCAGCATTGGTGATGGCACCGGGGACAGGCGCCAAGGTGAACGCATTACACAACACCTTTTCACCGGCTTTCACGCCCACACACAGCAGGGCGATATAGATGGCATACCCGCCAGATGCGCAGCTCAAGCAGTACTTCACGCCTATATAGTCAGCAAATTGCTTTTCGAGCAAATCCGTTTCGCTTAACTCGCCATCCAGCGTGTTATATCGATGAAGACGGCCTGTACGCATCACTTCTACCGCACTCGCAATCGCCCCTTCGGGGATCGGCATTTGCTGCGTAAAGGATTTCTTAAACATCAACATTCACCTGCCTCCAGCCATGACCATTTGTCAGTCCTAGAATCATTAGTCGTATCGCGCTTGCTGATAGACATCGAAATCCCATTCGGTATCTGGGAAATACTTGGTTAATCGCCAATCACACGCACGTGCGTGCCCTTCCATGCCTTCGGTACGAGAAATCCGTGAACCTGCGGTGCTGAACGTCATGTTCGCGTCTGCACTGAGTTCTTGGGTGGTGAGAATTTTGAGGAATTTCTGAACGTTCAAGCCGCCGCTGTAACGCGCCGCTTTTTTTGTCGGCAGAATATGGTTGGTGCCCGCGCATTTGTCGCCATGCGTCACCGTGCTGCCCTCGCCAAGGAACAGCGAGCCGAAGTTACGCAGTCGTCCTTTCCACCAAGGAAGATCCGCCGCTTGCACTTGCACATGCTCACATGCCCATTCATCGCTGACCTTCGCCATTTCTACACGATCTTCACACAAGATAACGACACCATGATCACGCCACGCGGCTTCACACACATCGGCATTTGGCATGTCGGCAATCACGCTTGGGATGATCTCGATGACCTTTTCACCAACCTCACGGCTTGTGGTGAATAGCCATACCGGGGAGTTCGGACCATGTTCGGCTTGAGACACCAAATCGACGGCGATGGTCATAGGGTCGGCGGTCTCATCCGCAATCACTGCGGATTCCGTTGGGCCCGCAAACACATCGATACCGACCTCGCCGAACAATGATCGCTTGGCTTCAGCGACGTACGCGTTCCCCGGCCCCACTAAAATGTCGGCGGATTGCCCGGTATACAGACCAAACGCCATGGTTGCGATGGCGTGCACCCCTCCCATTTCAAGAATGATGTCTGCGCCTGCCACATCCATGGCGTAAACCACCGCAGCATTGATGCTGTCGCCACGGGGCGGTGAACACGCAATCACCATCGGCACACCCGCGGCTTTTGCTGTCGCCACGCTCATAACGGCAGATGCTGCATGGGCGTAGCGCCCGCCCGGCACATAGCAACCTGCACAATCAACGGGGATGACACGCTGACTTAGCAGCACCCCGTTTTCACTCTGAATATCAAATTCGGTCAAACTGGCGCGTTGCGCTTTGGCAAAGCGGCGCACCTGACGGTGAGCAAAATCAATGTCGTCTTTCACGCGCTGAGGCACTGAGGCTATCAACGCGGCTCTTTTCTCATCAGACAGAACGAAATCGCCCTGCCAGTTATCAAATTGTTTGGCATATTGCTCAACGGCACTCGTGCCTTCGCGACGGATTTTGGCGAGGATTTCTTTCACGACATGTTGAATGCGCTCGTCATCAGTTTGCACGTCCGCTTCGCGTTCTGCGCGTTTTAGCATTTCCATGGCTGTACCTTTCTTCACTCTAACAACGTTGGCTGGGTATCCGTTCCAACGAAGGTAATCAGAGTCAGTGACGATGCGTGAATGTCGACAATCACCGACTCTTTTGGGTGACATATCGCTTGTTTGGGTAGTGATCTTTGTTTTGAACATCTTTAGCGACATGTCTCTTTTCCGTTGTGTGGTATGCGTTTCTGGTGGCATCACCAGAATCAAAGCGGGTTAGCAGTAGCTATCAAACCCAAAGGCATCACGGTATCCCGGCAGTGCTTGACCGCCGCCTGTGTGCAAGAACACGACGTTTTCGCCTTTCTTGAAGGTGCCGTTGCGGATCAAATCAATCAGGCCAGCGCCGCCTTTGCCCGAGTAAACAGGGTCAAGCAAGATGCCTTCGTATTTGGCGAACATGGAGATCGCTTCGATCGTGCTTTCCGCAGGAATGCCGTAGCCTTCACCCACGTAGTTACAGTTTGCGCGCACATCTTCACGCTTAACCGTGCCGGAAATGCCCAACAAATCGCAGGTACGTTCTGCCAACGCGAACACGTTCGCTTCTTGCTGCTATTGTGGTACACGCACACCAATGCCCAGTAGAGGAATTTGGCTGTTGCTTGCTACCAAGCCTGTGACCAAGCCCGCTTGTGTGCCCGCAGAGCCTGTCGCGTGCACCAAGTGATCAATGCGTAATGCCATGTCATTGGCTTGGGTAAGAAGCTCCAATGCACAATTGACATAACCCAGCGCACCAATCGGGTTCGAGCCGCCACCGGGTATGATGTATGGCGTCTTTCCTTCGGCGCGCAGTGTCGCAGCAACGTCTTCCATCGCCGCATTCATGTCTGTGCCACCGGGGTATTTCGCTAAAGTGGCACCGAACAGTTGATTAAGCATCACGTTGCCATTTAGCACGTAATCGGGATCTTCCGAACTGGTGCGATCTTCCAGCAGAATGTGACAATCCATGCCGCACTTGGTCGCAATGGCCGCGGTTTGGCGAGCATGGTTAGATTGCGTCGCGCCTTGGGTGATAATGGTGTCAGCCCCCTCCGTAATGGCATCTGCCATCAAAAATTCCAACTTACGTGTTTTGTTACCGCCACCAGCAAGGCCGGTACAGTCATCACGTTTAATCCAAAGCGTTGGACCACCAAGCGCTTCAGATAGGCGCGTCATTGGCTCGAGCGGCGTTGCAAGGTGAGCAAATTGCAGTCGAGGAAAGCGAGATAGATGCATAGTCTTTTGTCCCTAAATTGAGTAAACGAGCAGGAAGTATATTTGCAACAATAATCCTGTGGGACGTAAGCCATCCTCGCCAATACGCATATTGAACAAGAGGCAGTTACTTATTTGCATATCTCAACGAGCAGGACGCTAACAGGTTGGTTTAATGGAATTAAAATGGTTACTCGATTTCATCGCACTGTCTGAACACGGCAGTTTTTCAAAAGCAGCAGAAGCACGCTATGTGACGCAACCAGCATTTAGCCGGCGCATTCGTTCACTTGAAAATTGGTTGGGGGTAGCGTTGGTGAACTGGGATACACTTCCAACCCGCTTTACCGAGGCAGGCCAAAGCTTCACTGAAAGTGCCAAACGGATCGTCAATGACATTCATGGTGTGCGCGACCAACTTCATGAGCAGAAAAACGCCCGCTCTTTGGTCTTTTTATCTCAAC
>JBELME010000245.1:0-6420 GCA_042096095.1 Enterovibrio sp.
ATTGGCAACACATCAGCAGGTTGACACACCAGCAATTGGCCATCGGCGCGCACTTCATAGGTTTGTGGATCGACCTCGATATTGGGCTGCCAATCATTAAGTTTCATGTCTTTCTTACGAATGGTCCGACAGCCTTTTACTGCGCTGATACCGCTTTGAAGACTCAACGTGTCATGCACGCCGCTCTCAATGGAAGACTGCGACATAAAGAGCAGTGAACTCGTAGCAGGACCTCGGCCATAGCTACCAAACATCGGGCGATAATGCACTGGCTGAGGTGTAGGTATAGACCCGTTCGGGTCACCCATTGGCGCCGTCACAATTAACCCGCCCTTGATAACGAGTGAAGGTTTAACGCCAAAGAATGCAGGTTTCCAAAGTACTAAGTCTGCAAGTTTCCCTGCTTCGATCGAACCCACTTCATGCGCCATACCGTGAGTGATGGCTGGATTGATGGTGTATTTCGCTACATAGCGCTTGATACGTTGGTTATCGTTATGGCTTGGGTCGCCTTCTAGTGCACCAAACTGCACCTTCATTTTGTGCGCGGTTTGCCATGTTCGGATCACCACTTCCCCCACGCGTCCCATGGCTTGCGAGTCAGAAGAAATCATCGAGAAAGCGCCAAGATCGTGGAGAAGATCCTCGGCTGCGATGGTTTCTCGTCGAATGCGAGATTCCGCAAAGGCGATGTCTTCCGCGATGGCGGGTGATAAATGGTGGCACACCATCAGCATGTCTAAGTGCTCATCAACCGTGTTGACCGTGTAGGGTCGAGTCGGGTTGGTTGAAGAGGGCAAGACGTTTGACAAGCCCGCCGCTTTGATAATGTCAGGGGCATGACCGCCCCCCGCTCCTTCTGTATGGTAGGTATGGATGACGCGATCACCAATGGCAGCGAGCGTTTCTTCCACAAAACCACACTCGTTCAGCGTGTCTGTATGAATCGCAACTTGCACATCAGTCGCTTCTGCAACCGACATACAGTTATCAATGGCTGCTGGAGTCGAGCCCCAATCTTCATGGAGTTTCAAGCCACACGCGCCCGCAGCGACTTGTTCTTCAAGCGATTCGGGCAAACTCGCGTTCCCCTTCCCTAACAAACCAACGTTCATTGGGAACGCATCCAGCGACTGCAGCATACGATGAATATTCCAAGGCCCCGGCGTACAAGTGGTTGCATTCGTGCCTGTGGCTGGGCCTGTGCCGCCGCCAACCATGGTCGTGATGCCTGACGTCAGCGCTTCGTCAATCTGTTGCGGGCAAATATAGTGAATGTGGGAATCAATCCCGCCAGCAGTAATAATTTGCCCTTCACCTGCAACCACCTCGGTACCCGGCCCAATCACGATGTCGATGCCATCTTGAACATCAGGGTTACCGGCTTTGCCGATCGCTTCGATACGCCCTGCTTTTACGGCGACATCGGCTTTTACGATGCCCCAATAATCCAGCACCACCACATTGGTGATCACCAAATCCGGCGTTTCCGCACTCGGGCGCTGACTTTGTCCCATGCCATCACGGATGGTTTTACCGCCGCCAAACTTCACTTCATCGCCATAGATGGTGAAGTCTTTTTCCACCTCCAACCAAAGCTCGGTATCAGCAAGACGTAAACAATCGCCGGTTGTCGGGCCAAACATTTCGGCATAGGCCTGACGTGAAATCTTCGCCATGTTAATCGTCCTTATCGTCGGTGGTGTTAGCTTTCATCGCGGTATCAATCGCGCCCATGCATCGCCCTTGAAAACCAAACACTGTACGTGTACCCGCATATGCGACAAGTTCAACAGTGCGGCTTTGGCCCGGCTCGAAACGCACCGCTGTACCTGACGCAATGTTTAAACGAAAACCTTTGGTCGCTTCCCGATCAAACGTCAGTGCATCGTTCACTTCATAGAAGTGATAATGCGAACCCACTTGAATCGGACGATCGCCCGTGTTGGCCGCATGTACCATGATCGTCGCTCGTCCTTCGTTGAGCTCTATTTCACCGTCTTTTGCACGCAACTCTCCAGGCACGAAGCCATGAACTGCGGTTTGAGAACTTTGTGACATATCAGCGCCTCACACTATCGGATCATGAACGGTCACCAATTTGGTGCCGTCGGGAAAAGTCACTTCAACCTGCACGTCATGGATCATGCTTGGCACACCGTCCATGACATCGTCGACCGTGAGAATCGTGCGTCCGAAATCCATCAACTCCGCGACGGTGCGACCGTCTCGCGCACCTTCCATGATGGCAGCGCTGATCAAGGCAACGGCCTCCGGGTAGTTGAGCTTTAGCCCTCGCTCTTTTCGTCGCTCTGCCAACAATGCCGCCGTAAAGAGCATGAGTTTGTCTTTTTCTCTTGGGGTTAGCTCCATCGTGCTTTCCTCATTGTGTTCATCGTATTTTTAGTCTTTGCGCTGCGAGTAACAGGCCTAACATTACGTGCGCCAAATACGGGGAATGTCGGGTATCACACCTGTCCATTCATGTCTCACGCATTGCCATATGTGTGTGAACACCGCAAACAGCGCTTCCGTTTCTTCACCTAGCGCTCGTACGATCAGCAAACCATCACACACCGTGAAGCCAACCGTGAGTGCAGGGTCGCGCAATTTGAAATCCGCGCGCTGCGCCTCCCACCATGCAACTAATCGCTCACACAGTGTGTGGCCCTGGCTATCTGAATAGCCCTGTTCTGCTTGTCCGTTATACATGATCAAGGTGCCGCAAACAGGAAGCTGCCTCAGTGAAGACGCCGGAAAACGTTGGCTTTCCGCGTTCACACGAAGGCGCTCGCAAAGCAGTAAAGCATCATCAACAAACACGCGTGTGAGACCATTGAGATCGCCATGACCAAAAGGCGTCTGTGTTGCTGGTTGCCCTAAGGTCCAAATATCCCAACCAATAAACTGGCTGCTCGATGAGAGCCGAAAATCAGTTTGCGTGGCCAATATCGCGCCAGGAAAAGCGATATTTTCCAGCGGTACCCACTCCAACCGCGCACTCTCGCCAACGCTAAAATGTTGCTCTAATGTCGCGATGCGACCATCAGAACGGTAGAAACGCGTTGCGCCCGGTGTCGTAAGCAGCACTTGCGCCTCGGGCGATGCAGTGACTTTCACATCAAGAGAATCACCACCAACAACGCCCCCTGGCGGGTGCAATAAGTGGCTATGGCAAACGCCGCCCTCTGGGTACAAAGCGCGTTGAATCGCCAATGGCCCTCGGTGCGAGCTATGTCGGAGTACGGTTTTGTCTCGGCTCACCTCGTAGCCAAGCACTAACTCAGCTTCCCATCCTCTTACCGGCAAGGACGTCGCAGCAAATGCTTGCTCAGTGGCTTCATCGTTTTTGATGTCTTCGCACTGGGTAACTTGTGTCATGAAACGTCCATCACCTGTTTTTTGTTCGTTTTCGCCACACGCTATACCGTCAAATAACGGCGAATAAGCTCGTCTGATAGCGCATCCATTTCCCCACTTGCGACATTCTTACCGCGGTCAACCAAACAAAAATGATCACCAACCTTGCGGGCGAAAGGCAGTTTCTGCACCACCAGCAATACCGTCAGTCCCATCTCGCGATTCAGGCGTGTAATGATGTCGCCAATCTCCTGCACGATGTTGGGTTGTATCCCTTCTGTCGGTTCATCCAAGAGCAACAAACTTGGGTCAATGACCAAAGCGCGCGCAATCGCAAGTTGCTGCTGCTGTCCACCGGACAAATCGCCACCGAATAGACGTTTCATGTCGGCGAGCACCGGAAAGAGCTCATAGATATACGTTGGGATCTTCCTGTCATGCTTCGGACGAATAGGCAGTCCAATGCGCAGGTTTTCTTCCACGGTCAACATGGGAAAGATCTGACGCCCCTGTGGCACATACCCAACACCGTCTCTCGGTCGCATCTCAGCCCGGGTCTTCGCAATGTCTTTGCCATCAACCACAATTTGCCCATCGTCAATCGCAAGCAGCCCAATGATGCTTTCCATCAAGGTGGTTTTACCGACGCCGTTTCGTCCCATCACCACAGTGCATTTGCCCTTCGGCGCCGTGAGCGATAAATCCCACAATGTTTGGCTATCGCCGTAACGTTGATTTACACCAATCACTTCCAGCATGTCGTTTCCTTCTGATCGTTCGTCCATCAATGGACTATTGGTCGAGGTACACTTCTCGTACACGCGCATCGTCTTGAATGGCTTGCATTGTTCCTTCCGCAAGCACATGCCCTTGGTGCAAAACCGTCACCGTTGACGCAATGCTTCTCACGAAATCCATGTCGTGTTCCACCACCATGACAGAATGCGAACCGGCAAGAGAAAGCAGCAATTCCGCGGTGCGGTCCATCTCTTGGTGCGTCATGCCAGCGACAGGCTCATCCACCAACAGCAAGGTAGGTTTTTGCATCAGTAACATGCCAATTTCCAGCCATTGCTTTTGTCCATGAGAGAGCTTTCCGGCGATCATTTTCGACAGCGTTTTTAAGCCTATTAGCTCTAATACTTGTTCGATGTCGCATTTTTGCTCACCGGATAACACCGCCCGAAACATCTGCCACGTGCCCTTGTTACCCGCCATGGCCAGTTCAAGGTTTTCCCACACAGTCAGCGCTTCAAACACGGTAGGTTTTTGGAATTTTCGACCAATGCCCGCATTGGCAATGTCAGCTTCATCCATCTTGAGCAAATCGAGACGTTGACCCAGCCACACTTCTCCCGTATCGGGGCGTGTTTTGCCAGTGATGATGTCCATCATGGTGGTTTTACCCGCGCCATTCGGACCGATGATGCAACGAAGCTCGCCCTTCTTGATGTAGAGGTTTAAATCGTTAATGGCTTTAAAGCCGTCAAACGATTTCGAGACACCTTCGACGTAAAGCAACATGTCATTTCTAATATCGACTTTCGGGTTGTAAGGCGGCTTGAGGAAACTAAAGACCTGATCTCTGCGCGTAAGATCTTTCAGAAAACCCGAACCACCTTCGTGCGAATCCAATACATTTTCGCGCTGATGGTCGATACCTTGTTGCCATAGTGTTCTTGCCATCATTGGCTCGTCTCCTGCTTCGTCCAAAGCCCTGTCACCCCTTTTGGCAAGTACAAGGTGGCCGCAACAAAGAGCGCCCCCAATGCAAATAACCAAATCTCTGGGAATTCAACGGTGAACCAGCTTTTTGCATAGTTCACAATCACAGCACCAATCACGGCACCGTAAAGCGTTGCGCGTCCGCCAAGGGCGACCCAAACCACGATTTCAATTGACAAGAGCGGTGCAAATTCGCCGGGGTTAATGATCCCGACTTGAGGGACATATAGGGCACCTGCAATCCCTGCAATCGCGGCTGAAACAACAAACAACCAAAGCTTGCTGTTCTCTACAGCGAATCCAACGAAACGTGCGCGAGACTCAGCATCTCTAACAGCAATGGCTAACGCCCCCAATCGGCTACTGACAATCGCTCGGCACACCAAGTACGTAAGGATCAACCCGACAGCTGTTGCCATAAACAAACCGACTCGGGTGGTATCGCTTTGCAAACTAAAACCAAGAAGATCTTTAAAATCGGTCAGGCCGTTGTTGCCACCAAACCCCATTTCGTTGCGGAAAAACGCTAGCATTAAGGCGAACGTCATCGCTTGAGTCATGATGGACAAGTACACACCTGACACCCGCGAACGAAACGCGAGCCAACCGAACACAAAGGCAAGTGCACCCGGCACAGCAACCGCCATCACACAGGCAAACCAGAACTGGTCAAAGCCATGCCAAAACCACGGTAATTCGGTCCAGTTCAGGAACACCATGAAATCAGGCAGAAGTGGGTTACCATACACACCGCGATCACCCACTTGGCGCATTAAATACATGCCCATGGCGTAACCACCGAGCGCGAAGAAAGCCCCATGCCCAAGACTCAGAATACCGAGGTAGCCCCATACCAAGTCGACGGAAAGCGCGAGAATGGCATAACAAAGGTATTTACCGAGCAACGAGACCGTGTAAGTTTCTAGGTGAAACGCACTCCCTGCAGGCACTAACACAATGCTTAACCCCAACAAGGCAATCAGTGTGGTGCTTGGCGTATCAAATAATCGACGATCCATGATTAGCCCTCCGCCATACGGCCACGTTGAGGAAAGAGTCCTTTCGGGCGTTTTTGAATAAACAGAATGATGAAGACCAGCACAAGAATTTTGGACAAGACCGCCCCCGCCCAAGGCTCAAGAATTTTGTTGAACACGCCAAGGCTTAATCCCGCAGCCAACGTGCCCCACAAATTGCCGACGCCGCCAAACACCACCACCATGAAGGAATCAATGATGTAGGCTTGCCCCATGTTCGGCCCCACATTGGTGAGCTGTGAAAGCGCCACGCCCGCAATACCTGCTACACCAGCGCCAAGGCCAAATGTCGCCATGT
>JBELME010000246.1:0-6466 GCA_042096095.1 Enterovibrio sp.
CGCTTGCAAAAAGAATGGGTCACACCCGTTGGACAAGCTCTAGGTGCTGTGTTTGTTCGCTTTGATGCTGATCGAGATAAGCTGCGTCGTGTGGTGGTGTATCCGTTGATGTCCATGTTGCCGGGTAAGCATGTTTCTCCTCAGCGCTTGAACGCGCAGGAGGTTGTTCAATGAGCTGGCTCACCAAATGGTTCATTGTTCATCCTGTAGGGGCGAACCTACTGATGATTGCCATTATTGCGAGTGGTGTGATGGCTGCTGGGCAGTTGAGGGTTGAATCTTTTCCTCAGATTGCTTCTTCGTCAGTCATGATCACCGTGGCGTATCCCGGCGGTACAGCAAAGCAGATTGATGAGAGTGTGACGCAGCGAATTGAAGAATCCATTAGCGGCGTGGCGGGCATCAAGCAAATCACCAGTCAATCAAGCGCAGGACAATCAAGCGTGGTGGTGCGCAAGACCAGTAGTGCTGATCTGAATAAACTCCTTGATGACATTCGCAACCGCGTGAACGCCATTAATGGGTTTCCCACCCAGGCAGAAAACCCGCAAGTTATCCGACATGAATTTACCAATCTTGCTGCGTTTGTTGTGGTGTCAGCCCCTCGCAGTGACGACGAATTACAGCCCATAGCGAGGCAGGTCGAGCAGGCACTTAAGAAGCATGCTCAGATCTCGAATGTCACGAACTGGGGCAGTCGCTCGCCAGAACTGGTAATAGAGCCAGATCCTGTGGCGCTTAAAAAACTGGGGCTCAGTTTAGATGAGTTGGCGATGCTTATTGAGCAGCGGTCTCTGGAATCCCGTACGGGTGAATTGGTCAGCGATAAAGGCCGCATGATCATTCGAGGCGATGGTTACGCCGATGACGTTCAAAAGCTCCATCGATTAGCGATTGTTACGGGACCAACGGGCACGGTGCATTTGGGAGATATCGCCACGTTACGCAGAGGTTATGAGCAAAGCGGTGCGATTGTACGAAACAATGGAGAGAACGCCATTGCTTTGTTGATCAGTACCAGCCAGACCGACAACTTACTGACTGTGAGCAAAGCCATCGAAGAAACCTTGGTAGCACAACGCCGCATTCTTCCATCAGACATCGCGTTAGACACCATGGCCGACATGGCCCCCTATATTGAAGAGCAGCTTTTTCGGCTAGGCGACAATGCGTGGCAAGCCTTGTTGATCATTATCGTATTACTTGGGCTCTTTCTTGAATTGAAACTGGCGTTTTGGGTCGCGGTGGGTATCCCGGTGGCATTGGCTGGCACGCTAGGGCTCATGCAATTGGCGGATTACAGCATCAATGATATCACCTTGTTTGGTTTCATTTTGGTGCTGGGAATATTGGTCGATGACGCTGTGGTGGTCGGTGAATCCATTTATGAAGAGCGAGCAAAGGGTCTGAATGGGCGAGATGCGGCGTGGAAAGGCGTGTATTCTGTGTCGGTGGCGACCGTGTTTGGGGTGCTGACGACAATCGCTGCCTTTTCTCCCATGCTTTGGATCGATAACGATTTAGCCAAAGTGTTGGCTGGTTTTTCTGCCGTTGTGATTTTTGCACTGATGTTTTCACTGATTGAAAGTAAGTTCATCTTACCTGCGCACTTGGCACAGTTATCCTCACGAAAACCGTCGAAAAGCCTGATTGGACGTGTTCAAGCCCATGCTCAAAAAACGCTGAAAGTAATTAGTATGAGGATCTACAAACCTATATTAGAGGTGGCGCTGGACTACAAATTAGCGTCGTTATTGGGGTTCATTGCTCTCATGGTGCTGGCCTATGGCATGTGGGCTACGGGATCGATAAGAAGCGCTGTTCTTCCTGACATTCCCGGTCGCTATGTCACGGCCAACATCACACTCGAAGACGGCGCACCGTTACCGCTGCAACAACAAGCATTGTTTCAGACAGAGTCTGCCATTGAGGTGGTTGAGCAAACACTCCAAAATGACTATCCACTGACTGTGCCACCGCTGGTAAACGTGCTTGCGTGGTCGGACGGTTTCGGCAGCATTGAAATTACGGCGGAGTTAACCCATGAGGCGTTAAGTACCTTGCCTGGGAATATGTTGATAGATCAGTGGCGCGCACAAACGGGGGAAATCGAAGGCGCATATTCCGTTCAATTCAGTTCGGCGGAAGCCCCTGCGGGTGGCACCTTTGTATCGATTTCATCCAGCGACCGTGATGTAGCGAAGCGCGTATCAAGTGAGCTGACAAAGAAACTTGAAACCTTACCGGGCGTTGCTGATGTTTATGACGACGGCAAATCGGGTCAGCCCCAGGTGCGTCTTGTGCTGAATGCGTTTGGTCAGCAATTAGGGCTAACGCAAGATACATTGGCACAGCTGGCGGGTGAAGCCTTCGGAGAGCGTGAAATTCACCGTTTGTTAGAGCAGGGTTTGGAAACCAAAGTGTTGCTCAAATATCCGCGAGAAGAACGTAAAACACTGGCGCAATTGGCAAGAACATTCGTCAAATTGCCGAGCGGCGACAGCGTCCCTTTAGGAGACATTGCGACGTTCAAACATGAGCAAGAAGCGCAGACACTTCATCGTCGAAACCGCGAACAGGTGGTCAACCTGTTTTGGAAACAAAATCGCGATATTCAAGCGCCAGAACAGACCCTGGCTCAGTTGGAAGGCGCCATTGAAACGCTGCATCGACAATATCCTGATGTGAAGATCAAAGCCGGTGGTGAGTTTGAAGAAATTGGTGATGTATCCGATGGGTTTGTATCGGCGATGGTGTTGACCCTTTTGCTTGTTTACATTTTGCTCGCAGTGCCGCTCAATTCTTATTGGCAGCCGTTTATCATTATGGCGGTGATCCCGTTCGGGTTTGCAGGGGCGATATTCGGGCACTATGTGATGAATTTGCCGATCAGCTTGCTGTCAATGTTTGGCATGATGGCAATGACAGGCATTGTTATTAATGATTCCTTGGTGCTCATTACGCGGTTTAACGCCGAATATCGACATGGTACGCCATTGAAACAGGCACTTGTCGCGGCGGGAACAAGCCGTTTTCGTGCCATATTCCTTACCACGATTACCACGGTGTGCGGATTGATGCCCCTACTCAGCGAAACGGCAGAGCAGGCACAATATTTAAAGCCTGCAGCCGTATCGCTTGTGTTTGGCGAGCTGTTCGCGACTGTCGTTACGTTGATTTTGATCCCTATCCTACTCGGGATAACGACGCGAAAATCGTCGAAAGTGGACGATGAGCTCGCTTTGAACGGCGTGTAATTGATTTTAGTGAATGCAGGGGCGATAGTGATCGCATCGCCCCCATTTTACTGGATACAATGACTGAGCCTCAAACCCCTTTTCACATCGTTCCTGAAATCGCCTTACTCGCGGCGCTACCCGAGCATTTACGGAAACGTTTTACGCACGCATTGACCCTTATGCATGAGCGTCTTGATGAGCACCTTTCATGGGAACAAGTTGCCACGCAGAGCGCTATTTCTCCCTATCATTTCCATCGCCAATTCACCGATCTTTTTAATGAAACCCCCGGGCATTACTTAGGCCGACTGCGATTGCAGTGGGCCGTGAATCTGCTGATAGGAGATTCGCCCTGGACCATCACTGACATTGCGCAACATTGCGGCTTTTCTTCCTCACAAGCATTAGGCAAAGCGCTTAAACGTGAATTGGGTGCGACTGCAAAACAGATCCGGAAAATGGGGATTGAATCCACCGCAAATGAAACGGTGGCATTGATGAACAAGCTGGCACACCCAGGTGGTGGGGTCACATTGGAGCATGAATTAGCGCAGTCGATGCCGACTGAGTTAATTTGGTATCCGCAACGGGGGATGAAAAAGATAGCGCTCGGCGAGCGTAATTGGGACAAGGTGCTCGATGTCTACGGTGAAAGATCTATTCGGCTTATGGGTATCACGCCCATCACGGATTTAGACAAAGCGTGGGAGCATATTGACACCGTGATTGGTGATTGGCAGCTTGATGTCGTGCAATACGATAATGTTATCCAAGAAGGCTACTTTTTATGCTGTGATGTCTATGTTGCGTCGGATATCGGTTATATCGCTGCCATTGAATCGTTATTTCAGCGTGCAGAACAAGCGCAACTGTCTGTTGATGTAAGAGGCGTTTTGGTCGAAATGATCCGAGACATTGATCTGTCTGACACTGGCGGCGTCACCTTTTCACTGCAAATACCCATCAAGGTGAAATGAGCTTTTCTCATACGTCACCGTGATGATTTTATCGCCAAGACTTCATCCCCGATCCACTGCTGTAACAATTGGCCGAAGATCATCGACACGTCTTCTTCTGGGAAATTCTCCACCAGTTTCGCGCCAATATCATTCAACGTGTTGCCCTCGCGAACATAGCCAATCGCGGCGGATTCTAACGGTGAAATGCTGCGAAAATGCGGCGAATCGCCTTTACGCCAAATCAGTATATCGATGGCGTGAGGCAAGGGAGCAACCTCAGGCGGTGTTTCATCCTGATCGATGGCATGCCAGATTTCCAGCGTGTTGAATTGCAGGGTATTGATGGTCAGGGTCGCGACAGGGTGTAGTGCGACATTTTCTGGGTCACTGCTAGCAAGTCGCTGCAGATCGTACATGGTCATCACTGTGCTGTTGCCACCGTCGAAAGCGCGTCGCAATGTCCAATCCAGTGTCGCCAACTCAGCCACTTCCAAATCATTGGGAAGCTGTTCAGCCAAAAATGTCGTGAACGTTTGACCGTACAAGCCGATGTTGTTGAAAGTGGAATGGTGCGTCTGCACATAGTCAGCGGCTAACTGGCGAAACCAATTATCGCCAAGGTAGGTGGCGGTATGTTCAAAGGTATCCCACAGCACATCCATCAAGCGTACCCGGTACGCATTGTGATAAATGGCGATACGGTGTTCAGGTGTAATACCGTGTTCTGTCTTGGTCACCCAATCTGCGCCTGCGCTTTCTTTTTCCAGAACAGTGCGTTGAAAGTCGTCTTGTATCTCTAACAGATTCATAGGGCAACCTTTGGATGCAGAATAGCTTGTGCAATCGTTCGCGCGGTATCGAGCTCTTCCAATAGCTCGTCCAGCGGCGGAATGTTGTCGTCGCGCTCAATCATGGTGGGGGTTTCCCCAAACCGAACGAGTGCTTGTTGATAGAGTGTCCAAACGCTGTCGCACACGGAGTGATCGTGTGTGTCGATCAAGTGGTCGCCGTTATTTTGGTGACCCGCTAAATGGAATTGTTGAACACTGCCAACGGGGATGCCGTTGAGAAATGCTTTGGATGAGAAGCCGTGGTTAAAGGCACTGACGTAGATATTGTTGATATCCAATAGCAGCTTTGCACCGGTAGCGTTATGAATGGCTGCGAGAAATTCCCATTCCGTCATTTCTGACGAGGTAAATTCCACGTAGCTAGAGACGTTTTCCAACACCAAAGGGCGTTGAAGTGCATCTTGTGCTTGGTGAACGTTGCGGATCACCACGTCGAGCGCTTCTTGTGTAAAGGGCAGGGGCATTAAATCATGGAGTTTTCGCCCATGCACGCCTGTCCAGCAAAGGTGATCAGACACCCACATGGGTTCTATGCGCTGCTGAAGTTTTTTGAGGCGTTTTAGGTAGTCAGCATCTAGGCCATTGATTGAGCCTATCGACATGGACACACCATGCATTGCCATGGGGTAGTCTGCACGAATGCGGTCTAGCATGGTCAATGGTTTGCCGCCATCGACCATGTAGTTATCGGAAATGACTTCGAGCCAATCTACAGGCTGCGGCGCAGTCAAAAAATCGTTGTAATGCTGAGTGCGTAATCCTAAGCCAAAGCCTGAAGTCATTTCCATTCTCCTAACAATTAACCGATATCAGAGATAGTGCCGCCTTGGTTCAGACACTCTTTCGCTTCCATTGCTTTAAAGCCGTGACCTGCACAAACGTTCTGTCCTTTACATGCATTTTCAGCAGTTTTACAGTCTGAGTTGCCTTTGCACGAGTGAATGCCGTAACAGTGAACTTTGTCACCTGCGCCAATCGCTGAGCCTGAGCTGCCTGCTGGAAGTTCAGCGGCTGATACGCTTGCGCTCATTGCTAGAGCCAGTGCTACAGATGCGAATGTGCTTGTTTTTGCGATATTGTTCATGGTCTATCTCCAATATTTATTAAGAATGAGTAGCCATTGATGTGCTCAAAAAGTGAATAGCATTGAGAGCACTGCCACCATCTGGTATTGACGTATGTCGAATCCAATTAAAGAGACCCACGACATTCTGAGTTTATTTCAAAAATGCAAAAAATATGGAAATTGTTTTTAACATGTTGTTTTGGCTGGCGTTATTCTGAGGGTGATGAAAGAACAGGGAAGGGCGACGCATGTTTGTCTCAAAGTGGTTGAAATCATTTAATAAATGAGAATTTATTGGGTGATTTTATTTTTCAACAAAGTGCATATGGTGTGTTTTTCTTGTGTTTATGG
>JBELME010000247.1:0-6433 GCA_042096095.1 Enterovibrio sp.
TACCTTGGAACGTCTCACACTAGCAAGCCCTGTGGGATCATGGGGCGCTTACGTATAAACACCACCTGCAAACCTTTATTGTTAAAAGCTCTTCCGAACGGGTTGCTAGCTTTGGTGCTAGAGACTGACTTATTTTTGTTACCGCGCACATAAATATAAAAAGGTTTTTGCTTGAGATAGGCATTGCCGTTTTTATCTAGAAACTGAATATTGTTTTGCTTAAGCGATTCTGCAAACGATGGGTTTATGTAGTCTGAAACCAAAACGTATTTGTCTTCACCAAAAGAGTTACGGGTATTCATAAATAGTGGAATGGAGTGTCCCGTTGCTTTCGGTATATGATGCAGACAAAGCGTTGGATAGCCATTACGCGTCAGCTCGGCACATGTTTCGCGATCACGATGGATGTAATTGAATTTTTTATACGGTAAATCAAACTCCTCTTGCATGAGTTTGAGATAGGCCTCTACGTCAAATACATTCTTTGATTGCACTTCTGCGTACATGTGGGCTCCACGAGTTCGCTCATTCAATTCGTGGCTTAAATTTAGCATCTGACCATGTATTGTTCAATTTTTTGTTCTGTTCATTTTTTTTGTACACTCCTATTTTTTGTACAAAAAGGATTATAATGTGGGCTTAAACCGCTGAGTTTTCAGGACTTTTTTCATTTGGAGAGGTGTTAGTGATTCGGCTTGGCCCATGTGTAGACCCTACATTCTTGGGAAAATACACACACGACAGAAAAGTGCAGTTTTGTTTTTTTCCGTTTTGCGGCTGGCACCAGTGCTAGCGTGGATTCGCGCCTTGCGGGCTGATCTTAAAACTGATCGCGTGATCGTTGTACCTCATGACGTGAAACACGATTATTCACTTAATATAAGTCACTTACTATCATAGACTGGCGCTTTTGATGATCCTTTAAATGCAAAAAACTGAAATAAAGCGCATTTTTTGAAATTCTTGATCCTTAGCAAAACCCCAGTAGCCACGCAGGCTAGCGGTTCATTTTTGCAGGATTCAAAACTGAAATAAAAATCAGATCGTGAGCGTCGCCGGAGGGGAGGAGGAGTGCGATTTACGTGGGTTTTACGTTCACGTAGGTGAGCAATTACTTGCCAAGCTTGGCAAGTAATTGCCTGTGGTTGATCTACTCTCTAGTTTGATTTCTCACTTGTTGCCATTCTTCATTAACTCCTTTAAACAATACACAATGATGTGAGAAGGAATGAAAAAATGGCAAAGGCTGTAAAGGTTGGTGATATAGGCACCGAGCATGATGGTTTTCCTCCAACACCCGTAACAGCAGGTTCTCCGGATGTAAAAATCGATGGTATTCCTGCTGCAAGAGTAGGTGATCCACTTGCACCACACGACAAGCCTAAACATCCACCTCATGACCGCACTATTGCTTCTGGTTCATCCACGGTTTTTATTAATGGGAAGCCTGCGGCGGTTACAGGGGGGGCTATTAGTTGTGGTGGTGTGACAATTGGTGGCGGCACTGTCAATATTGGGGATGCCCCAGGTTCTTCCTCATCAAGTAAAGTAACGCCCCCTCCAAGTAAAGAAGCACGAAAATCAGGTCCCGAAGGCGAGAGATTACCAACCAATTCAGTTCAACCTCAACATTCTGACGCTATTAAGAATGTCGCTCCCACTTCCAAAGGTGCACAAATTCCCCAAGGTTCTGGATACTGGCCCCCATACGATTTCACCAAAAGCGAAACCCTTGAAGTTGAATACACACGGAAGGTTGTCGATCTTGCTGTCATGTCTTTAGAAGAAGCAGAAGAGTTCGCAACGAATCTTTGGCAAGAATACAGTGGAAAAGATACCTTAGATAACACAAAAAAAGTCTGGGACGGTGCTGCAAATGCTAAAGATGCCTATGCGCTTGCCAAAGGATTAGGTGGCATGGGGGTCGTCGCTTATACAAAAATGGTGGATGGCAAAGAATATGTGATAATTAAGGGCTACAAAAAACACCTCAAAACACTCGCAAAAGGTCATCGCTGGCGAGCTAATAACCCTCAAGTGGTGCAGTTGGGACTTGGCACAAAAAATATGGCGAGAAATATGCTGCGAGTGGGATTAGTCGTCGATATTATTTTTGCGGTTGCCATTAATGCTGTAGACGCGTTTGTTCACGATGAGAAAACGATGGAAGACTTTGTGGGACGCTCTGGGGCAGATATAGCTAAGGGGATGATAGCAACAGGGGTTGGAACGATTATGGCAGTGACAGTTAGTTCATTCGGTTTGCCGTTAGTTGTGGCCGGGATTGCTTTTGCTGCCGTAGGATTGGGAACAAGTATCGCTCTCGATTGGGCGGATAACGAGTACGGTATATCCGATACTGTTGTTGAAAAGCTTAAAGAGGTTGATGTGTGAAGTTCATACTAGTACGAGTTTTCGGTATCGTTTTTTTCGGCTTTTTCTTCTGGCTGGCATTTTTTTTTGGGGTTGTCACTGAAGTACTTAAACCATTTTTAGCACTAACAGAACGTGTGAAGTTATACTCGCACCTCAACTATATATTTTTGTTAGTTATGCCTTTCCTTTCCGTTGGGATTATAGCCCTCGGAGTGTATCAGCTTTTCCATCCCAAAAGAGATGTGCATTCTTATGGTACATACGGCAAGTACTTCACTATTGTCTTATTTTCGGTGCTCGCTGTCGCTCTTGTTAGCAGAATATATCTGGGCTATCGCGTTGACCAAGCTGGGTATGTAAAGTGTGTTAATGAATCTAGAACCTCCGCTAAAAGCAGTTGGCGTGTATACGCAAAAGACATTAGTTTGTGTAAACCCACTTCAGGCATTGCAGGGGGTTGAGCTCACTTCGTTATACGATCAAGCCTCTGTTTGAGTGCGGTTGATGCGTCTCCCTGCCCTTTCATATCACCCGATTGCCCTGGCTGGCTTGTTAAACCACTGCCACCGGGATCTGTCCATGAATATGGATGCGTGTGCGCGGCGCAAGTTGCAGATAACTCGCTAACCACTTGCATGAGTTCGCTGAGAAGCGTTAGGACGTTCTCACCGTCCGAGCCTACCCATGTCTTTGGTGCGCGATGATCTTGTTCTGTCTTGGCGCGCACTTCGTTCATGTCGCAATGAAGCTGATTGAGTTTATCAGTGATGTGGCGAAAGTTTCCCTCTTGGTCGACCAACTGATACACACCTTGGCGTTGCTGGTAGCGGCTTTCACCAGCCTTAATGGCGGGCAGTTTCCAGCCAAGCCCAAGCACCGTGCGAATAAACGGCTTATCAGGTTGACCCCGCACAAAAGCCACTTCAACAGTGGCGCCAATGGCGGGCGGCTCTAATCGTCCTGCGTGTTCGCCAATGCCCGGCACGGGCAGCGGTACCGCTTGAAAGACCGGCACGTCTTTTCTTTCCACCATGTTGCCGTCTAACAGGTGAATGTCAGCGGCGTAGTGCGGGTAAAAGCGATCGCTCAGTTCACCGCCTTTGGGCAACTCTGGCAGGGCGACGACTTTGGCCAGATGCGGCAAATGCCAATCGCCTGTGAGTTCCGGGAACAGGCGATAGATAATGCGCTTTAAGGTATTTACATCCATGTCAGTGTGCTCGTTGTTCCTGTGTGCTCAACGCTTGCCAAACGTCGGCCGTTCACCCTGACGCCCGGCTTGAAATGGGGCATGCAAGGCACCGTGGCCTTTTTGAGGGATTGCTCGGGCGTCATCAATGCATTCGATAACTGAACAGGTTTATCCGCCCAATAGCTATCATCCCAACTGCCGACATACACTTGCCCGTTGCCCTGCTGTTGCCACATATAATCACCAATACCAAAGGCATGGCCGATTTCATCCAGTACGCGGTAGCCATTCCCTGTGGAGTAGAAACACGGGATCACACTGTTGGCATACGCCTTATCAGGGACCACGAATTGCAGGCCTGTTTGTGCGGTGATATGGCGAAGCAGTTGCATCAAGGTAGGGTGGCGCATCACCACGTTCATTGGGTGATACAAGATGGCGGCAAGCTCTCGACAAAACACCGACACATAGCCCGGTTTCTCGGGGGCCACACGTTCAATGAACCCCGTGAACACGCGCCGAAGTGTGTTACCCCACCCAAGCTCAATCGCCACAAGCTGGTTGGGCGTCGCTTCCCCTTTGAGTGTCAATTGGGCACGTCCTGGCGCATCGCGTGTGAAGGTCAATCGATACGTGCCAACAGCGCGCAGTTCACGCCCGACATAGACCTGAACCCCATGGCGGGCATTCATGGCAATGTTTTCTCTATGTAGTGCAGCGTTTGCATGACAAGACCTGTATCCACCTCGGTATCTGGCGGCACGTCAGCGCTTTCGTTACTCGAGGCGGTGCCCGTGTCGATACCATGGACCTTTTGCTGTGCGGCAGGCTTTGCGGGTTGACGCTTCTCCACCCGCTCGGCAACGCTTAAGTGCTCCACCAATTCAAAGGCAACCAACCATTGACGCAGTTGGCTGTCTTCTTGTGCGGTAAGCGTTCCTTGGAATTTCACTTGGCGAATATTGAGCGCGTCAGCGGTGTGATTGTTGATGCGGTAAATGCTGCGCGCCGCATCGGTCTTCGCCCCTGCCAGTGCATACAAGGTATTGAGGTTCGCGGCTTGGTCATAAGGCAACGTGCCTGTGATGGCGAGCACTTTGCCTTTGTCGCCTGTCTCTGCTTTGTCAGTGGCGGCAGAGTTGACAGACATGTCATTGCCTGCGAGCTGCTGACGTACCGTGATTTTCAGGCCCTTTAAGGGGATGCGTTGACCAGACAGATTGAGCATTTACACCACCTTGTCGGCGAGGGCTTGCCCTGGTGCTGATAGCGTCGGACGGTCAGCAAAAGGAAAATCCGCCGCGTCAGGGTAGTCACAGAGTCTTTTGCGATCTGCCAACAGGTGCTCATAATCTGCAGCCGTCAATGTGCCGGTGCGATATTGCTCGGCCACCTGAAGGTCGCGCTCAAATTGCTCAAGACGTTGTAGCAAAAGCTCTAACACCTCATCGCGCCAACGTCGCTCACTCAACGATTTGGCGGGGCGCGCTTTGTCTTGGTCATATTGCCAGCGGTTATTCTTCCACACATCAAAGACCGTGGTCGGGGCTTTTAACGTCCACCCACGCGGGAGAGGTCCCGCTTCAGTAACAGTTTTGGAAACAGTCGCGTTTTTTTTATCAAACTGCGTTTGGCCGCGATAGTCCTCCACAATCTGCCATTGCCCGTCTTTGAGCACGGGGCAGAACCCTTTTTCAGTGTTAGGCGGCGCCTCCCACGAGTGATCCACTGGTAAGGTAAAACACGTTTCGTTCACCACATGTCGGCGGCACTCAGCATCCCAGTAAGGCGCGCCCATTTTGATGTCATACACTGTCCACGCTTCGCCAGTGTGCAAAACGGTTTGCCTGTCTCGGTCATGTTCGGGAGGCGCGTCAAAAAGGGCCCAATCCGGGAAAGTACCATCAGGATAATCAAGTGTGTATTGCTCACCATTAAGCCCATAAAACGGTGTCAGTGTCGCGTCGTCGATTTCCTCAGACCACACGTTCGTCTGTGCATTAAAGCGGGCGGTCACCCCATCACGGCTCGGCGTGTAAACGGAGAGCGTGCAATCTGGGCCAAGGCCTGTGCCTTTGACCACATGCTCAGTAAAATTACCTTTCCACCACCCTTGGGCACAGTAACGCGAGACAGTGACGGTTTGTGTCTGGTCAAAAAATGTCGTCATTACAAAAGCCTCACTATCCAGTTGAATTTGATGTTTTTCACGGTGTTTTCTGTTTCACCAAACGCCGCAATAATGACGCCATGGGCATGGCTGCCAATAGCCACACTGTGGCTATGATTACCCGCGGTGTTGGTATAAAGCACATTGCCATGAGAGCCACCCGCCGCGTCAGCATTGTGGTAACTGTTGGTATACCCACCTTGATAGCCTCCACGCGTGTAATGGTTATGGTTGCCGTTGGTGCTTGTGTACTTGGTGCCTAAGTTTGCGCTGGTCACCGATGAGTTGGGGTGACCGTGGCTTTTCACCCCATCGCTCTCAAAGGCCAGCACCGCTTCATCGTCTTTGACCCCTTTGACCGTCATCCCGCGCATGTCAGGCAATATTCCTGACGGGTAGGCGTTGGCGGTTTTCGTGAAGGTTTCCGTATCAAACGCTTGCCCTTTCATGATGGCGAACCCTTCGGGGGCCACATCGGTCGGCCAAGGCAGGGGCGCACCTGTTGGGCAATCTTGCGGCCCTGAGGTATCGGCGCCCCACACCTCGCGCAAGTCTTCAATGCTGTCGTCGCTGTTCAATGTGCCGAGAGGACACACATAATGCTGGCGGCCATCGTCGTCGGTGTAGTCGGTGAGCGTGTCCAGGGCGGGATCGCACTTTGTTAGCGAATATGATCTAATATCAGAAATCCCTCA
>JBELME010000248.1:0-6377 GCA_042096095.1 Enterovibrio sp.
GAGCAAAAACGCTGTGCAATGTGAAACCTCAGGAATGAGTGTGCACGACAGCGCCAATACATTGTCTTCTTACGGCGTGACCGTGAAGTCTTCTCACTGTGGCGTACTAACGGAAACGATGTTTGCAAGCGTGTGTGGGGCGAAAACAGGTGACATTGTTTTCCATGATATTGGTGCGAGAGAAGAAGCGTTGGCAGTGGAGTTGGGGTATACCAACATTGATTCTCTGAAAACCGCTGAACTTGCGAGTGGCTATGCCGCGGTTGATTGCAAATAATCAAACGTCATTCGCTGTTATCTATGAAGATATGGCGAATCAGAACTAATAAAAAAGGTCTCTACATGTAGAGACCTTTTTTGGTCACTATGCCGTTAAAGGCATTAGAACTTAAAGCGTGTACTGAGAATAACCTGGTCGCCGTAGGCCTCATTGAATCGAAGCTGTGCGCCGATGGCAAACAGCTCAGTCGCGTGGAAACGACCAAAAACAGAACCAAATACTTCATCTTCGTCGTCGATAGACAGGTGACCAAGTTCACCGCCCACTTCAAGTTGTGGGCCCAACCATTGACGAACACCTAAGTTCACTTCAACGCCGAATTCGGTATCACCTTTGAAACGGTCACGTGCTTTCATGGTGCGTAAGCCCAATTCGCCGTAAACGTCTGCCCAGTTGTTGATAGGTGCGTGGAAGCCGATGGCAGCAGTGGTGTCTAAATCGCTGTCAAATTCAGTATCGGCTTCCAAACGGATGTGGGCATTTGGGTGAATAGAGGTGCTAAAACCAGCGCCGTAAGTCACAGGGCTAATACCTACGCGAGCTTCGAAGTAGTCATAGCTGAAGTTACTCATGGTACCCTCGTTAGCCATAGTTGCAGCAGAAAAGGCAGCAGAAGAGGCGGCGGCTAGCAAAATACCAGCAATCTTAGTTTTGCGCATGGAAGGTCTCGTGATGATTTTAAATTTGTGCGGCCATTCTAATAGAAGTCGCTTTTGCGAAACAACAGCATAGCGCCTTAAATAAGGCGCTGATTAGTTAATATTGGGCAAAATATAGTTAAAATGTGGACAAGAACGGCTGTAAATCGTGAGCCCGTTCAGAATTTAACGTTTTCGATTAACAATCCGAAAAACTTAATCGGTCATCGCTGATGGCTTTCATTACGCGTTCTGCGTCCAAAATGCTCACCCATTGCATCAAATGACGGTCGTGTTTGATCATGTAGGTCGTTAACTGGTCAATGACAACGCGCTTGAGGGCTTCACCTTCCCATGGCTTGGCTATGAAGTAATCCAAGCTGTTATTATTCACGGCTTGAACGGTTTCCTCTAAGCCAGCTTGGCCTGTAAGGAGAATCTTTCTCGCGTTGGCGCAATCGCCTTTTTCATTTAGCTCAATGAGAAAATTGACCCCTAAATCTTCTGGCATGATGTGGTCACACAAAATCAGCGCGAGTTTATTGCCATCAGCCGTGGCTTCCGCGAGCACTTCGCTGGCTTCAGCCACAGACTCCGCTGCTTCAATAATAAAGTGCGCTTCCAACGATGCTAAGTCATGGGTAACGCTGTCGAGGACATCTCTTTCATCGTCCACGCACAGGATAAGATATTTACTCATTTTTCCTCCTTAGACGCCGCAAACAGTGGGGCATAGGGTAGGGTCACTGTCATCGCGGTGAATTCGCCAGATGATGATGCCACTTCTATTTTCCCTCCGTGATGCTCAACAATCTGTCGGCAAACCGACAATCCGATGCCAAGCCCGAAGTGTCCTTCCCGTTTTGTGGTGTAGTTCAACTCAAAGATTTTATTTTTAATGGTTTCTGGAATGCTCGAGCCGTTGTCTCGAACCGTGACTTTGACGGCTTTGCGGCTCTGGTAAACGGTTTCTCGCGTTGTGACGTGAATTTCGCCTTCAGAATCAATGGCATCAAGCGCATTTGAAATCAAGTTAGTCCAAACTTGCTGCAGCGCGATAGGCATACAACGAACGTCTCGAAGTTCGCCATAATCTCTGACCACTTTGAGCCTTTTTAGCTGATTCTCGAACATCACTAAGGTGTCTTCTATGCCTTCATGAATGTCCACATCGCGCATAGTCTCATCATCTTGGCGGGCGTAGGTTTTTAAGCTTTTGACCATGTCTGCAATGCGTTGTGCGCACACGCTGGTGGAGCGCAATAAGCTGCCAGCTTGATAGAACATGTCCCATTGCAAGAGCGTCTTTTCAAATCCACTGTCCAGGGTGTGCATCCAGGTTCTAATGTCTGTCGGATGATCGAATCCCATGTTTACCGCTTTTCTCGCGAGTGTGCGATCGCCAATCATTGGCTCTATGGCTTTGGCTTTTTGTCGGGCATCTGCCGTGGACATTGGGCGGGAAAGGAGCGCTTCAGCCATGATCTGGTTAGCCTTCTCTTTGGCTGTGTCACTCAGCTTAGTATTGATGAGTTCACCGATGCTGTCTCTCAGCGTATCGCTGTTTCTTAAAATCGCTGACACGGGATTGTTAAGTTCATGAGCTACCCCCGCAACCAATTGTCCCAGCATTGCCATTTTCTCTCTTTCGATAAGCTGTTTATGGGCCAATTCGAGAGATTTCAATGTTTGTTGCAGTTTTACCTCCGTGGTGATGCTGCGTTTGAGGCGTCGATTAAAGTGCCGCAACAAATAGCTGGTAAACAAGGGCAGCAAGTGGTTTCTCGCTTGCATGACTTTGCCAAACAAGGCACGGTTTAACTTAATGACGTTTGTGGGTTGAAGGGTAATGCCCGTGGAAAAAGACACATCACCTGTTACGAACGACATGCCGCCGATCAGGCTGCCTTTTCCTAGTCTCGCCACTTCATGAGAGGCACCGGTTTCATCGCGTTTTAATAGCGCTACTTCACCGTCGACAACAAACCAGAGAAAACTGTTTGGTTGGCCTTCATGGGTCAGTAAATGGTTTTCGCTATAGCTTCGGAAAGCGTGGTTTTCTTCGTTATGATCGAAGTAATCAGTGAGCTCATTGAAAAGCTGTTGAGCAAGCTCGTCATCCGATGTTCCGATAGCAGATTCGATAAACCCATGGCGATAGCTGGCAAGGCGATATTCAATGTGCGCATCAAGCAATCGACGTTGGTCGAGGACATGGCAAAATCGGAGCAAATCATCGGTATTGTGCTTTAGCACATAGTTGGTCAATTCCTTACGAGCCGTCATGACCATCTGCTCGGGCTCCCAAGGTTTGGTCATGCAGTAATTGAGTCGACCTTCATTCACGGCCTGCATGATCACTTCAATTTTCGCTTGGTCGTTGAGCAAGATGGTTCGCGCGCCCGCAGAGGCGGGTTGATTGTCGATATTGATCAGCAGATCAACCCCTTTATCTTCGCCAAGGTTATGGTCGCAAATAAAGAGTGCGACTTGACGGCCTTGATGATGCAACTCACTGAGCGTGACAGTCGCGGAAGAAACGTTATCAATACAGACGATGTCGAAGGAGGAGGAAAAAGCGGCGAGTTCTCGTTCTAGTTGCGCCAAAATCTCTGCGTCATCATCAAGACAAAGAATGACATATGGGTGCATGTGTCTACCAAATACCTGCATTTTTTATAAGTGTATAGTTTTGTTCGTCTACAAGCTGAGAACAAGACTGCAAACTGACACATACTGTGCGAAAACATGAATGCTTCTGCTGAAATCCTCATTAAGCCATGGGGTTAAGTGCATTGTTGGTTTACACTTGAGACCGTTTATTTTGATTTCATTGGAGCAATCATGATTTTTGGGAAGCACGCAGCCATTGGTGGTGCCGTGGCGTTAGTTGTTATTTGGCCGCTCGCATCAGGACATGTGGGCCAGTCAATTTACGAACGCGAAATTGAGCAGTCGCAATCGCCATACGCTGTTATTACTAACGAATCCTATGATCGTGGTTATTTGTCTTCAGACGTTGTCACCAAGGTATCCTTGGTGGGATCAGCCAAAGAGCAACTTGAATTCGATGGCATTCCAACCAGCTATGTGCTGAACAGCAAGGTATCTCATGGCTTCTTTAGTATCGGTACGGAATCGGTGCTTGAAATGACGCCTGAATTGAAAGTGCTGACAGACAAGCTCTGGCCGAACGGTGAATCACCTTTTACCTTCCAGTCAGAAACCTCTATCTCTGGTAAAACGGATTACACCATGTCGTTGGCTGCCATTGATGCGAATGAAGACGGTGTGAAAATCTCAAGTACACCGCTTGTTGTTAACGGTTCGATGGACAAAGCGGGCGTCATTTCTCTCACTGTGAATATGGATTCATTCGGTTTTGAATCGGACTATGGTGAAAAGGCACAAATCACCAATGTGACGGGTTCAGGTCAAGGTGAGCTAATCGATGATATTTGGGTGGGTAGCCAGAAAATTAATTTCGGCCGTTTTGATGTTGATAACCAAGATGGCCTGCCAGCCACACTCACTAACTTCAGTATTGAAGTGAAAAATCTGCTGACGTCTGTATCAGGTGGTGATGTGAAAAGTGCTGAAGTCGAAGACCTGCGTTTCAACAATGAAAACCTGATTTCGGTGGAAAAGTTTGAGGTCAAAGACGAGCTTACTTTGAACAACCTGAAATTAGGCTTGAACTTCGATGCGCTGGATTATACAGCCATGACAACGCTAGCAACGGTTGCTGACGCGATGGGTGAAGAACCTTCTCCAGAAGAGATGGAGCAAATGATCAAAGCGTTAGATGCCTTGGTTGAGAAAGGATTGATTGCAAAACTAAACCCGCTGGAAATTGATACGCCAGAGGGGCATATTGATGCGAACTTGGATTTGCAAGTCGCTTCAGGCTTGACCAGCGTGTCTCAAAACTTCCAAGCGCTTCCAAGTAAGATCACCGGTGAATTAAACCTTAGTGCACCTTCCGCCTATGTGAATGGTGTACCTGAGATTTCAAACATGGCGGAAAACTTGGAACAATATGGATTTGTATCTCAAAGCGAAAACATGGTGAAATTGAACGCCAAAATTGAAGGTGATCAATTGGTGTCTCCGACGGGGCAAAAAATCCCAGTGGGCTTGCTGATGATGTTGATGATGTAATACAACGTAGTGATTAATATTAAAAGCCCGCGCGGGAGACTTACGCGCGGGCTTTTTTGTGGGAAAAATGCCTAAGTTAAATAAATGTTAGAAATTCACTCTAGTCTTTGTGACAAAACGTAAAAATAAGCAGAATAGGGCTAGTAATTTTGTCAACTTAGTCGACACTGAATAGTAAGACAGAGATTTAATCCCTGTTTCTACATTTAGTCCAACAATAGGGGGATGCATGGAATCGATAAAAGTAAAAGATTACATGAATAAAAGGCCTGTAACATTTAAAGCCTCCATGACTCTGTCGATTGCATTAGAAAAAATGCTGAAGGCTGATCAAACCGGCGGTCCAGTTGTAGATGAACACCATCACGTTGTCGGCTTTCTGTCTGAGCAAGACATGATCCATAAACTGCTCAAGGTCGGTTACTACTGCCAAGACACCAACACGGTGGACGATTGTATGCATAAGGCCGTTGAAACAGTGACGCCTGAAGACAGCATCATTCGATTGGCAGAGCAAATGCTACCAGGTAAACCAAAAGTGTATCCTGTGGTTGAGCATGGTCGATTAGTTGGCATCATGTCTCGACGTGATATTCTTAAAGCCATCGCAACGCAAATCGATGATTGTTTTCATCACCCAGTATAACGTCGTTTGTGTTGATATCGGCTAAGTGAAAAGGTGCGCTAAGCACCTTTTTCTTTTTGTTCACATCCATTCCAGAACACAGTGCAAGTGGTTTCACTAAAAACTCATACCATTCCTTTCTTCATTGTTTTCTCTTTAATTTGATAGACTGCGGCTCAAAACTACTGTTCTGCTAAAAATGTACAGCGCAGTAATATGTTAATTTGATCGGAAGTTATTCATGTCTAACCAGCAACAAGCAAAGTTCGTCAGTGGATCAATTATGCGCCATATCACGGTGATGTCGACGTCGGGTGCTGTGGGGTTGATGGCTCTGTTTTTGGTTGATCTTGTCGACATGTTCTTCATCAGCTTGTTAGGCCAGATTGAACTTGCTGCGGCGATTGGTTTTGCTGGTACCATCGTGTTTTTTTCCACGTCAGTATCAATAGGAACGTCTATTGCGACGGGGGCATTGGTTAGTCGAAAACTTGGTGCCGGGAAGAAAGATGACGCCCGAAAGATTGTGGCGAGTGTGATGATCTTCGCGGCGTTGGTTAGTGTGGTGACGATTGGCCTGATCCTCTTCTTTCTCGACAACATCCTAGGATTGATTGGCGCAACAGGGGAAACCGCCGTTAAGGCGAAAGAGTACCTTGTTATCATCTTGCCG
>JBELME010000249.1:0-6387 GCA_042096095.1 Enterovibrio sp.
GAGGGAGGGATTCGAACCCTCGATACGTTGCCGTATACACACTTTCCAGGCGTGCTCCTTCAGCCACTCGGACACCTCACCGTTTTGTTGTTGAGTGCTTGTCTCAACGAGGCGGTACTATATAGGGCTGGTATATAAAGTCAATTCATTCACGGATGCTGAGTGACTGTTCGATGAAAATACCGTCAATTCCCGCGAAAAATAACAATAATGACGCCCGAAAGCGTCATTATGAGGTCATTGCGTTAACGCATTTGGTCACTAATTAGGAAGATAATATTTAGACCAACCTTCGCTCACCACACCTTTATCGATCAGCCCTTGTACTGTGCTCGGCGCCATGCCTAAGCCTTCCAGAATACGTCGGCTTGATGTGCCAAACCGCTCCGTCGGAGCAAGAGAGAGAATTTGCCCGTTGGTTGGTCTAATCGCATAGTGATCCACCATGGTCGTCACATGGCCACTTGGGTGCTCGTTATACACGGAGAACGCGTACGTACCAAGATCTAAGCCGACTTTACCATCATGCTTACGGGTATAGTGCTCACGTAACCATTCGATGCTCTTGATATCTGCAATGGCAACGTCCAGTGATTGAAAAGTACCTGCCCAGAACGCGCAGGTATTTGTCGCCATCAACCCCGAAATCAATTCAGTTCGCTGGCTATCGTCCATCGCAGACAACCCTGCAAAACCTGGCACGCTTTCGATCGCATCAAGGTCCTTGTCATTGGCATCCAAATACACCCAACCATCTTGCGTGTCATAGATATGCGATAAAGCATTGTATCCCAGCGCTTCTCGGCCTGATGGCTCATCAAAGGGTGCACGGTCTTTATAGTCGTAACTGTATTTGATTTGCGCAAGGTTAGCGGTCGTTGAAAGCGATGTTCTTGCGCGCAGTGGTTTACCTGTGTGCTCACGATGATATAACGCAACGGCGATACTTAACCCACCAGCAAAGCCACAATTCACATCCAACGTACCAATGTGTGCGTGCTCTTCCGGTGTTTGCTCGCCGCCAAAGCGGCTCATGATGCCACAGTTTGCCTGAATAATATCATCGTAGCCAATGTAGTCCGTTTTCTCACCGCGTTTAGGCCCGCCAAGGCAATCGAGACGGCAGAAAATCACATCTGGGTTAATTGATTTCAAGCGATCATCGCTCAGACCTAATGCGTCCACCTGACGCGCTGGCGCATTGATAACAACCACGTCGCTCTCTTTCACCAACTGCTCAAAAATTACTTTCCCTTCGTCAGTCAGCATGTCCATTAACAGGCTGCTTTTACCGATATTGGTCTGATAGCTAAACAACACCCCAATCAGCGGATCATACATCGCGGTCGTTGGGTCGAGTTTGGTGACTTCTGCACCAAACCTACCAAGGAATGCGGTGGAATGAGGCCCTGCGATGACATTTGTAAGATCCAGAATACGCACACCTTTTAGCCATAGATTATCAGAGGGCGCAGCCGTTGCTAAAGGTACTGAAGAATACGCTGGACGTTCAGAGAAATACTGCGCGGCTGCGCTAACATCGCTGATTTCACGTGGTGCCAATTCACACATTGCATCCGCACACTCTTCAAACCAAACGAGAGGCCCAGGTTGTTTCATTTCACCGTAGATAGGGTCGTCCACCGTGACAATCAAACCACTTTGTTCACTGTGCTCGCTGTTCACCCACTCTTGTGTCGTTCTGTGTGGTGCTCCCGGAATACCATTTTCGCCGAACAATCTGCCCCACTCTTCTGACGTTTTCGTTAAAAAGACGGCTTTCATCTTCTCAGCAATTTTCCCTGCCCAGTTAGAAGGCAGCGGGTAAACCCCAATAGAGGTTTCTCCAGACCACTCCGCAATCGGTACATAGAGGTCATCAACTTCAGGTAATCCCTCTTCCACCAACTCGTCGAAAATACCTAGCAAGGTCAGACAACGATTAGCATGGTTACGGTGTGACGGACACACAACGTAGAAAAAGCGTCCATCTAGGCATTCATAAGTGCGGAAGAAGGGGTCGAGAAACTCCTGTAAGTCGTCATAACTCACGTTCATCTCAAGGCCTTCATCATAACGGCGGGCGATCTCATGTTGGCGCATCGTGAGGTAACGATCAGGCATATCTTCAATCACAATCGAGTTGTAAGACAGGCCTTCCATCAAAGCGGAAGCAATAGGCACTTCAATGTGGTCGCCCCTTCCATGCCTTTCACGCGCGAACAGTGCTAAAGCAAGCGAACTCGCCGCAAGGGTGGTCGCATAAGCTGAACCTAATGCCAGCGGGGAAAAGCTTGGGTTGCACCCCATCAGCACGCGGTTATACCCCATATCAGTAAACACGCCAGAGGTGGCTGCAATAATGGCTTCTGTCGCCTTCCACTCTTTTCTCAAAGAATCATTCGATGCGAAACCCGGAATGGAGAGTGTGATAAGCCTTGGGTCTGCGGCGCGAAGGTTATCGAAATCGATCCCTAATTGCGCAAGACGTCCTGGACGGAAGTTTTCAATAATGATGTCGGCGGATGCGCACAAAGAAAGTGCTTGCCCTAACCCCTCTTTGTTTTTCAAATCCAATTCGATGCAAAGCTTATTTCGATTAAGCACAGCATTGGCGGGATCTTTCCAAAACGCTCCTTCTGCTGGGTCAATGTGGATCACATTTGCACCCAAATCAGCAAGGATCATAGCAACGGCTGGCCCAGCAATGTATTGGCCGAAGTCCACGACATTCACACCGGAAAGTGGCAATGTATTTCTCATTTATTCCAACTCCTGTCCAAAGAGGTATATCCATGAAATGAGAAAGTCCCTTTATGAAGAAAGGGAACTTCATTGCGACCGATACTAATTTGGCATTTATTTATTCGCCATTAATAAAAATTAGGCCTCAGCTATAAATAAATTAATGGCTCACATAATTAATTATACAAATCAAGAAATAGCTTGTTTGACTGGTCTTTTTCAACTTCAACCAATAACCAATCGATAAATGTTTGCGCGTCAGGGTGCAGTATTTTTGATTTAGAACTCACCAAATAAAAGGCTTCTTGCGTCGACACTTTGGTATCAAACAAGCGAACAAGTTTACCCTCGTTGAGGTATTTTTCGACCAAGCTACTCCTGCCGAGGGCAATCCCACCGTGATGGACCGCCACTTCAAGTGCGTTTACGAGCGTGTCAAACTGACTCCCGCGATCAAATTCAGCGTAGGGTAAACCCATGCGTGTGAACCAATGTCCCCAACCATCTTCATAGCCAATCACATGAATGAGTTTTTGCTTCAACAGATCGCTCGGAGAGAATTCGGCAGCCAACGTCGCTGCAAATTCAGGGCTGCAAACAGGGTAAAGCACATCCCATGTCAGGCGGCGAGCATCTAGGTGCGCCCATTTTCCATTCCCGTGCGTCACCTCAACATCAAAGTTGCTAGCACTTTCGCGATTATTTACCCATATATTACTGGTTATTCTTAAGTTTATATTGGGATGACTGTCTGAAAACGCTTGGAGCCGTGGCGCTAACCAGTGGATAAAAAACACGAGATTTACGCGAACATTGAGCAATTTTGATCGCCCTTGCCCAAACAGCTCCTCCGTGATTTCAGACAGTTTTTCAATCGCCTCATGCACAACAGGAAGATAAGCCGCACCCGCCTCCGTTAACTCAAGCCCTCGTGGTAGACGCACAAACAGCGTTGTGCCTAATTGACTCTCCAATCCCTTGATCTGCTGGCTGATCGCTGCTTGTGTGATGTGCAGTTCTTGGGATGCATGAGTGAAGCTCAGGTGCCTCGCTGCGGCTTCGAAAGAACGTAGCCAATTGAGAGGCGGTAATCTCTTTTTCATCGCTATTTTCCTGATGTGTATCTCGTCTAATGTAATAAAAACAATTACTTAAAAAAACACCCGAATTATAAAAGCCATTACGTATAAATTTTTTTATACCAATGACCGAATTTTTATTAATTGCGAGGGTGTCTCTAAATATGAAAGTTTACTTAACGTCAAAAAGCCAAAGTACACATACTAAATCGCGACAATAACATGACGCATTTAATACATAAATAAAATTTGTGACGAATGACGATATTTATAACCACGTATTCGGACGAGGAGTTATGCAATGGAAACGGATGTAAATCCAAGCAACTCAAAAGGAATTTTCGCAGGGGTTAACCCTGTCATGGCAATTGGCTCTTCTGCGCTTGCTGTACTGTTTGTTTTATACACTGTGATTGTTCCTGAACACGCCAACAGTGTTTACTCAGCCGCTAAAGGTTACATAGCAACAAACTTTGCTTGGTACTACGTGGGATTGATGAGCGCGTTTCTGTTCATCGCTGTCTACTTGGTTTTCAGTCGTTACGGCAGTATTCGATTAGGGAAAGATGACGAGAGACCCGAGTTTGGTTTTTTTTCATGGTTTTCGATGTTGTTCGGCGCAGGCATAGGCATCGGCATTCTTTTTTGGAGTATCGCAGAGCCCATGTACCACCTTCAGAGCAACCCTTTCACCTCCCCCGAAAGTGCCCTGTCCATTGAAGCTGCTCAAGTCGCCATGCGCGTTAGCATCTTTCATTGGGGTTTACATGGCTGGGGCTTGTTTGCACTTTGCGGACTCTCTCTTGCTTACTTTTCCTATCGAAAAGGCTTACCGCTTTCTATTCGCTCCGGTCTTTACCCCCTTCTAGGTGATCGTATTTATGGCCCCATCGGCCATGCAGCAGATTTGCTGGCCGTGTTCGGCACCGTCTTTGGTATTGCGACATCCTTAGGGTTAGGCGCACAACAAATGAACGCCGGCTTGAATTACCTCTTCGGTGTCGAGGTCAGCACAACCACACAGATGGTCTTGATCGTGTTGATTTCAATCATCGCCACGTTCTCGGTCATCACAGGTGTCAACAAAGGCATTCGCATTCTAAGCGAACTGAACATGCAACTCACTGTTGTGATGCTTGCGTTCTTTATCATCCTTGGCCCTACGGCTTATGTGATTGGTTCGTTTTTTACCAACTTGGGCGACTACATGCTCAATGTAACGTCTCTGGGGCTTTGGGTCGATCCGAACCCTGAGCACACATGGCAAGGCTCATGGACCATTTTCTATTGGGGATGGTGGATTGCATGGGCACCCTTCTGTGGCATTTTCATCGCGCGTATCTCTCGTGGCCGCACCATCCGTGAATTCATTCTTGGCGTGCTGATTGCCCCGACCATGTTGGCTGCATTTTGGATCACCATTTTTGGCAACACAGCGATGTACATCGAACTGTTTGGTCAAGGCGGCGTGGTAGATGCCGTGAATGACGACCTAACGCTGGCCTTATTCAAAACCATCGAGCTGATGGATGCGGGCACCATTCTCACCACCCTTGGCGCTTCTATCTGCACCATCATGCTGGTGACGTATTTCGTAACCTCTGCGGATTCCGCCACACTGGTTATCTGCACCCTCATTTCGATGGGTAACCCGAACCCACCCACGCGTTACCGTATTTTCTGGGGCATGTCGATCGGGCTTGTTGCTGCCGTACTGTTGCTAGCAGGCGGATTAGGCGCATTGCAAACAGCGTCTATCATCGCCGCCCTACCTTATTCCATCGTGATTATCGCCACCATCGTTGGTCTATACAAAGCACTAAGAGCAGAGCCTCTTCCTGGAAAACCTGAAGTCATAGGAGTAGCAAAATGAGCGCCTCAGTCACCTTACCTCGAATGATGGAAATTGGCGGCGGTGCCGTCGAGCAAGTCCCAGAAATGGTCAAAAACTTGAATGCATCTCGTGTGTTAGTGATCACGGACAAAAACATGGTTGAATTCGGTTATGTCGCGAAGATTCAGGGTATCCTCATTGAAGCAGGCATCGAATCCAGCGTGTATGCAGACACTATCCCAGAACCTACATCAAGCTCGATAGAGGAAGCGGTGCTGGTGACGCGTGAAGGCAACTTTGATTGCATCATTGCACTGGGTGGCGGCAGCGCTATCGACAGTGCGAAAGCGGTCAGTATTCTGGCGCGTTTTGGCGGAAAAATGCGTGATTACAAAGTGCCTCGCATGGTCAATGAAGAAGGCATTCCTATCATCGCCATTCCGACCACCGCCGGTACAGGCTCTGAGGTGACGCGCTTTACCGTGATCACTGATGACGAATCTGATGAAAAAATGCTGTGCGTTGGTTTGGGCTTTGCCCCTTATGCGGCGGTTGTCGATTATGAACTCACCATGTCACTGCCTGCCCGTACCACGGCAGACACTGGCATTGATGCCCTCACTCACGCTATCGAAGCATACGTCAGTAAAAAGGCCAACCCATTTAGCGATTACCACGCTCTAGAAGCCATTCGTCTTATCGCACCGAACCTTCGTAAGGTTTATCACA